>JBMOMO010000160.1:0-15510 GCA_049324135.1 Chloroflexota bacterium
AGACTGGGAGGCCAGCGTGGTGAGCAGGCGCTCGTCGTCGGCGTCGAAGGCCGCGCCGGTCTCGCTTTCCACGCCGATGGCGCCCAGGGTTTCCTCCCCGGCTTTCATGGGCGCGTACAGCCCGGAGCGGATGCCGGGATAGGTCTCGACGTAACGGGGATCCCCGGGCAGGTCGTCGCAGCGTACTGCCTGCCCATGCTGGATGACCCAACCGGTCATGCCCTGGCCGACGCGCTGGATCAGGCCGTTCAAGCGTTCGATCTCACCCTGGTAATCCTCCGGGCGCAGGCCGGGCGCGCCATAGCCGATGACTTCGAGCGTCTCGCTATCCGGTCTCCTGAGCCGCACGACGGCGTGATGCCAGTCCAAGCGTTCGGCCAGGGTCGCGACGATCATCTGCCCGATGGCTTGCGGTTCGAGCAGGCCGCCCAACGCCAGCCCGCTTTCGTACAGCACCTCCAGTTCGGTCACACGCTGGCGCATTTCTTCGAACAGGCGCGCGTTTTGCACGGCCACAGCGGCCTGGTTGGCGAAGGGGATCAGCAGGTTGAGGTCTTCTTTTGTAAATTTGCGCTCCGAGTCGCCCATCTCTTCGACTGCCAGCACGCCGATCAACCCTTCTGCGTATACCATCGGCGCCTGGATGACGGCCCGGAACGAAATCCCTTCGTATTGCTGTGCGCGGCCTTCCCAGGTGCGGTAATCGTCCACGATGAGCGGCTGGCGGCTCTGCGCCACGCGCCCGGCCATGCCTTCGCCCATACGCAGGCGGGCGCCAGGTTGGACTGGCGCGCCAATTGCCACGACCATTTCCAAGTCGTTGCGCGCTGCGTCGTACAGGTACACCCCGCCGCCGGGGGCGCGCAGCAGGTCGCGGGCGCGTTCCGTGATGGTATGCAGCAAGGGCAGCAGGTCCGGCTGCGCGGCCAGGTCGCGCGTCGTCTCGTACAAGGCGGCAAGTTCATCGGCGCGGCGGCGGAGTTCGGCCTCTGCTTGTTTGCGGGCGGTGATGTCTGTGATGACGCCTATGGTGCCGGCAAATTCGCCCGTTCGCGGATCGAAACGCGGACTGCCGCCAACCATGACCCACAACGACGCGCCGTTTCTGTCTTCCATGCCGAGTTCGTAGCGGTCGGTCTGTCCAAGCGCGCGGCGTTCATCGGCCGCCTGGGCAATCGTTTTTTGATCGGGTTGCACAAAGGCCAGCCAGGACTGGCCGATGAGTTCCTCCGGCGTACACCCCAACAGCGCCGCCATGGCAGGGTTTACATACGTGACCGCGCCCTGGGCGTCCGTGGTGACAATGCCCTCCATCATGTTCTGGACGATGCCCTCGTTGAACTCCTTGAGGTTCCGCAGCCGTTCTTCCGCTTGTTTCCTTCCAGTAATGTCCTGCTTGACGCCAATGAAATGGATGATCTTGCCGTCTGCATCCGTGAGCGGGGTGATGATCATTTCTTCGGAGTACAGGCTGCCGTCCTTGCGGCGATTGGTGAATTCGCCGCGCCAGGTTTTCCCGGTCAGGATGGTATCCCACAAGTTTTTGTAAAAGGCTTCGTCGTGCAATCCCGATTTGACCAGGTCGCGCGGGTTCCTGCCGATGGCCTCCTGGAAAGTATAGCCGGTAAGCGCAGCAAAGGCCGGGTTGACCCATTCGATCAGCCCATCGCGGTCGGTGATGACGATGCCGTTGGCGGTGGCTTCCAGCGCGGCACTTTGCAAGCGCATGGTCGCTTCGGCCTGTTTGCGGCTGGTGATGTCGATGATCGAAACCAGCACCTTCGACAAGTCATCTTCATGCCCCGGCGCAACCGACCAGCGCATACTGACATGCAGCCGCCGGCCATCCAGGGTCTGGTTGACGCCCTCCCAGTCGAAATTCATCTCGCCTTCCGCGATATGGATAAGTTCATTACAGAAGTGTTGGTAGGACTCATCATCGAAAACCAGCGTCAGGTTTTGCAGCAGATCATCTTTGCTTTTTGCCCCGTAGAGCGCCAACGTTGCCCGGTTGACATCCACCACGCGCACCAGCGCGGCGCACTCGGCCACCGCCTGCGGGTGGGACCGGAAATAGGCGCGGAAATCCTTCACCCCCCGCCTGCGCAGCCGTTCCAGGCGTTCCTGGACGGCCGAGAAGTCCTCCTCCCACAACGATACGGGGGACTCTTCGAACAGGGTGCGATGCCGCGCTTCGCTCGCGCGCAGCGCATTTTCCGCTTGTTTGCGTTCAGTGATGTCACGGGAGATGCACAGGATTCCCTCTGCAACCGGGTTGACCAGCACTTCATACCACCCATTCCCCCCGTCGGCAAAGGAAAATTCGGCAGATACGACGTCCGGTATGCCGGTCCGCATGACGCGCTGGAAGGTTTCAAAGAAAGGCGTCTGTTCGACTCCAGGGAACAGGTCGGTCAACTTTGCGCCCAACAACCTGTCCCTGGGGATGCCTGTGAATTTCTCGGCCGCGGCGTTTACTAACGTATGCCGCCACTCCCTGTCCAGGATATAGACGCTGTCCTGGATGGCTTCCAGCAAGAGCCGGTAACGTTCCTCGGAATCGCGCAGCGCCCGTTCGGCTTTCTTGCGTTCGGTGACATCGCGCAGGATGCCCTCGTGGTAGGTGATATTGCCCTGCTCGTCGTGCAAGTAAGAGCCGCGGTCCTCGACCCAGATCTCCGAGCCGTCCTTGCGGCGCATACGGTAGACGTCGACTTCTTCCTGCCCGCTGTCCAGCAAGTGGCTGCCGCGCTCTTCGGGCGAGAAGTACAGTTCTTTCTTGATGTCTACCGCCAGCATTTCTTCCCGGCTGGCGTAGCCGAACATGCGCAGCATAGCCGGGTTGATCTCGACGAAGCGCCCTTCGTGCGTGCTGCGGTACACGCCATCCAACATGCGCTCGAACAGCGAGCGGAAGCGTTCCTCCGATTCGCGCAGCGACTTTTCCACGCGCCTGCGCCCCTCCAGTTCCTGCTGCGCTTCCTGGTGCGGGTGCGTATCATTTTTTCGGGGGATTAGGCCGTAGATACAGGTTTTTGCCGAACACGAAATTTCGCCACGGATTGTTGCTTGGCTTTTTGGGCAAATTCTGTTGTTTGAATTTTGTGGATAAGGCTTGTAGGAATTTAGCCTCCAGATTTGGTGCCGAGCGGGATGGCATTGTTTGGGGGATTGCGGTTTGCGCTTTGTGCAAACGGGATCGTTGGTGCCTAGCTTGATGGCGCAGTCTGTCTTCGATTTTCGGCCATTCTTCTTTCCAGCGATCAGAGCAGATGATATTACGAATGGCAAGCATAGGATTGACATGCTCTTCTGCCCAATGCATGCCTGAGCCTTTCAGTCGCGTTTCCACCACCAACTTATTGCCACTTTCCACGATTCCACTACCGATTGGCCAGCCCTGAGCTTGAAAAAGCGGATATTGCATTTGCGCTTTACGTTTTTCCAGGTAAGTCAAGTTGCCAGAAATAGCCTGTGATTGCGGGTACTGTTGTTGGAGTTCCTGGAATTCAAGCAGGAGACCATTCGGTCCTTCATGTTTCAGGCGGTGCTGACGCTCCTTGAGCCAGGCTTTACTTTCAGGGGTGTGTTCCCCATGCAAAAACTCTCCGATACCGTTTATGTGCTCTGATGCATGGGGAAAATCCAGAATGCGGGTCGCGTGAGGACAGTGATAGTCAGTAAATCCTTGTTCCCACTCCGCTCCATCCATAATAGATGCCACTTCTTTAGCGTTTTCCACTCCACGACGATGTATTTCCACCAAAGCCAAGCGTTGGAACTCTTGAGCGTTCACTTTTCGCGAAAAATAGCTTAAATTACGTGTGTGTACTACCTGTTCGCCCTTCTCTTCCACCGCAGGTTGCACCTCTCCAATCACTAGCGTCCTCACTTCTGCCCAGACCCCATGCAATAACGGCACCATTGCTCCATCTGCGCTAATTTGGATTTTGTTTGCTCCCTTTGGAGCCCGTGGCATGTCTTTCTCCAAGCATTCTACTTCTTCAGTCTGCATTCGCTCATACACCCCTCCAGCCATCTCCGTGTATCTCTGGCTCATGCTCCTGCTAACCCGAATGCCCATAAAATCTTCCAGCATCTCGGCTGCTTTCCCAAACGGCATCCAGCCTGCCAGACGCACCAGACACTCATGCCCATGTGGGGTCAACATGCCAGGCAATAACTCCAACTCTTCATCCAGGGGGAAAAATCCCTTGCCCACACTCCGGACAAACACCATATTCTCGCTCTAGCTCTACTTCTTGTCCCCCGCGCGTTTGTAACCTGCGCTTCTTTTTCCCTTTCGGCTCTAATTTTGCCCCGCAGTTCGGACACACCACCTCCCCCTTTGCTCGATCCCACTCCGCCTGCGCACTCCGAATGGCCGCATCCGATAACATCCGCGCTCTCAACACAGACAAGCGTTTGTCTACTTCCGCCTCGATCTCTCGAAATGTCGCTTTCGGGTGCTGTTCTCGCCATTCTGCCATCCCGCTGATGATCTCTTCACTCAAACCATTCCATCTCTTACGCATTGCTTCGCCATCCATGTCGTCTCCTTTCTTTTCCCCACTATCTTACCTCTTCCCCGAAAATTTGTGTCACACCCTTCGGATAGCAAACCGTGACCGCCCAAAGAACAACAAACATCCCCAGGATACTTGCCTCCTGGGGATGAAGAAACGCGCGGAGTCTACTCGATGATGTTGATCGGCAGGGTGTTGTCCCCGCCCAGCGCCGCCACGCTGATCTTGGCCGCCACCTGCTGGGCGATCTCTTGCAGCGCCCTGGCCGCCGCCGACTCGGGCTTGGAGACCACGATGGGCTTGCCGCTGTCGCCGCCCACGCGCACTTCCGGGTCGATCGGCACCTGACCCAGGAAAGGCGCGTTCATGGTGTCGGCCAGTTGCTCGCCGCCGCCGGAGCCGAAGATGTCCATGCGGGAGCCGTCCGGCAGGTCCAGGTACGACATGTTCTCGATCACGCCCAGGATGGGGACTTCCAACTGGCGGAACATGTTCAGCCCGCGCCCCGCGTCTTCCAGGGAGACCAGTTGCGGCAGCGTCACGATGATCGCGCCGCTCAGGGGCAGCGCCTGCGCCAGCGAGAGCGCCGCGTCGCCCGTGCCGGGCGGCAGGTCCACGACCAGGTAGTCCAGTTCGCCCCATTCCACGTCGCTCAAGAACTGGCGGATGGCCGAATTGAGCATCGGGCCGCGCCAGATGAGCGGCTGCCCGGGTTTGACCAGCAATCCCATCGAGACCATTTTGATGCCGTAGGCTTGCGCGGGGGTAAGTTTTTCGCCCTGCGGCGGCGGCAGCGTTTCCACGCCCAGCATGGTGGGGATGTTCGGGCCATAGATGTCGGCGTCCATCAGCCCCACGCGCGCGCCTGTCTGCGCCAGCGCCACGGCAATGTTCACCGAGACGGTGCTTTTGCCCACGCCGCCCTTGCCGGAACCGACCGCAATGGCGTTGCGGATGGGCATGTTGACCAGCCCGCGCATCCGGCCATCGTTGGGGACGTCCGAGTCCATCTTGACGGCGACCGACTCCACGCCTCCCACCGCCATCACGGCCTGCTCCGCTTCCTGCTGGATGCGGTTGCGCAACGGGCAGGCGGGCGTGGTCAGCATGATCGTGAAGGAGACCTTGCCGCCCTCTACTTCCAGGTTGCGGATCATGTTCAAGGTCACCAGGTCTTTGTGCAGTTCGGGTTCTTGTACTTTACCGAGCGCTGCCAGGACTTGTTCTTGTGTAGGTTGGTTTGTCATATGTATATTTTACCAGTCAAATCAGGATGAAAAGTTCGTAGTAACGACTTTATCATCCCCGCGAAGTACCCGCGAAGTACCCGAAGGGTGAAGGGTTAAGGGTGAAGGGTGAAGGGGGCAGTCGTCTGAAAAAGCGACTGAAGTCGCCGCTACTGCCACGACGAGGACAAATTTCATCTATCGAGATTGCTTCCCTTCGACAGGCTCATGACAGGCGCGCCGCGCAGTGACATTGGTAATCTACGCTGCTTCCGCTTTGGCTGCCGCCTTGGCGGCCTCTTTTGCCCGGCGGGCTTCGTCTTCGCGCGCCGCGTTCAAGGGGCGGATGCTGGCATAGTAGGAGGCCGGTTTGAGCAGCCTGTCCAGGTTGAATACGTTGCGCCCATAGGAAGCGATCTCGTAATCGTGATCCATCTTGATGGCGTCGAACGGGCAATACTCGGCGCAGAACCCGCAGTTCATACAGATGTCGGCGTCGATGTAGAACTCGGCCGGGGCGGGGACGGGCTTGCCGGTGGCCGGGTCGTTGGTGCGCACGATCCAGATGCACTGCGTCGGGCAGACCTTGGAGCAGATGCCGCACGAGGTACAGCGCACTTCCTTCTTGCCGCCCTCGCCTTCATCGTAGACCAGGAACGGCACGTAGCGGAACTCTTCCGGCGTGGGCAGTTTCTCTTCCGGGTACTGGATCGTAAAGATGCCGCGCGTATCTTTGCTGGAGCGGCGGGCAATGCCCTCCGGTTTGTAGTAACGGCGGCCCCACCAGGCAATGTCTTCCACATACGTGTTGACGAAGCGTTTCAGGGTCACGCCCAGACCTTTGAGGATACCTTTTCCGTACATGTTTACACCTCCTACCGATCCAGTTCGCCGAGCACGATGTCGATCGCGCCCAGGATGGCGACGAAGTCTGCGATCTTGTTGCCCACGCACATTTTTTCCAGCGCGGTCAGGTTGATGAAGGATGGGGCGCGCACGTGATAGCGCCAGGGATTGGGCTTGCCGGTCGAGACGACGTAGAAGCCGAGTTCGCCCTTGGGGGCTTCGATGCGCCCGTAGGCCTCGCCGGCTGGCACGCGCACCTGGTAGACCGGTTTGCCGGGCAGCACCGGGCCTTCGGGGATGCCCTTGATGGCCTGTTCCAGGATGCGCAGGCTCTGGCGCATCTCCTCCACGCGCACCATGTAGCGGGCGTACATGTCGCCTTCGGGGCGGGTCACCACATCGAAGTCGAAGCGGTCGTAAATCCCGTAGGGTTCGGCGCGGCGGATGTCATACGGCACACCCGAGGCGCGCAGGACGGGGCCGGTCATCGAGTAGGCAATGGCGTCTTCGGCGCTCAAATAACCGATGTTTTTCAAGCGCGACACCAGGATCTCGTTCTCACTCAACAGGCGCTCGAACTCCTCGATCTTGCCGGGCAGGCGGTCGTAGACCAGGCCCTTGATCTTCTCGAAGGCTTCGGCGGGTACGTCGCGCACCACCCCGCCGAAGCGGTGGTAGTTGCACATCATCCGCGAGCCGGAAGCGGCCTCGAAGATGTCCAGGATCAGTTCGCGCTCTTCGAAGGCGTACAGCGCCGGGGTGAAGTACGTGCCCAGGTCGTTCAACATCATGCCGATCCAGATCAGGTGGTTCTGGATACGGGTCAGTTCGGCCATGATGACGCGGATGTACTCGGCGCGCTCGGTCACCTGGAGCCCCATCAGTTTTTCGACCGCCAGCGAGTAGCCCCAGTTGTTGGACATGGAGTTGAAGTAATCCAGGCGGTCGGTGTAGGGCATGTTCTGCAGGAAGGTGTTACGCTCGCCGATCTTCTCGTGGTTGCGGTGCAGGTAGCCCATGACCGGTTTCAGGCTGACGACCGTCTCGCCGTCCAGCACCACCACCGCGCGGAATACGCCGTGCGTGGAGGGATGCTGCGGCCCCATGTTGACCACGATGTGGTCGGTCTCCAGGCCGGATTCGTCGGCAGCGGTGTACTTTTTCAAGGAAGTGTACAGCGCTTCTTCGGGATCGACCGGCGTCCATTTTTCGGGATTGAACTTTTCGGGGTAGCGGACGTTATCATTGTAAGGATTTTTCGCTTCCGCGCTGACGTGCTTGCCTTCCGGCCAGCGGCTCTTGTAGGGCTTGGCCTCTTCCTCGTAATAGGCTTCCTGCCAGTCCTTGCGCATGGGGTGGCCTTCGAAGCCTTCCCAGGTCAGGATGCGGCGCAGGTCGGGGTGGCCGGTGAACTTGACGCCGTACAGGTCCCACACCTCGCGCTCTTGCAGGTCGGCGCCCGGCCAGACGTTGATGAGCGAAGGCACTTCGATGGGGTCCACGCGCGGCGCCTGTACCTTGAAGAAGACGCCCGGCCCGCCGGTGGTCTTGTAGGCCTGGTAGACCACTTCCATTTTTTCGTCGGGCAGGTAGTCCACGCCGGTGACCGAGGAAAGCAGGTCGTAGCCCAGTTCGTCGCGCAGGAAGGTCGCCACTTCGACCAGGTTGTCTTTTTCGACCATCCAGCCGGAGTAGCCGGGGCGTTCGTCCGGGCGGACAGCGCCGGGGAATTTGGCGGCCAGGCGTTGTCCTGAGCTCGCCGAAGGATCGAAAATCTCAGTTTGGATTGGGGTTGCCATGCTCGCCTCCTATGCCTCTTTCGCCGGGACTTGCGCGGCGATCTTCTTGATTTCGGCCGTGCGGCGCAGGTCGATCAAATCCGGACCGAGGAGCGGCACCGGGACTTCGACCGAATCCGGGCCTTTGCGGTACCAGCGCACCTGCCGGATGGATTGCTTGTCGATCCGTTCTTGCAGTTTGATCAGGCCGGCGATCAAGGCTTGCGGGGTGGGCGGGCAGCCGGGGATGTAGACATCCACCGGCAGGAACTTGTCTATGCCGGAGACCACGTTGTAGCCCTCCTTGAAGGGCCCGCCGCCCGAAGCGCACGCGCCCATGGCCACCACGTATTTTGGTTCGGGCATCTGGTTGTACAGGCGCACGATGACCGGCACCATTTTCTTGGTGACCGTGCCGGAAACCAGCATCAGGTCGCTTTGGCGCGGCGTGGGGCGCATGACCTCCATGCCGAAGCGCGCCATGTCGTAGCGCGAGGCCTGCGCGGCGATCATTTCGATGGCGCAGCACGCCAGGCCGAACATCATCGGCCAGACGGATGAGCGCCGTCCCCAGTTGTAGATGCGGTCGAGCGTGGTGATGGCGACCACGTTCTTCATGTCATCCGGGATGTCGTAACCGGGGGAGTTGAGTTCGTTGTCACTCATGGATTGTCTCCTCGTACCAGTCTTGGAAGATTGCCATAAGGATGCCGTCGTTGCACAGCGACGGGTCATCCTGGAATTCCGGGAGCGCCAGCGTCCATTCGTAGACCTGGCCGAGGCTTACTGCTGCCAGGTTGGCCTGGGGGTGGCGGCGCTTGAGTTCCAGCGCGATGGCGTAAGTGGACTCCCAGGTCAGTGCAATGGACATGACGGCTGCATTATATCTTTGCGGTGGGTATGGGTCAATTCATTTACGCAAATATATGTTTGCAAAATTAAATTTGTGAGTATAATCATGTTGTTTGTATGACAGTTTTGCCCCCTCCCGGCCTTCGCGAAGCACACCCGAAGGGCGCCCCCAAATTCCAGCAACCGGAATTTAGGGGAGGGGACAGGTTGCAGTATGCCAATCACCAGCCGCCAGAAGATCCTGGATTATTTGAAGCGCAACCGCGCGGCCTCGTCGCGGGAGGCGGCGCGCGCCCTGCGCATGACGCCGGCCAACGCGCGCCGTCACCTGGGCATCCTGGCGGCGGATGGGCGTGTGGAGGTCGTGAGTTTGCGGCAGGCTGGCAGGGGGCGGCCCGCGAAGGTCTATCGCCTGGCGGGGGCGCTGGCGGGGGATAACCTGTCGGCGTTGGCGGAGGCGCTTTTAACGGAGGCAGGCGCGAGCATAGGGATGGAGGCGCTGGGGCGTCGCCTGGCGGGGGAGGCTGTCCCATCCCACCTGCCTTTGGTGCGGCGGCTGGCGGCGGCGGTCGAGCGCCTGGATGGGATGCACTACCAGGCGCGTTGGGAGGCCGGCGCGCAGGGGCCGCGCGTGATCCTGGGGCAATGCCCGTATGCGGCGCTGGTTGGGAGTCGCCCCGAACTGTGCCGCATGGATGCTGCCTTGCTAGGGAGTTTGTTGGGCGGGGAGGCGTTCCAGGTAGCGAAAATGGAACCGGGAGGCGCTCAATCCTGCGTCTTCCGGCTCGGACGCCCTTGAGGAGGGCCTGTTACCTTGTTACCAGACGCGGACCACCTGCCCGGGGTAGATGCGGTTGGGGTCCCAGATTTGCGGGTTGAGCGCGACCAGGCTGTTGACGCTGGTGCCGTAGTACCCGGCGATCTTCCTGAGCGTGTCGCCGTATTGCACGGTGTAGTAGGTGGGCGTTGCAGGGATGTAGATAACCTGCCCGGCGTAGATGTAATTGGGGTCCCAGATGTGCGGGTTGGCGGCCCATAGGTCGTAGTAGTTGACGCCGAAGCGTTGGGCGATCCTGGAGAAGGTGTCGCCGCGCTGGACGGTGTAGGCGTTCCCGCCGGCGTAATAGGATGGCGTGTAGCCGCAGGCGCAGTTGCCGCCGGGGATGACCAGCACCTGGCCGGGGTAGATCCAGTAGCCCAGGCCGGGGTTGGCGGCGTACAGCGCGCTCAGGCTGACGCCGTAGTTCTGCGCGATCACGCCGAGCGAGTCGCCCCATTGGACGGTGTAGTAGGTGTTGCCGCAGCCGCCGCAGGCGTAGGCGCTGCCGGTCGTTGCCAGGGACGCGACGACCAGGGTAACGAGCAGAATGACTTGGATGATCCTTTTTTGCGACATGGCGAACCTCCTGAATAACACACAATGTCTTAATACTATATTAAGGTAAAACGAGGTGATTTTCAAGCAGGAAAATGTTGTTTGCAGGGAGGCATTAAGTCGTGGAGAAAAGTCTTTTGGACACGGATAGCGCGGATCGAACGGATTTTTTCCGTAAAAAACGGATGAATTTCCGCGCTTTCCGTGTTATCCGTGTCCCCGGAATGAGTCGCTTTTAACTTGCGCAGTTGGGGGTTTTCCTGTATGCTTGATTTGTATTTGAAGGGATAATGAACGAAGCCGATACTTGCCGGACCTACGTGTTGCCGAAACTCAAGTCTGCGGGCTGGGAGGATGATTTCATCACGGAGCAGATGGCCTTGACGCCTGGGAGGATCGTGCCTGTCGGCGACCGGCATACGCGCAAGGAAGGATTGCGCCCGGATTACACCCTGTTCATCCGGCAAAACCATCCCATTGCGGTGATTGAGGCCAAAGCGGAGGACGCCCACCCCGCCAAGGGACTGGCGCAGGCGGTACGGTACGCCGAAATGCTCGACGTGAAGTTCGCTTACTCGACCAACGGCAAGGGAATCGTAGAGCATGATTTCATCACCGGCGCGGAACGAGACCTGGCTACCTTCCCGTCGCCGGATGAATTATGGGGAAGGTTGAAAGGCACGTTCAAGTTCGCAGACCAGAAAGACGAGGCTGATTCTTTATCGCAATACTGGCAGGAGGTGGGCGGGAAAGCGCCGCGCTATTACCAGCAGGCGGCCATCAATAAAGCCGTAAACGCAGTTCTGGAAGGCCGAAAGCGTATATTGCTCACGATGGTAACCGGGACAGGCAAGACCTTCGTTGCCTTCCAAATTGCCTGGCGGTTGTGGAAGTCGAAGCGCAGGAAGCGAATTTTGTACCTGGCGGACCGCAATGTTCTCATCGACCAGGCCAAAGACCGCACCTTCTCGCCTATGGGACAGGCCCTGCACAAGATTCAAGGCAGGGCGGTCAAGAGCCGCGAGGCCTATTTCGCGCTTTATCAAGCGTTGGCCAACCCTGTGACAGGTGAAAACCTGTACGAAAAATATCCGCGTGATTTCTTCGATTTGATCATCGTGGACGAGTGCCATCGCGGGTCGGCCAACGAATACGGCAGTTGGCGCAAGATACTGGAGTATTTCGAGTCCGCAACCCAGATCGGCATGACCGCTACGCCGCGCCGCGCCGACAACGTGGATACCTACGAGTATTTCGGCGAGCCGATCTACACCTACAGCCTGCGACAAGGGATTGATGACGGCTTCCTTGCGCCGTATCGGGTGTATCGCGTCATCCCCGATGTGGACGCGGGCGGCTTGCAAATCGACCCTGGCGTGCTGGACCGTTTCGGGCGCGAAATTCCGCCTGATCTGTACGGCACGAAAGATTTCGAACGCTTGATTTCCCTTTTATCGCGTACCGAAGTCGTCGCAAAGCATTTGACCGAATATCTCAAGCGCACCAACCGCATGGACAAAACCATCGTCTTTTGCGTGGATCAGGAACACGCTTTGGACATGCGCAAGGCGCTGAACAACCAAAACACTGATTTGTCCAAAATTCATGTGCATTATGTGGCAAGGGTTGTGAGTGATGAACACGCGGTCGGGCGCGGACACCTGGACAATTTCCAAGACCCCGAAAAAGATACGCCTGTCATTCTCACCACGTCCCAAATGCTGACCACCGGCGTGGACGCTCCCACCTGCCGCAATATCGTCTTGTTCAAACCCATCAACTCGATGATCGATTTCAAGCAGATCATCGGGCGCGGGACGCGGGTTTTGGAAGAGCACAACAAGTTCTGGTTCACGATCATCGATTACGTGGGCGCGACGCAGTTGTTCTACGATCCCGCCTTCGATGGCGATCCCGTGCGCGTGACCAGGACCGAGATCGACAAAGACGGGAACGAAACCAGGGTGGAGGATAGCGAGGAAGGGACGCTGGAAAGCCCTCACCCCGGCCCTCTCCCTCAGGGAGAGGGGGTACGGGTCGGCGAACTGCCGCGCAAGTATTATCTCGACGATGTGCAGGTCTACATTGCGGGCGAGCAGGCCTTCGAACTCGACCCCGACGGGCATATTCTGAAGACGGTCGAGTTCACGGATTACGTCACGCAGAACATCCGCCGCCTGGATTTGACGGCCGAGCATTTGAAGCAGGCCTGGCCGTTGGCCGAACAGCGGATCGAGATCTTGAATCAGTTGCGCGCGCGCGGCATCGACCCCGACCACCTGGCGCACGTCACCCACCAGGAAGAAGCCGATGCGCTGGATTTGCTGCTGCACGTGGCCTATAACGCCCCGCTGGTGACGCGCCGCGAGCGGGCCGAAAAACTGCGCCAGAAGAAGGCCAATTTCTTCAATACGTTTACGCCCGCCGCGCGGGAGATTTTGAATTCCTTGCTGGATAAATACGCGGATTACGGCATCGGCGAGTTCGACCAGTTGCCGAGGGTGTTGCAGGTCTCGCCGTTCGACCGGTACGGTTCGACATACGAGATTTACCAATTGTTCGGCGGGGCGGAGAAGTTGTTGCAGGCGGTGGATGCGTTGCAGAAGTTCCTTTACGAGTAATGTCGTTGCGAGCCCGACAGGGCGAAGCAATCTCCTGTTTCGCGGAATACTCACAAGTAAGAGGAGATTGCTTCGTCCCCAAAGGGGATGTTATCGCAAAGAGCAAGAACGCTCCTCGCAACGACATCATAATCAGTTGTATAATTTAAGCATGGCATTAACCGCTCTCGAACTTTCTCCCAAAGAACTGAAAAAATACCGCCCGTGGGAAGCCTATCGCAAGCGCAAGGCGGAGACGCGCGTGGAGGTGGCGAAGCGCCGCCGCCGCGCGATAAGTACCGCGCGCAAGGCCGCGAAGATGCTCAAAGAGAAATTTGGAGCGACGGAAGTGATTCTGTTCGGCTCGCTGGCGCGGCGCGGGAGTTTTTCGTTGTATTCGGATATTGACCTGGCGGTGCGGGGCGTTGACCCGTTGCGGTTCTATGCCGCTGGCGGCGCAATCGAGCGCGTTGATTTGAGTTTTCAGATTGACCTGGTGGAACTCGAAACTTGCCCGCCTGCCGTATTCAAAAACATCGAAAAAGACGGAAAGCCGTTATGACCGACGAAAAAAACGCCGAACTGAGCGAGCGTATCCATTCTGAACTGGACGAAATTCCCATCGTGTTGGCGCGCATGAAAAACGGCTGGGAGCAAGCCCGCCGCTCCAATGACGATCTATACCTGGATGGCGTGGCGTTGAACTTGCACGGTTTTTATTTGGGGGCGGAACGAATCTTTGCCCATATCGCCGAGTTGATTGACGGCGGTGCGCCGCAGGGCGAACACTGGCATTTGCGTTTACTGGATCAGATGTCCGCGGAAATTCCCAGGAGGCGACCGCCCGTAATTTCCCAGGAAACGGCGACGAAGTTGGATGAGTATCGCCGCTTTCGGCATATCGTCCGCAATGTGTATACCCACGTTTTCGATCCCGTCAAAATCGAAAAATTGGTTATAGATGCGTTTCCATTATTTGAACGCCTGAAAGCGGAATTGACCGCCTTCATCGGTTTGCTCGAACAGGATTAAGCCTGGCTTTGGGGAAAATTCATTTTCATAGGAATCACATGCCAAGACAAAAAACAGCCCCAGCCCCCTCCGTCCCTTCGGGACACCTCCCCCATTTTCCGCGAATTTCAGCGGAAAATGGGGGAGGACGGGTGGGGGTCAACACCAAAGCCTCGCTCTCTTCGCTCATCAAATCGTCGCGGGACATTATGCGGAAGGATGCGGGGTTGAATGGCGATTTGGATCGCCTGCCGCAGTTGTCGTGGATTCTGTTTTTGAAGTGTTACGATGACCTGGAGATGCGGCGCGAGGAGGATGCGAAGTTAGAGCGCAAGGCGTATAAGCCTGTGATCCCTTCGCCGTATCGGTGGCGGGATTGGGCGTCGGATGAGGAGTACGGGGCGACGGGCGAGGAGCTGGTCAAGTTCGTCAATGACGGGTTGCTGCCTGCGCTGCGCGGGCTGGCGGGGTCGGATGAACGCTTGAAGGTGGCGGAGGTGTTCAAGGAGACCTACAACCGCATGTTGAGCGGGTATCTGCTGCGGGATGTGGTGGACCTGGTGGATAACATCCACTTTCAGTCGAAGGATGAGATCTTTACGCTGGCGCATTTGTATGAGTCGATGTTGAAGGAGATGCGCGACGCGGCAGGCGATTCGGGCGAGTTTTATACGCCCCGTCCCGTGGTGAAACTGATCGTAGACAGAGTCAAGCCGCGGCTGGGAGAGACCGTTCTCGATCCCGCTTGTGGCACAGGCGGTTTTTTAGTTGAGGCGTATGAATATCTTAAGCCGCGAGTCAAAAAATCCACAGAGCAGGAAACGCTGCAAAGCAAGACGTTGTTCGGGGTGGAGAAGAAGCCGCTGCCGTATCTGTTGAGCACGATGAACCTGTTGCTGCATGGGATCGAGACGCCGAACATCCGCCGCGATAATGCGTTGAAGAATCCGCTGAACGAGATCGGGGAGAAAGACCGCTTCGATGTGATCGTGACGAACCCGCCCTTCGGCGGCGAGGAGGAGGCGGGCATTCAGTTGAACTTCCCCGAGAATACGCGCGCCAGCGAGACGGCGCTGTTGTTCATGCAGTTCGTGATGCGTTCGTTGAAGCATGGCGGACGGTGCGGCGTGGTGGTGCCGAATGGATTCCTTTTCGGAGATGGAGTCGCCGCGCGGGTGAAGGCGCAGATGCTGAGGGATTTCAACCTGCATACGATCATCCGACTGCCCAACGGGGTGTTCGCGCCGTATACGCCCATCCCGACCAATTTGCTGTTCTTCGATCGTTCCCAGCCGA
>JBMOMO010000161.1:0-2033 GCA_049324135.1 Chloroflexota bacterium
TCGTCCACGAAGTTGATCGCGCCGTCAATGCCTTTGTCGGAGCCTTTCTTGCCTTCCCTGCCTTCGCCGCCCAGCGGCTTGGCCTGCACCAGCGACAGCGCCCACCACTGGAACTGGTAGCGGTCGTCGCGCGCCAGTTGCCGGGCGGAGGAAATGTCTTCCGGTTCGCCGACCACGGCGTAATCGCGCTTCTCGACCAGCCCGAAGGCGTCTTTCAGGCGGTATTTCATCAGCGAAATGGACAGGTGCGTGACGTCGATGCCGATCCAGCGGCGCTCCAGTTTTTGCGCAGCGACCACGGCCGTGCCACAGCCGCAGAAGGGATCCAGCACCAGGTCGCCGGGATTGCTGGAGGCCTGGAGGATGCGCTCCAAAAGCGCGAGCGGTTTTTGGGTCGGGTAGCCCATACTTTCCGCCGAACCGCCCGCAATGTAATTGATGTCATCCCACAAATCTTGTAGAGGAACGCCCTGCATTTCATCCAAGAAAATAATCCGGCATCGTTTGGTGGGTTTTCCATCTTCGCCGAGTTTGATCCTGCCGTGACTATTTGGCACTTCTGTTTGCGGCGCATTCCATAAATCCATCATCTTTTCCGGTATAGTCCGCCATCGCGCCTTTGTACCCATAAAATCATATTCTTGCATTCGATTTTGCGGGTCAAGCATATTTTCGGCTTTGTAATATCTACCTGAAGGCAGCAACTTCCATTCCGATGATAAATATTCCTTCGAGTAAGGGGTAAACAATTTGTTGAAAGCGGCCTTGTCTGATTTGGTGTAAAAGAGAAGAATATCCGAAATCCTTCCAAAGCGACTTGTCGGGTCATTATGCGCACTCGAACGCTTCCAAGTAACTTCATTGCGAAAGTTCTGCACGCCAAAAATCGTATCCAACACGATCTTGAGATAATGGCTGGCGGTCGGGTCGCAATGCAGGTAGAGCGAGCCGGTCGGCTTGAGGACGCGGTGCAACTCGATCAGGCGCGCGGTCATCATCACCAGGTAGGCCATCATCTGGTTGGTGCCGATGAACTCGCGCAGCGCGCCCAGCATGACCGCTGCCCTGGAGGGCGCATTTTGGATGATGTCGTGATAGGTGCGCTCGGCGTCCCTGCCCCAGTGCCAGGTGTCCTCGAAGGCCGTGATCTGCGCGTCCGCCTCCTGCCCGCCCTCGTCCTTGAACAGCA
The DNA here is from genome assembly GCA_049324135.1 of Chloroflexota bacterium. Lineage (GTDB taxonomy): Bacteria > Chloroflexota > Anaerolineae > Anaerolineales > Villigracilaceae > JAABUE01. Next base: position 1,190 of record JBMOMO010000161.1, read on the forward strand.
CGTTGTACGAACGGTTGGAGTTGAAGGGCGGGTCGAGGTAGACCAGGTCGATGCTCTCGTCCGGCAGGTACTCGCGCAGGATGGGCAGGTTGTCGCCGTAGAAGAGGCTGTTCTGTGTGATGGGTTTAGGCATGATGGCTCCTGGATGGAAACTACGGCGTCGCGTCCTGGGCGCAGCGGAAGCCCATATCGCTGCTCGATGTAGTTGGATCGAAGTTGTATCGATTCGAAGATCGAACAACATTAACACTAACCGACCAAGAACCGCCTCTCAAAACCTTGAGTTTACCAGACGCCGGTCCCATTGGGTTCGTCGAGGGTGAGTTCGAATAGTAAGTATCACTATACCAATCTGCTACCCATTCCCAAACATTACCTGCCATATCCAACGCTCCATAACGGCTTTTCCCTGAAGTATAACTTCCTACTGTTGCCAGGTATTCATTTCCATCGCAATTTGGCCCCCCGGGTACAACATAAGGATCGAACTTTGTTTCATCGTCAAAGTTACCTTTTTTACAAGAAAATTCGTCTCCCCAAGGATATACCCGTCGATCGACGCCGCGCGCAGTTTTTTCCCACTCCGCCTCAGTTGGCAAGCGACGACCAGCCCACGCACAATATCGGCTGGCATCATTCCAGGAAACATAGACAACAGGATAGTTAGCATACTGTTCGTTCCCAAAATAGGTTTCGTCAGATGGCGGATTACATTTCTTAGCCTGGACACATAACTGATACATTGCGTTAGTTACTTCAGTTTGATCTATCCAGAAGGAGTCCAGGTCTACTTCGTGAGCAGGTTTTTCGTCGCTATCCCCTGAATCATTCCCCATCGTGAATT
>JBMOMO010000162.1:0-2012 GCA_049324135.1 Chloroflexota bacterium
AAACAGGGTTTTGCGCTCAGAGTGTGGGCTGTATTATTGTTACGTTGATAAAATCAATCGCCGAAAGGTAGTCTTGGCGCTAGTTCAGGAAGATGGCTTTGTTGTTTTCCAAAAGAGAAAGTCCTATGAGGCTTAAGGTTACCCCCCCCCCCCGATAAATCGCAGCATCGGCGCGTTCGGCTCGGCGATCCCGGGTCCGCGCGCCTGGATCCTGTGAAGAACATACGGGACCGGCTGCAAATCGTTGGGCGCTTTCTTCGTGAAGTCAAACAGAATCATGGATAACAAAAAACGAAAAAATCCAGTCAAGAGATACGTTTCATTTTTCGCCTTCTGTGTGATTATTCTTTTGATTGGCGTTATTGCCAGTGTTTCAATCAAGGTGGAAGTTCATTCAGTTGGTGGAAAACCGCCTTTTATATTTGCACTGTTGTTCTCGGCTATATTACTGGCATCTGCAATCGGGCTTGCTTATTCGACCTATCTTGGCTGGTTTCAAGCAAAGACTCGCTCAACTGTAAAACTCTCAATTGAAGAAATGAGAAAACGTTTCTTTATTTATCGTTTGCCAATTTACAACCCCACTTTCATATTTTGGTTTATTCGGATTATTAGTCCAGTCGCTGCCATCATACTTTTCGGTCTTTTTCTTTTGGTATTGTTTAGCGCGTTCTAATATCCCTTCCATCTGGTCTTCACAGCGGCGTCTATCTTGTCCCATATAAAATTCGCCACATCTGTGTTCCGGTAAGTCAAAGTTTTGGCAATTGCAAAAGATTAAGTTATGTGTAAAACTTGGGCGTGTTGGCGGTGTCCCCTTGTTTCAGGTGGCGAGTCTTGCACAACACAAAAACGCCCACCGATAAATCGCAGTGTCAAGGGTGGGACGGCGCGCTCGGCTCGGCGATCCCAGACCCGCGCGGACGTGAAATCCCTGACCTGGGAGAAGCGGGTGCTGGGGAAATTGAAGAAGCAGGGTTAGCGCACTTCGAGCCGCACGCTGATCTTGTCGCCTTCCGAAAGCTTCTCCGCTTTGCGCACGCTGGCCCTGATGGGCACGAGGTACAGGCCGTCTTTGGGGAACAGGGATGTCTCGAACTCGGTGCGGCCGATGCGCACGTGGACGGGAATCACCCCCCAGCCATACGTCACAAGATTGGAGATCGACTTGAGGTCACGGCTTTGCAGCTCAGGCACAGCCACAAAGAACCACGGCGCGGGGCCCTTCCAGAATATGATCGTACCGTTAAATTCGATGATCATAGGAAAAGTATATCATTCCTGTTTCGATAAATTTTCGAGACACAAAAATGCAGGTCACGCTTCAAGCGTGACCTGCTCGTATCTTTTACCAAACCTGATGTACGAGCTCGCGGATATGCCGATCATAAATCCCGCGCACCTGGGCCATCGTCTCGGCTGAGAGCGGCGGCAGGTCGGCGGCGCTGAAGTTCTCCTCGGCCTGGGAGGGGCGTTTCGCGCCGGGGATGGCGCAGGTCACGGCCTCGAACATCAGGATCCAGCGCAGGGCGAACTGGGTCAGGCTCATGCCCGCGGGGCAGAGGGTCTTGAGTTCCTCGACCGCCTGCAGGCCGATGGCGTAGTCCACGCCCGAGAAGGTTTCGCCGCGGTCGAAGGCTTCGCCGTGACGGTTGAAGGCGCGGTGGTCATCCGCATCGAAGGCGGACTTCGCTCCCAGCTTGCCCGTCAGCAGGCCCGAGGCCAGCGGCACGCGCGCCAGGATTCCCACCCGCTTCTGCAGGGCCTGTTCGAAGAACAACTCCGCCGGGCGCAGGCGGAACATGTTGAAAATGATCTGCACGCTCTGCACGTTGGGATATTCGATGGCCTTGAGCGCCTCCTCGACCTTTTCCACGCTGACGCCATAATGGCGCAGCTTGCCCGCCTGCACCAGGTCATCCAGCACGCCGAAGGTCTCGGGCATGTAATAGACCTGCGTGGGCGGACAATGCAGTTGCAGCAGGTCGAGCGCCTCGGTGTCGAGGTTCTTG
>JBMOMO010000163.1:0-1981 GCA_049324135.1 Chloroflexota bacterium
GCACCTGCATCGAACCGATCATCAACTTGTCGGTCTGGTGCAGCAGCATGAAGAAAAAGAAGATCACGACGACGAACCAGCGGTATCCTGAGCGTTTTTGTGACATGGCGGCCTCCGATTTGGGATTAGCGATTTGTCCTTTGCATTTTACCTGTCTACCTGCTCACCTGTCCACGTCTCCCCCCGCCTCGACGATCTCCCGCGCCAGGTTTTGCAGCGCCTCGACATCTTCATTTTTGCCCACCTTGGCCGCGCGCCAGTACTGCTCCAGCAGGTCGAGCGGGGACAGGCTGCTGACCGTCTGGTCGGCGGGCAGGCGGATGCGCCCCTCCACCTGTGGGCGCTTGACCAGGTGGAACTCGAAGGCGCCCGCGGCGTATTTGCGCAGGGCAGGCTCGTCGATCAGGCTGTCCAGGTCGCGCGGATATTCGACCGTCAGGCGGACGATGGCGTCTGTCATCCCTTCGGACGTGGGCAAGGCCGCCAGCAAGGTCTCGCTCACGTTCTCACCGGACTTTAGGACTGCCCGGCGATCTACGAACGGCCTCACGCCTGGGAGTTTTCTCCATTCTACCTGCGCCGCGCCTTTTTGCACCTCGGCGATGACGAAGAACTTGTCGTCGCGGGCTTCGCTGAAATCCACGCGCTCGATGGAACCGGGGTAAATGACCGGCGGATGCCCGCCCTCGTTCAGGTCCTGCGGCTTGTGGATGTGACCCAGCGCCACGTAATCCAGCCGGCTGTCCTTGACCAGCGAGCCGGGCAGCGCCAGGTCGGCGCCCAGCATCACCATGCGCTCCGCGCCGTAGGCGGCGCCCTGCACCGAGGCGTGCGCCGTCAGGATGGTCGGCAGCGACGGATCGGCCGCCTCCAGCCAGCCCTGCACCAGGTCGGAGATGCGCTCCTCGATGTTCTCGAAGATTTCACTCGTCTCCTTGCCGCGCATGTCCACCGCCGCCATCAGGCCGGAACGCGCGATCCATGGCAGGGCGATCACCTGCGCAGGCAGGCCAAGTTCTTCCGCGCCCAGGAATTGCGGTTTGTCCAGCACGCGCACATGCGGCACGTCCAGCGTATCGAACTCCTGGACGGCGTGCGCGCGCCCGGTCGCCGGGGACATGTCGTGGTTGCCGACCAGCAATAGGGTCGGGATGCCCGCCTGCGACAGGCGGATGATGCGCCGGCCCCACTCGCGCTGGAAGGTGGGCGCGGGGGAACGGTCCTTGTAGGCGTCGCCCGCAAAAATGACCAGGTCCACGTTCTCGGAGATGGCCGCGTCCACGATGGCATCCAGCGACTTGAGGAAATCCAGCACGCGCAGGGGCAGGCCGGTGTGCGGGTCCTGGCGGCCATAGTTGGCCATGTCGATGTGCGCGTCGGCAAAGTGGAGTAGTTTCATGTGGGAGGGTAATGGAACCCGGTTTGATTTATAATTACTCGTAGTATCAATGCTCCAGCAGATTGCCAAATCTGCTGGAATCCCTTGGGATTTGGCAATCCCAAAAAGCGAACGATTTATACTTGCCTCCATTATAGCAGTCATCCTCCATTTTTCACCCCCGGGACATGCAACTATGGCCGATACCAACTCCAAACCCATCTACCGCATCACCGATCTGCACGAATCCGAGCGCCCGCGCGAGCGGCTGGCCGACCTGGGCCCGCAGGCCTTGAGCAACGCCGAGTTGCTGGCTATCCTGCTGCGGGTAGGGGTGCGAGGCGAGAACGCCGTCCAGGTGGGACAGCGCCTGTTGAACCGTTTCGGCGGGTTGGCGGGCATCCACCGCGCGCCGTTCGAGGAACTGCTCCACGAGCATGGACTGGGCGAGGCCAAGGCCGCCCAGATCAAGGCCGCCATCGAGTTGGGGCGGCGGCTGACGCTCGAGTCGCCCGAGGCGCGCCCCACCATCAACAGCCCGGCGGACGCGGCCGCGCTGGTGCAATACGAGATGTCCGCGCTGGAGCAGGAGCACCTGCGCGT
>JBMOMO010000164.1:0-1977 GCA_049324135.1 Chloroflexota bacterium
CAGCCGTTGACCTGCGTGACCGCCAGGAACAGGCGCTCGCGGAAGGCCGGGTCGAGGCCGCGCATCATGGCGCGAATGTTCTCCCGCTGCGACATGACCACGCGCATGTCGGCCAGGAAATCCCCGAAGTTTCATATAGGACACATGTCCTGATCCCTAAGCTCCTCTACGCGGCTTTTTTGAATAGTTCGGGGTGAAACTCGCGGGCTATCTCGATGTATTGTAGCACGACTGTCTTGCCGCGACCAATCAGGGCGCTGATTTCTTCGGCGCTTTTGCGATCACGGAGCAACATCTTTACCCGTTCATAGTCTTTCAGGTAGCGTTCCACGCTTTTCAGGCTGTGACCGGTTTCGTGAGCGATGTCTGGCGGCTCCAAACCACGTTCGTACAGGCGTGTGATTTCGCCTTTGTGGGTAGGGCTGGCTCCCTGATCCATGCGATACCCTTTGAGCGGCAGCAATTCACCGCTTTCTTCCTGCCATTCTTGCACATAGCGGGCAACCTGGGCATAGGAACGGTTGATCATGACGCTCACTTCGGCAATCGTGAGCAATCCGCCCTGTTTGGCGGCTGCCTGGATCAGTCGGGCAACCTGCGCTCGCTCACGCTTGGGTGCTTTCTCGCTACGATTCTGGCTTGGCGAACACTTTCCCATCCAACTTTGCAGTTCTTCGACACTGACCAGGGGCAACTGGAGCGTGATGGTCTTGTATTCTTCGGTCGGTTTGCCCGCTTCGGCCTTTTTGCCTTCGTCTGCCGTGCAAGTCCAGACTAACGTGCCACTGGCAGCCTTCCCCAGGTCGGGGTAGTACTCTCCAATAAGTCGCTGCACATCTTCCACCAGCAGTAAGGCAATCCGCCGACCACCGGCCAGGCCATATTCACTCAACAGCAGGCGCATCAGGGCGCTTTCAAAGCCGCGTTTTTCGATACTGGCGTAGGGATTGACGTGACTCATGCCGTCTGCCCCCCTTTTTGAGCGGCTTGCGCTGCTCCAGATGTTTGCGAACCGCCTACGCGCTCGATTTCTTCTTCCAGTTTGGCCCGCCGCGTCTCATTTTGCATGGCCGCTTCGTAGATTACCAGGTAATCGGCCACCAAGCGCGCCGATGACTGCGTCAGGAAGGCGATTTCTTTGTGGTCCTTGCCTTCACGGTGCAGTAAAGCCAGGCGCAGAAAGGTGCTTACATAGCGCCTGATGGCCTGCGGCGAGTGGTGAACTTGCCTGGATATGACATCGTACCCGACTCGGTCCAGCCACAACTCAATGATTTTGACTTTGTGGGTTTGGCCGCGTCCCACACCTTTGAGTTGACCACGCGTGTGCAGCAGTTCCCCAGCTTCTTTGAGCGCCTGAACATCCCGACGGATGGTTCGCGCATCCACGCCAAGCACCTGGGCCAGATCTTCCTGGGTCAAGACCCCGCCCTGATCCAACGCTTCGTCTATCAAACGCAAAATCCGCCCCCGACGCAGCGACTCACGGCCTTGTTCAGCCATTACCGTGGCGTCTTCGGCGCCAGAATCCACCGTCAGCGTGATTTCCAGCTTGGAGGTCTCTGCCAATGGTGGCCCAAACGGCGCTTTCAGGCTGGCTACCACCCTGCGCACCTGCCCAGGACGCACACGCTCCGGGTTGGCTTGACCCAACAATAACTCTTGCGCAGCGCTTAACACGTCACGCGCCAATCGCAGTGAAAAATTGAATTCTTGTCGCAACACCTGGTAAAAAACAGCATCCGGCGTTTTGGCTGCTTGCCGGTTCTGAACATCCATATCGTTCACGGCCTATCTCCTCTCGCTTTCAGTCATTCTACCGCGAGGGGGTATAGGACACATGTCCTAATTTACAGTCCGCGCCCCTGTCCATCGATTCGACTTGTTCCAGCATAATGGGCGGATCTCCAGGCCACACCGGCAGGTCAGGCGACATGGGCAGGGAAATGTCATAGATTTTCATCTTTCACTCCTCAA
>JBMOMO010000165.1:0-1961 GCA_049324135.1 Chloroflexota bacterium
AACACCTCGTCACGGACGTGAACGGCACCCTGGCGATAGATGGCGTACTGGTGGACGGCCTCGCCAAACGCATCGCCGCCCTGCGCGACCGGCTCACGCTCCACCTGCTGACCGCCGACACGCACGGGCGCCAGACCGCCATAGACCAGCAACTCAACCTGACCGCCGTCCGCGTCCAACCCGGCAATGAAGCGGCGCAAAAAGCCGAATACGTGCGCAACCTGGGCGCGGAAACGGTCGTGGCCCTCGGCCAGGGCGCCAACGACGCCGCCATGCTCGCAGCCGCCGGGCTGGGCATCTGCGTCCTTTCGCAGGAAGGCGTGGCCGTCGAGACGCTCTCGTCTGCCGACCTGCTCGTCCCCGACATACACGCCGCCTTCGACCTGCTGGATAAACCCCTGCGCATCATCGCCAGTTTGCGCCGCTAGCCTCGTCTCCTTGCGCAGGTCCAAAACCTTCGCAAGGTTGGAGCAAGATGGACTTCCCTGAACAACCCGCCCCTCCGCCCGAACCCTGGCCGCCAGGGCGCCTGCCAACCTCCCGCGCCCGCCGACGCCGCGCCCGTCGTACTTTCTTTCCAAAGGACGCCGAAGGCCGCGCCGCCGTGCTGGACAGTCTGGCGCATCGCGCCTATCCCACGCTCGAACTGTTCATCTTCTCCCTGTTGTGCGGCGCGATCCTGGGGCTGGGCTACATCCTGGACTCGCAGGGATTGTTGTTCTTCGGCATCCTGCTGGCGCCGCTCATGACCCCCTGGGTCGGGCTGACGCTGGCCGCCGTCAGCGGCGCGCCGCGCCTGTTTGCGCAGACCCTGGCCGGGCTGCTGGTGAGCGCCTTCCTGGTCTTCCTGACCGGCGCGCTGTCGGGCCTGGCCTCCCGTCTCTTCGAACCGCTCACGCTCACCCAGGCCTTCCTGCACAGCCGCCTGTGGATCCCCGACCTGGTCATCCTGGCCCTCGGCGCGGTCCTGTTGACCGCCTCCTTCGTGCGCTCTGAAGACAAGCCCTACCTGCCCAGCGTGCTGGTGGCCTACGAACTCTTCCTGCCGCTCGGCGCCGGCGGCTTCGGGCTGGGCAGCGGCGTGGGCGACTTGTGGCCGTATGGCGTGCTGGTCTTCATCGTACACCTGGCCTGGGCCACCCTGTTCGGCCTGTTGACGCTGGTCGCGCTGCGTTTCCGCCCACTCTCGACCGCCGGTTACGGCTTTGCGCTGGCGGTCTTGGTCGTTTCCATTTCGACTGTCGTGTGGCTGGCGCAGCCCGGCAGGGCGCCTTCCGCGCCTGTGACGGCGCCGACCGCGACCAGCCTCCCGGCGACGGCGACGCCGCTCCCCAGCGAGATACCCTCCCCCACCTCGCCTCCTACGGCGACCGAGGTCCTGCTGAGGCCGACCGCGACCGAATCCACGCCCGAAGCGGACACGCCCAGCGCGTCGCCCACATCTGCTACCCAAGAGACCAACACACCCGGGACCGAGACGCAGACCACCACGCCGTTCCCTGAATCCACGCCCGTCTACGCGCTCATCCGGGCGCGCGAGGGCGGCGGGGCTTTCCTGCGCAAGGAACCGGGCGGCAGTGTGCTGGCCACGCTCGACAACGGCTCCATCGTCCAGGTGCTACCCGACACGCAGGAATACAACGGCGCGGTATGGATCCACGTCATCGTTACCCGGGACGAAATCCGCGTGGAGGGCTGGATCATCCAGGATGTGCTGGAGACGGCCACGCCCGTCCCGAACTGGGAGGCGAGCGAAACGCCCACGCCGTAACGCCGGGCTTTGCCCGGCAGGGTAAACAATTACACAATAAGAGAGCATTCGGTAATTCAAGTTACCACAGATACGTCTTGGTATCAAACGGCAAAAATATACCATTGCACTTTGAAAACCGAATAGAACTTCCTGAACGGAAAAGCGGGCGACCTCGAAAAGGGAAAGCGGCGGATAATGCCAGCGCAAA
>JBMOMO010000166.1:0-1955 GCA_049324135.1 Chloroflexota bacterium
ATCCACATACAGTTCTTGCAACGTGAGCAATTCAGGCGCAATGACCGTCGCCAGCGTGAGCGGGTCGTGCAGGGCGCAGCCCTCGACGCCGGTTTTGCTCTGCGTGAACTTGACGTACGGCGCTGTTGCCTCCATGATGAAGCGTGATATGGGCGTGTCCAGTTTGCCCAGGGCTTGGATCTGCTCCCACATGAGCAAACATTTGTGGGTCACGTCCAGCGGGATGAGCGTGATGGGGATGCCGGAATGGAAGACGATATGCGCCGCGTGCGGGTCGGCGTAGACGTTGAACTCGGCCTGCGGGGTGATGTTGCCGCCCTCGCGGATCGCGCCGCCCATGATGACCATCTCCTTGACGGCGACCGCAAAACGCGGTTCCTTGCGGATGGCGAGCGCCACGTTGGTCAGCGGGCCGATGGCAAACAGGCTGAGTTCACCCGGCTCGGCCAGGAAGCGTTCGATCAGGTAGTCAATGGCGTGTCGAGGGAGGAGGGGTGTCATCGGTTCGGGCAGGTTTGTATCCCCCAATCCGCTTGCGCCGTGCACGACGTCGGAGGCCAGCAGCGGCCCCCCGGCCCGCATGGCGGAGCCGGGACAAGCGACCAGCGGCAGGGAAGTTCCTTGCGCCACCGGGATGTGCCCCGCGTTCAGGAATTCCAATGTCGCCAGGGCGTTGCGCGCGCCACGTTCGACGGTCACGTTGCCCTGGGTGATGGTCAGTGCTTCGAGTTGGATTTCCGGCGAAGCCAGCGCCAGCAGGAAGGTCAGGGCGTCGTCTACGCCAGGGTCGGTGTCAATGATGATGCGTTTTGGGGGCATGGTTTGTTTACCACAGATCAACACAGATGAATTTTAATGGCGGATAAACAGATATTTTGCAGGCTCAGTAAGTGAAAAGGTTCGTAGTAGCGACTTTATCATCCCCGCAGGGGGCAGTCGTCCGCTGGAAGAGCGACTGAAGTCGCCACTACAAGTCGCCAGGACAAGTTGCCACGACAAGCACGAATTATGCTCGCGATGACATGATCTGGTGAACTTCCTCCACCGTCGGCAGCGAAGGCTGCGCGCCGAATTTGGTGGTTGCCAGCGCGCCGCAGGCGTTGCCGTAACGCACGGCTTCTTCCAGCGACTTGCCTTTGAACAGCGCAGCCGCCAGCCCGCCGATGAAGGCGTCGCCGGCGGCGGTGGTGTCTACTACGTCTACTTCGTAAGCGGGGATGTGGGCGGCTTGTCTGTCTGTGACCAGCAGCGCGCCGTCCCCGCCCAGCGTGACGATGACGGTTTTCACGCCTTTTGCCAATATTGTTTTGGCTGCCGCTTCGGCGGAAGCGGCGTCGCTGACGGGCAAATCCGTCAGTAACTGGAGTTCGCTCTCGTTGGGGACCAGGATGTCCACGTCAGCCAGGAGGGAGTCGGGGAAACGGCGGGCAGGCGCGGGGTTGAGGATGACGCGCAGTCCGTTTCGACGGGCCAGGCTGGCGGCGTGCATCACCGTCTCCAGGGGGATTTCGAACTGCAGCAGCAGCGTGTCCACGCCTTGAAAAGGGAAAGCGTCCACATCCGCCGGGGTCACCCTGGCGTTGGCGCCGGGCGAAAGGACGATGCTGTTCTGCCCGCCCGCGTCGACCACGATGATGGCCGCGCCGGTGGCGGACGGGCCGGCGTGGACGCGGCTCGCGTCCACGCCGTTCTGCTGGAGGTTGCGGATGAGCGCGGGGCCGAAACTGTCGCTGCCCACGCGCCCCAGCATGGCGACCTGCGCTCCCTGGCGGGCGGCGGCGACGGCCTGGTTGGCGCCCTTGCCGCCGGGAATGACCGCCAGGTCTTCGCCGCTGATGGTTTCGCCGGGCGCGGGGAAGCGCGGCGCGCGCACGACCAGGTCGGCGTTCAGGCTTCCGATGACGAGGATGTCTGTCATGTCGCCCATTAAAACACACTTTTGCTGGCAGGGATAC
>JBMOMO010000167.1:0-14681 GCA_049324135.1 Chloroflexota bacterium
GTGCTCTTGCTGCACATTGGCGCGGTTCTCGTACCAGAGTTCGCCGACCTGCGCCAGTCCCTTTTGCAGAATGTTCATGCAAACCGCTTCGACGGGGAATAGCGAGAAGGCCTGGTTGAGAGTCTGCTCGGCGCGGGATTCGTCGAAGCGCAGGCAGGCGTCCATCCACTGCTGGCGGGCGGCGTCCAGGTTGGCGGTCGGGGCCAGGATCATGCCGGTTTGGCGGGAAGCAGTTAGCGGGTCCGGCCCAGAGGCGATTTCTTCCTTCCACAGGTCCACAGCGCGGGAGATGGAGAGGCCTTCATCTTGCTTTGCCATCAGCCATTTGATGATCTCGATGTCGCGTTGCGAGTACAGGCGGTGCCCGCCGGGCGTGCGTTCGGGCATGGGCAGGCCGTAACGGCGCTCCCAGGCGCGCAGGGTGTCGGCGGCAATGCCGGTCTCTTTGAGTACGGCTTTCAGGTTGAAGGCGGGGGTGGCGCTGATGGGCATGGGGTTCTCCTGTGGCAAGTTGTAAAGTTTTTGCACAGATATTGTACCTGATTTCTGGTCAATATGGGTCAGGGACGCGCTGTTGCCTGCGCTAACCTGGTCCTTCCAACTTGCTGCTTTTCCGCCTCTTTCAGGATGCGCTCGGTGGTCAGTTTTGCGGACAGGAGGACGATTGGCAGGCCTGTGCCGGGATGCGTGGACGCGCCAGCGAAGTACAGGTTCTTGTATTTCTTATGGCGGTTCTGCGGGCGCAAGTAGCCGACCTGCCAGAAGTTGTGGCTGAGCCCAAAAGCCGCGCCCTTGTCCAGGTTGAAGCGTATTTGCCAATCGAGCGGGGTGTAGGCGGTCTCGAATTTGATGTGTTCGCGCAGGTCGCTGACGCCCAGGTCTTTTTCCAGGCGGGCAAAGACGGTTTGGCGGGCTTTTTGGGTCATGGCTTCCCAGTCTTGTTTGGCGCGGGGATTGAGGTGGCCGACCGGGACCAGCACGAAGAGCGTGTCTGCGCCTGCGGGGGCGGCGGCGGGATCGGTGTGGGCGGGGGCGTGTACGTAGAACGAAGGCGATTCGGGCAGGCTGTGGCCTGCGAAGATCTGGTCGAAGGATGCTTTGTAGTCGCCGCCCAGGAAGATGTTGTGGTGCTGGATGGGTGGGTACTGCTTGTCCACGCCCCAGTAGAACATGATGGCCGAGCAGGTATAGAGTTTCTTGTCCAGATTTTCCGCTTCTTTGTTTTTGGGCAGCAGTTCCTTGTAGATGTAGGGCAGGTCCGCGTTGCCCACGAAAATATCCGCGCTCATTTCGCGCCCGTCTTCCAGGATGACCGAAGTGATCTTTCCTCTTTCTTCTTTCATCTTCTTCACAGGTGCGTTATAGATGAACTTCACTCCATGCTTCTCCGCGATCTTCGTCAACGCCTGGATGGCCGCGTACATACCGCCCATCGGATACCAGACGCCCTCGGCCAACTCCGTGTATTGGAGCAGGGAGTAGGTGGCGGGCGCGTCGTACGGACTCAGACCGAGATACATGTTCTGGAAGGTGAATGCGGCCTTGAGTCGCTCATCCTTGAAGAAGCGGCTGGTATTGGCGTAGTGCTTCTGCAATGCCTTGAGTTGGAAGATGAGCGGCAGGTTGGCAAGGCTGAAATACTCAAAGATGTTGTAGAAGTTGCGCCCAACGAATTTCTCCACCGAGAGTTTGTAGTGCTTCGCTCCTTCGGCGATGTAATTCAGGAAACCAGTAAAAGCGGTCTTTTCCACTTTTTCGAGTTGCGCCTGCATCTCGCCGATATTGGAAGTCAGTTGCAATTGCAGGCCGTCCTCGAAGTGGACTTTGTAGGTCGGGTCGATGCGGCGCAGGTCGAGGTGGTCGCTCATCTTTTCGCCGAGAGCGGCAAAGGTCTCCTCCCAAACTTCGGGCATCAGGAACAGAGTCGGGCCGATATCGAAACGGTGACCGTCCTGAATGATCTGCCCGCAGCGACCGCCCGGCTGGTCGTTCTTTTCTAGCACGGTCACGTCATATCCATTGCGCGCCAGGCGCCCGGCGGCGGCGATCCCGCCGATCCCGGCGCCGATCACGATGGCGGTTGGTTTGCGTTTCATGGTTTCTCCTTTGGTAGCCTCTCCCGTCCAGGGCAGGGGGTAGCGTCAAGATGTTGCCTGTATTATACACATTGTCGATATTTTGTCAATGTATTTCTTTGCAAAACCTTGACAAATTATACAAAACCTGTACAATTTACTTATTTTCCGCTACCCCTATTTTGGGGTTAAACTGCGGTTTTTTAAGCCATTTTTCGCGTTTTGAGCAAGAATTTCGTAGTTTTTACGCCACTTCCGGTTCAGTTTGCCAAAAGCCAGATGGCAACCAATGAAATTTCGGCAAAAATCGCCGCCAACAAGCCAAAAATGCCGTTTTTGCACAAACCCTGTTTTACAGGGGGCGGAAAATAGGAATTTAGCCATCAGACATTGGAGGTGTACCATGCACATGCAGGTTAGTTGGGAAAACCAATTGCTCGCTCTTGCCGGGAAGGTCCCGCACCCTTCCACCCGCCCCCTGTTCTCGTATTGGGCTGGCGATGCTGCCCTTAAGCAGGCCTACGCCGCCTGCAACCAGATTACCGCGCAGCACAGCAAATCCTTCTATCTCGCCTCTAGCCTGTTGCCCGAAGAAAAACGTTCCGCCGTGCGCGCCCTGTATGCCTTTTGCCGCACTGTGGATGACATTGTGGACGAGTCCGCTGCAGACGACCGCGAAAGCCGGCTGGACTACTGGCGCGACGTGGTGCAGCACGCCTCATTCGCGGACCATGACCTGGTCGCCGCCGCATGGAGCGATACCCTGTCCCGATACCATATCCCGCGCCACTACGCCCTGCAACTGATCGATGGCGTCCAGCGCGACATCACCCAGGTCCGTTACCAGACCTTCGATGAAGTGGCCGCCTACGGCTATGGCGTCGCCTCCACAGTGGGACTGATGAGCATGTACATCGTCGGTTTCGAATCGACCAAGGCCGTGCCTTACGCTATTAAACTGGGTGTAGCCTTGCAAATGACCAACATCCTGCGCGACGTGGGCGAAGACCTGCGCAATGGACGGGTCTACCTGCCGCGCGACGAACTGGCGCTGTATGGTATCCGTGAAGGGGATATGTCCGCTGGCCGCGTGACAGACGCCTGGCGGCTGTTCATGAAATTCCAGATCGAGCGCACCCGCAACCTGTACGAAGAAGCCTGGCCGGGCGTCAAATTGCTTTCCCGCGAGGGACAACTTGCCATCGGCGCGGCAGCCGTCTTCTACCAGGGTATCCTCGCTGCCATCGAAGCCAACGACTACGATGTCTTCAGCAAACGCGCCAGCCTGGGCGCCTGGGAAAAACTGCGCATGATCCCGTCCCTGTGGTGGAAGTTGAAGATGACTTGAGGCCTCGAAGCCTTGCCTTGCGGACCGATTTTGATTTTGCCAGGCCTTGACACAGAACGGATGTTCGTGTATATTTATAGCACAAATGAGCGATTAATGCTCACCTGCGCCAGGGTACTGGCAGGAGACAGCAATGATGATGGTTCGCAAGAGTAAAGGTTTAAGTGAACGCCACATCCGCGTTCTGGAATTTTTGACCAAGTACCAGAACGAAAATGGCCGTCCGCCTTCCATTCGTGAGATTGGCGATGCAGCCAAGATCTCGTCTACCTCGGTGGTGAACTACTATCTCGAACAACTCGAGAAAATGGGTTACATCGAGCGGGATGGGCGCGTCTCTCGCGGCCTGCGCCTGACCGACAAGGTCGATGAAGTTGTGCAAGTTATCCATGATCTGCTGCGCGTGCCTGTGTTGGGGCGTATTGTCGCCAGCGAGCCAGCCCCCGTCCCGGCTTCTGACTTTGGTTATTATGACGCGGAGACCAGCGTCGAAATTGCCACCTCGCTCCTGCCCGCGCCAGAGAAGGACAGGCAACTGTTTGCCCTGGAAGTACAAGGCAATTCTATGATCGACGCTATGGTCAACGATGGCGACTACGTTATCATGAAACCGGTGGCGAACAACGCCGAAGTCCGCAACGGCGATATGGTTGCCGTCTGGCTCCCCAGCCGCGATGAGACCACGCTCAAATATTTCTACAAAGAAAAAGAAGGCTACCGTCTGCAGCCAGCCAACCCCATGATGGGACCGATTATGATCAACAAAGAAGAACCGCTGGAGATCAAAGGCAAAGTGGTCATGGTCATCCGCAAAGTGGACACCGTGGCAGCCTGATCGAAGCGCCCAAAGACCGAGAGACAAGAAACTGGCGGAGGTCATCCTCCGCCAGTTTTTGCACGTGCGGTAATCTGCTTATCGAGCGTTGACGAACTCAGCCTCCCAATTGAACGTGGCCGAGTCTTCGTACCATTGCGGCCAATGCTGGCACCATCCTGGCATACGGATGTCGCGGATGCGGTCGCTGGATGGGTGGTAGGGTTTGATGTCCAGGATGGGCGTGCCGTCCTCGGCGTCTATCCACGGGATGACGACCAGTCCGTTCCCCACATCCACATGCAGGACAGATACGGTCGAGACACAGACCGGGTTGGGGCGCAACGGCGAGCGGGTGGCAAAGATGCCCAACCTGGCGGGGGCGTTCTTGTAAGGCTGCTCGGCTTCCAGCACACGCCGGTGTTCCGGCGTGTCCAGGTAGTGGCTCCACCACAGTACATTGATGTGGCCGAAGCCGTCCAGTCCTTGCAGGGCGGCGCGATAGGCTGGCGCAATCGCCAATGCAAACCTATCTGGGCCGGCCTCGACCTGCCCGATGGGCGTCAATTTGAATTCTTTTTCAGTCATGTTCGGTGCTCCTGAAACGATACGGTTGGGAATCATCAAAACAGCGGCCACTGGTTGATTTCATGGAAAGCGGATTCGCAAATATCTTGTTGAACACTGGTTGGTCTCGGTCAATTGCGGTCAATTGGAACCTGCATCTCGGTGACGGCATTCGGGTCAGAGCGGGATTGGCCTGCTTCCGGCAAGCGCAGGTAGATTTCCCTGTCTGGGCCATCGGCGTGATAGCCATTGGCATCGATCCATTTCAGCAATGCAGTGTAGGCCCCTGCCAAGCCGGTGAACGGCCCCCGGTGGATGGTCGTGGCCATAGTCTCCACGCCCGGCAGTTCGCGGACCGTCAACCCCCGGATTTCGGTGATGTCTGCAGCGACAGGCGCGCAAGCCTCGGCGTCGATTTCCGGTTCCCCGGCGTGATACAGGGACAGGTATGGGCCGCAAGTTGTCAGGCCGGCTTGTTGTAAATGGTGGAACAGTTCACCCCAGAGCGGTCCTTCGTCCCAGTAAGTGGGGATCGTGCGGCGCACTGAGGCAATGCGCAGCGCCTCGACGCGCTTGATAACCACTTCATATCCAAGTTGGCGGCCTTCCTGTTCGAGCAGGCGCAGGCGCGCTTCTAATCTTTCGAGCCGGTCCAGTCCCTCGCCCACTTGCTGGCGTAATTCATCTTGTTTGAGGCGCAACATCCCGCGCAATTCGGCCGGCGGCAGGTCATCTTCCAGCAGGCGGGCAACCTGCTCCAGGGAGAAGCCCAGGTCTTTGAGCGCCAGGATGCGGTGTAGGCGCGGCAACTGTTCCAGGGAGTAATAGCGATAGCCGCTCAGGGCATCTACTTCGGACGGCCTGAGCAGGCCCAGGTCGTCATAGTGCCGCAGGGTTTGCACAGTTACCTGGCCGATGCGCGCGAAATTGCCGATTTTGATCTTCATACTGGCTCCATGAGCCTACTATACACCCTCTGGTTACCGTAGAGTCAAGAGGCATTTTGCGCCAATGGGTATTTCGTTATGCCCTGGACATATCCCTCTCATACAGCGCATCTTCCAGGCGCAGGTAACTGCGGATGGCCTGGCTGGCCAGCAGGCGCAAGGGTTCTGGCGGCCAAGGGATCATGCGGCGATTCACGAACCAGGTCGCGGTCAGGTCGCTTTGGAATGATGTGATCAGGTTCATGCTCGAACGCGCTGGCAGATTGCGGCATCAAGCAGTATTCGCATCGCCTTTCGGCGCGCTCGGCTACCAATTTTCGTAACAAAGCCGGAATATTCAAACTCATTGACTCTTCCCGGCAACTTGCGCACGCGCCTGGGCTTTGAGTAACGTAACCAGATGCTCTAATGTCTCGATCTCATCCAACTCTGCTTGTTCTTCGGGAGACAGCAAGTTGGATTGATTGAGCGCTAACAGGCGGCGTAGGCGTTGCTGGGACCGTTTCGAAACCTTATATTCAGAGACTTGTTTTGGCGAGGGGCCTTTGGCTAAGAAACCGATCAATTCCGCAACAGTTTGGGCGACAGGGGTCTTAAATCCTGCCAGGGAGAGTTCCAAGACCGTTGGCAGCCACCTGTTCATGCGGTGTAATTTTGGGGCAAGATCATCTGGCACGCGCATTGTCATTTCGACCATACGTTCACCTCTATTCCTGATTTTACTTCCTGTATACGTTTTCTCACAACTTCAAAACACTCGGCTTCAATTCCAACTCGTCAATCAAGGCGTTCAACTCTTCATCCGAAAGCCTGCGCCCCTTCCCGGCGTAAGCGGTCAGCGCGGCCTCCATCATGTTGGTGCCAAAGGAGCGACCCTCGTAGCGCGGCGTAGTGGTGATAACGGTCTTCACGCCGCGCGCCTTGAGCAGTTCGATATTTTCTTCGGTGGTGGTGTTCGTGACCACTGTCTTGCCGTCCATACGCTCCGGCATGTACTTGCGCATGAACAGGAAATCGCCCGCCACCAGGTCCGACCCCGCAAAATACTTGACGTACTTGGGTTTGTGTTCCGCGCCGCTGCTGCCGTAGAAGATCATACTGATCGGGAAATAACTGACGACCGGCAGCATGACGCGCGCCACGCGCTTGAAGGCCAGGATGCCATAGATGGGGATCGGGACTCCCAGCGCCACCATCAGGTCGCCGAAGACCACCCGTTCAGACGCCCCCGCAACTGCTTCCGCCAAACCGAGCCGATCCACCGCGACAGGGACGAACGCCTGCCGGAAGCGCGCCTCGCCTAACTGCGGCCCGGCCAGTTCGAACACGCGCCGCTCCAGCGTGTGCTTCAACCCGCGCCCGTCGCACAACGGCGTGCGGGAAACGCCCTCCACCAGTTTCAGCGCCGCGTGCAGTGGATATTCGCGCTGGCCGAGACGCAAGTACAGGTCCACGCCGCCCACGCCAAAAGCGTCCACCTTTCCATCCAGGTCAAGGTACATCTGGCGCGCCCTGGCGACATCGCCGTCCGTGCCGATGCGCTCGACCAGGATGTCCTGGTCATTGAGTTTGATCGTCACGCTTTTGTCGCGTTTGGAACTCCCCAGGCTGATGCTGACCGCTCGTTTCATTTTTGCCCTCCGGCTTTTGCAAAAAGATAATTCCTACCAGGTACGAAACATTGGACAAATCGAATTTATTTGTGATAAAGTTAAACTATTATAGCAAAGTTGCTTCGACAAAGATATTATCAGTCGGGTGCAGCCAGAGATTTTGTAGAGCAACGAAACAGGGCCAGGCGCTGATGGAAGCGCAGAGAATACGGAGTAACCCATGATTATTACCATTTCCTCTGATGAACTCATTGCGTCATTGCTTGAGATCAAGAATGCGCAATCCATAACCGCAGTGCTGCCGATGGTGGACGAACTTATAGAGGAATATAGCGGCGACTATCAAACCGGTAGTTTGTATCGCGTGCGGCATGATGTCATTCCCAGGATGATACTGCCTGGTTGGCCAAACCCCAAAATGGCGCAGGCCCCGCAAGTTTATCCGCTTCAATTGAGGGGAGAACATCATGGGAAATTACAGAGTACCGACCGGATCAACCTGAGTAAATACGGATGGGATTTTCACTTCAGTTTGTTGAATCCAACCAAAAAGAAATTCAATTATGCCTCGAACGATCACTCTGGTTCTTTTAACGGTCACGGTTGGCCGCAAATGGAAACGCTGATCTATGGCGGGAACGCCGTTGAAATCGTTCAAACCAAGGGAAAGAACGCCCAGATTCGCACGATGAATTACGCAGACGGGCCGATGGATCAACCGACATATGAATCCGACCCGCTACGTGTCCAAAAATTCACCGTGATTACATTGAAAGGCACTGTGATCCCGCCCCCCCCTGGGGACATTTTCTTCCCCATCATTTCTAAAGAACCCTTGTGGATACCGCTGTCGCAATTGGAGCCTTTCCCGCCCCTGCCGTTGACCGTGACGACCAATACGCGTTTGAATGTGCGCAAAGAACCCGGGATACAGGCAGAAGCGCTTAAAACACTCGATGAGGGGACAACCATCACGATCAAAAAATATAGTTTGCGAGGCAGCGATGTCTGGGCGCTGACCTCCGACGGCTGGATCGCGCTGTATCATGGCGAGTATCTCACCAACTGGCGGATGGAGACCCTGCCTCCTCCGTAGTTACGATAGCAAGGGGGCTTTGGTTGTTCGATCCCTGATCCAAAACTACCCTTCCCCCAGGTAGGGGTTGAAGTGTTTCTCTTCGCCTACGGTCGTCTCCGGGCCATGGCCGGACAACAGCCGGGTGTCATCGGGCAGGGTAAAGATCTGCTCGTGGATACTTTGCAGCAGGGTCTTCCAGTCGCCGCCGGGCAGGTCGGTGCGGCCCACGCTGTCGCGGAAGATCAGGTCGCCGCAGAAGCACAGGCCTTCGGCTGCGACGTAGAACACGCACAGCCCCGGCGTATGCCCTGGGGTGTGACGGACTTCGAATTGCACGCTTCCCAATCGCAAAACCTGGCCGTGATGCAGGTCAATGGTCGGTTCGGGACCGGGGTCGATCTTGAAACCGAACAGCGGCGCTCCGCCTTGCGCGCGCCACAGGATGTGGTCGGCGGGATGCAGCGCTACCAGCGGCAAGGGATTGAGCGCATCGGCAATGGCAGCCGCGCCGCCGATGTGGTCGAAGTGGGCGTGGGTGTACCACAGGTGGGCGATGCGCCAGTTGCGCCGCTGCGCCTCGGACAGGATGACCTGCCCGTCCCAGGCGGGGTCAATGACGGCGGCTTCCCTGGTCTCAGGGTCGGCCACCAGGTAGGCGTTGGTCATGGCGGGGCCGAGGGTGAAAGGGACGATTTCAAGCATGGCGGTCTCCGGGTTGGGGATTGGGAATTGGTGAATGCTGCGGGAGTGAGGGGGAACGCGGGGTAAAGACCAGGCTGAGGACGACGCCCAGGGCGATCAGGAGCAGGCTCCAGGCGTAGATGGAAGCGGGGTCTTTGTCGTACAGGAAGCCGGCCAGCAAGGGTGCCAGGATGACCGCGGAAGAGTTGACCGCTTCCGTAATCCCGTAGGCCAGCCCCATCTGCGCCTGGTGGATCAGCCAGCGTACTTGCGCAAAGACCAACATGCGCGCAGCGCGGTAGCCGCCCATCAGGAAGTAGGCCGCCGCGTACCAGGGGAGCGCGTCCCCTTGCCAGAGGAGCAAGGCGAACAACCCAACGCAGGCTTGCCCTAGCGCAAAGCCCAGCGTGGGCGACAATTGCCCAAGCCCCAGGTTGAACAGCACGTTGCCCAGGCTGCCGGCTGAACCGATCCAACCCAACTGGCTGAACGAGACGCCGCGCTCGTTTTGCAGGAAGTTGGGCGTGAGCGGCTGCGGCAGGTACATGGCGAACATCGTCAGGAACACCAGCACAAGGAAGCCCCAGAAGCGCCGGTTGGACAGCAACTGCCACCCGCCGCCGTCGCCGTCGTGCGTCTCGCGCGGCTGGGGAGGCAGGAAGAAGAGCAATACAACCGACGGGATGAAGACCAGCGCCGCCCCCAGGAAGGTCGATTGCAATCCGAAATGGTCGCCCAACCAGCCGCCAGAAACCGGCCCGATCACTGCGCCCAGGTTGTACATGGCCGAGGTCAAGGTCATCACGCGCCCGGCCGAAAGTTCCCCGCGCGCGGCGGTCACGTAACTGAACAGCGGCGAGGAGACGAAGGCGGTCAGCCCATAAAACAGGTAGGCGGTCACGAACAACGGCAGCGAAGGCGCCAGCGCCATGCCCCAGGCGGCGGCCATGCCGATCAGCCAGGCCAGGCGCAGCAAGGGGCGGCGTCCCAGCCGGTCGGAGAGCAGGCCGGCCGGGATGTGCGCGCACATCATCACGAAGCCGAAGCCGCCCAGGATCGAGCCGATCCAGATCGGGCTGGCGCCGAATTGCTGCATGTAGAGCGGCACGAAATAGAAGAACATCCCCTCGCCGATGCCCCAGGTGAACAGCGCCGCGCCGACCAACAGGATGGATGGGTTCATGCGCCCGCCTCTATGCGCCGGATGAAGTCACCCGCCGCGCGAAAGACTTCCTGCCGCGCCGCGTCGCGCGTGACGACGTGGCCCGCTTCCGTTATATAGCGTTTCGTCTTGTCTGACGCGCCCAGGGCGGCATAGATGCGTTCCATGTTTTCAGGAAGGACATACTTATCGTTCCTGGAGTGTATGAGCAACACCGGCTCGTTGACCCTGGGCAGCGCCGCGCGCATTTCCGCGATCAAGCGTTGCAGTTCCGCTGCTGATCGCAGTGGGTTTTGCGGATAGCAGACATGCTCGGCGTAAGCCTGTTTGTCGAACCAGTTTGCGCCGGGTTCTTCTTTGTCTTTGGGTTGGTAAGCCAGGATTTTGCTCAACAGGTTCAGCGCCCAGATGGGATAGTCGTATGGCAGGCGATAGGGTGTTGCCATGGCCACCACGCCAACGACCTGCAACCTGGTGGACATCAGCAGCGACAGTATCCCGCCCATGGACAGTCCCACCAGGTAGACGCGCTCCGCGACGCCGCGCAGCAGGTGATAGCCGTCCTCGACCGAGGCCATCCAGTCCGTGTAGCGCGAGCGGATCATGTCTTCGGGGCGGGTGGCGTGACCGGTCAACCGTACGCCCAGGCAGGGATAGCCTTGCGCGCTGAGAAATTCGCCCATCCAGCGCATCTCTTTGGGCGCGCCGGTAAAGCCGTGCATCAACAGGCAGCCGGGTTGGCCGGCCTTACCCGGGAAGAAGAAAGGTTCAGCGGTAGGGATGATTTGTGAGTGGGTGGCCATTACCCGATTATAGCCCAGGGCGGGTCGAGCGACCTGACTTTGGGGTAAATCGGGCAAGTCTCTTCGTGCGCGCCGGGCAGGTAGCCGGTGGAGGTCAGGAACTCGTTCACGATCTCGCTGCCGGTGAAGAGGAAAGTCTGCTTGAACAGTTTCGTCCATTCCCCTCTGGGGAGCGGGTGGTGCGCGTCCAGCCAGCCCTTGAACGAGCCGTATTCCTGGCGCAGTTCCAGGATGCGACGGGCGTTCTGGATGGCGGCATTGACCTTCAGGCGATTGCGGATGATTCCGGCGTCTGACAGCAGGCGCGCGCGGTCGGACTCCCCGTAACCTGCCACCGTTTTGACGACGAAGCCGCCATACGCGCGGCGGAAATTAGCCTGCTTCTTCAAGATCGTGATCCACGACAGGCCGGCCTGGTTGATCTCCAGCGCCAGGCGCTCGAAGAGGAGATTGTCGTCGGTCAATGGGAATCCGTACTCCTGGTCGTGGTAGCGCCGGTTGAATTCGTCTTCGGGGTGGGCGAGTACGTACTGGCAGTAGGTGGACGGAGGCAGCATATCGTTATCCTGCAATCAGTCCTTTGCCAGCAATTCTTCGATCAGCCGCTCCGGCACCTGGACGGCTACCACCTCGCCGCGCACGGTGGTCTCGCCATTGGCAACGATCCATTCCTCGATGACAACCTTGCGCTCTTTGACTTCTTTGACCCTGCCGCGTATTTCCAGGGTCACGCCCAGCGGGGTAGGTTTGAGGTAGTTCACGTGCAGGGAAGCCGTCAGGAAACGCAACGCAGGCTCCGTGTCCATGCCCCGACCGGCGGCGCGGTAGGCGGCCGCGGCGGCCGTGCCTGTCCCGTGACAGTCTATCAGCGAGGCCAGCAGTCCGCCGTATACGTAGCCGGGGATCGCCGTGTGGTAGGGCTTGGGGTCAAAATAGCAGACCGATTCGTCCCCGTCCCATACGCTCTTGATCTGGTGGCCGAATTCGTTCAAGCGCCCGCAGCCGTAGCAGTGCGCCATGTGGTCGGGGTAGTAATCCTGGAAGGGTTTTTGCGTCATGCGGTTCCTTTGGGAGAATGGCGGTGATGGTGTTTGGATGAATCCGGGAAAAAATACCGGCGGGTGAAGGACAGCGGCAGGGCGACCAGGACGAGCAGCAGGGTGTTGAAGGCGGCGTTGAACGTCACGCCAAACTGGAGCGAGATGGCCGTATCTGCCAGGTACCAGAGCAACATGCTTCCCGCAATACCATTCCAGGCCCAGCGTTCCTTTTTGCGGAAGGCATACCTGGCCAGGAAGGCGAGCAACACGCCCCAACCGGAAACGGTTGCCCCCAGCACGCCATAGATCCAGCGTTGGAACCGGAGACTTTCCGGCGTCAGCGCCGCCCCGTCCCAGAATTGCGGGTCGATATGGTCGTTGAACAGCGCGTCGAAGAGGACGGTTTGGTTGAAGAAGGCCAGCGCCAATCCGAAGGCGGCCACAATGACGCCGGCCGTGAACAACCATTTTTGCCAGAAATCGAAAGTCTTCATGGGACGATCCTTGCCCTGTCAGGGCGTTGCGGGCGGGGATGATGGTTGCGGCGGAGGCGGCGTTGCGGAGGGCGTGCGGGTGGAGGTGGGTACGATGGTCGGGCTGGGTGTGATGCTGGGCGTGGAGGTGGGCGCGTCGCCGGATACCCGGAACTGGCCGACCACCTTCCATTCCAGGCCGACGAAGATCTGCACTTCGTATAAACCGGGCAGCCAGGTCTCAGGCGGCGGCGACCACTGGGAATAGCCCAGGCCGCCGGTGGCGCCGTCCCAGGGCAGGGTCTCGTAGTGGATGAGTTCGCCGTCGCGGTACCACAAGGCGGTCCATTGTGCGCCGGGAAGCATGTTATTGTAGGAGAAGCAAGCCGTCATGGATCGTACAGGATTGACAAAACTGGTGGCTGGCGCGACGCACTCGTAGTTTTCGTACAAGGTCGAAAATTGCAGCGGGCTGAGCACCGAGTCCGCGTTGGGGGTCACCAGGCTGTCGAAGAGCGCCTCTATTGCTGGCGGAATGTAAGGCGTGGGCGTGATGGTGGGCGTATCCGTCACAGAGGGGGTATCTGTGATGGTGGGGGTCAGTGTGATGGTGGGGGTCAGTGTGATGGTAGGAACGACCGTGATAGTGGGCGTCAGGGATGGCGTGGGCGAAGGCGGGAAATAGCGGTAGGCCACCGGTTCGCCATAAAAAGCCAGCCAGACGCCCAGGGACAGCAGCAGGAAGCCGGCGCCCAACATGCGCCAGCCGCCTCCTATGCGCTGGCGGCGCAGCCGATAGAAGGTCAGTTTGCGGCCCGATTGGATGGAACGGATGCCCGCGCGCAACAACACAATGGCTGCCAGCACAGCCATCAACATGGCGGTGATGATCCCTGCGCGAATGTCCATGCGGGTGATTATAGCATCTAATCTGGCAACGAAAAAAGCGCCCATTTGGGCGCTTTTTCAGGAAGTTGCCTTCACGACCCCTGAACGATCTTGCGCACCGGCCTCCCGATCAGGCCGGCGACCGGCCCGACCAGTAACGCGCCGGTCAGGACGACCAGGAAGGGGATGACCGGCGAGGGACGGTCGGGGGGCAGGTTCCAGGCGTTGGCAACGACCAGGAATACGGCAGCGTTCAGGACGCCATAGCCAAGTATAGCGGCGACCCGCCCGGCATCCCCCTTGCGGACGTACAGCCAGGTCAGCCAGGCCATCACGATGCCAACAGGCATTGCCAGCAGCGCCAGGTCGTAGCGGTTGAACGGCGCGGCGGTCGCCATCGAGAAGGATGACATCCCCGCCAGGGTGGCAAATCCCAGGCTGGCGAGTCCCGCCTGTCGCCAGCCCCGCCAGGCCGTCACGATGACCAGCGCCAGGATACCGACCAGGAGCAGGATTGCCAACGCAGCGTCCAGCAGCGGGGAGAGCAGCGGCAGGCCGGAATCTGCGCGCTCCTCGGCCAGCACCTTGACGAATAACACCACTCCCATCACTGCGCCGCCGGCCCAGGAGTAGCCCCACGCGGGCAGGCGTTTGAACATGGCGATCAGCCCGCCCAGGGCGATGACCGGGCCGGGCAGCAGCATCATGGCAAAGCCGGTCAGCAGCCGCCAGCGCGGAATCGTGTACCAGGGTTCCCAAATGACCAGGGCGCCCAGGGCAATGCAAACGCCGAACAACACCGGCGGCAGGGATGCAAGCAGGGCCTCCCGGCGCTCTTCGATCTTCCAGGATTTGTCTTCTGTATTTAGGGACATGAAACCTCTCCCGTAAACATCTCGCAAGGCAAACAAGTATTCCGCCAGTACAGCGCCAGGCCAGTCGCGCAGTTCTTCCCATAAGACGCGCCACAAACCCCGCGCACCGGCGTTCATGTTCGACGCCAGTTTCTCCCGGAAGACGGCCTGCATTTCACTCGCAAATTCCCGGCGGAAGGCGTGCGGGTACAGGCCTGTCAGGAAAGTATAAAAGCGCAGCAACCGTCCGGCCATGCGGTTCATATTGCACTCCCTTCCGGCGCGCGTTGCTGCATGATCGTCACCAGGTTTTTCATCCGCGCCGCCTCTGCCTCCAA
>JBMOMO010000168.1:0-1934 GCA_049324135.1 Chloroflexota bacterium
CAAGTCCAGCAGGAAGTGTTTCGGTTGTTAATTGACCACGTCGTTGTCGGAGAAAATGAGATCGTGATCAAGCACATCGTTCCGACTGACGATGATTGTCGTTTGAAACCAGGACGTAGATAAACACAGATGCGCTCAGATTTTCGGCGCACCTGTGTTCATCGGCGTTTATCTGTGGTTCAGGGACGCGCCGCGTCGTATTTCTTGACGTCGGCAATGGCCTTGCCCACGTTCACGAAGGGCAGGATGATCAACCCGGCAATGAAGAAGAAGATCAGGGACAGGATGCCGTAGCGCAGGCTGCCGAAGAGTTGGTTGGCCAGGCCGAAGATGAGCGGCCCGATCCAGGAGGTGCCTCGTTCGCTGATCTCGTAGAAAGAGTAGAACTCGGCTTCCTTGCCATCCGGGACCATCTGGGCGAACAGGCTGCGGCTGATGGCCTGCGAGCCGCCCATGACGAGGGCGATGAACATGCCCAGGATGAAGAATTCGAGGGCGATATCGGCGCTTTTCAAACCGCCGTAAGCATAGATGACCACGCCGGCCCAGATAACAAGGCTGACGATCACGGATTGCTTGGCGCCGATCCATCTGGCGAGGCGTCCCCATAACAACGCGCCGCCGAAGGCGACGAACTGGATCATCAGGATGACGGCGGTGAGGGTTTGCTGTTCGAGTTCCAGCCCGCCCTGGATCAGCGGCGCGGCGGCAAAGGTGGCCGAGATGGCGATCACCGTTTGGATGCCGTCGTTGTACAGGAAATAAGCCAGCAGGAATTTGAGCGTTTCGGGGAAGTGCTTGACTTCGCCCAGGGTCTGGCGCAACTGCTTGAAGCCGATGCTGGCATAGGTTTCGTTGGCGGGCAGGGCGCGGGAGGCGTGACGCGCGCGCAGGCGGTTCCAGGTGATGAAGGCAAAGCCCATCCACCAGACGCCGGCCGAGGCCAGGTTGATGCGCACCGCCAGGTCGCCGGGGACGCCAAGCGTGTCGCTGAACAGGTAGAAGGCCAGGTTGAGCGCCAGCAAGAGACCGCCGCCCAGGTAGCCCATCGCCCATCCATAGGAAGAGACCCGGTCGCGCTGGTCTTCGCTGGCGATGTCGGGCAGGTAGGCGTTGTAGAAAACCATCGCTGCGCCAAAAGCCAGGTTGGCAATGATGAAGAGAACGCCGCCCAGCCACCACAGGCTGCTGGTCTGGAAGAACATCAAGATGGTGGCCAGCGCGCCGATGGTAGCGAACAACCGCATCATTTCCTTACGCAGGTGGGAATAATCGGCAATCGCGCCCAGGATGGGCAGGAACAGCACCTGCATCCCCACCGAGAAGGAAATACAATAGGGCAGGAAAGAGTCCGGCGCAATCGGGATTCCCAAGAACGAGACGGTGGGACTTCCGGCCGCTTCTGCGGCGCTGCGCGCCAAACTGGCAACGTAGGGACCGAGGAACACCGTCCCTACGGTAGTACTGAAAGCCGAATTGGCCCAGTCGTACATGGCCCAGCCGAAGATCTCGCGCTTATCGTTGACCGCTGCTGGCTTGCTGCTTGCTTGTGTTGCCATATCGCCTCCTCGAATTTTTCTCGGATTCTACTTCAAAATAAACCCGCTGAGGGATGCAAAGTTGCTACTGCGCGCCTGACCTGCTACCTCCCAATAAACTCATCCGTCACTTCGTCCAGTTTCAGGCTGATGATCTGGCTGGCCGAGTCGCGCCCCATGGTCACGCCGTAGATCACGTCCGCAGCCTGGACGGTGTTGCGGTTGTGGGTGATTACAATGAACTGCGTATCGCGGCTCAACTCCTGCAACAGGTCGCGGAAGCGCCCCACGTTGGCCTCGTCCAGCATGGCGTCCACCTCGTCCATCACACACACCGGCGTGGGCGAGACCTTCAGCAGCGCAAAGACCAGCGCAATGGCCGTCAGGCTCCTTTCA
>JBMOMO010000169.1:0-1923 GCA_049324135.1 Chloroflexota bacterium
CGCCTTTCCCTGCCCTCCAAAGGACGCCTCATGGACGACTCGCTCGACTTCCTGGCCGAGTGCGGACTTTCCGTACAGAAACTCAATCCGCGCCAGTACCAGGCGAAGATGCCCGCCCTGCCCGAGTTGACCGTTCTCTTTCAACGCCCCAGCGACATCGTGGTCAGCGTCCGCCAGGGCAGCGTGGACTTTGGCATCACGGGCATCGATGTGCTCGAAGAAAAGCGCGGCGATAACGGCGAGATCCTCGTCCTGCACGATGAACTGGGCTACGGCGGCTGTGCGCTGATGCTGGCCGTCCCCGAGGCCTGGGCGGAGGTGGCCGACGTGGCGGCGCTGAAAACGTATGGGGCGAGCCTCACCCGTCCGCTGCGGGTGGCGACCAAATTCCCTGTCCTGACCGAACGCTTCCTCAAGGCGCAGGACATCCCGCACACGCTCATCGCCGCCGAGGGGACGCTCGAAACCGCGCCCACCATCGGCTATGCCGACATCATCTCCGACCTGGTCTCGTCGGGCCAGACCCTGCAAGATAATCGTCTGCGGGCGCTGCGCGATGGCGTGATCCAGGCCTCGCAAGCCGCGCTGATCGCCAACCGCCAGACGCTGCAAACGAATCCCCAAGCATTGGAAATGGCGCGCCGCCTGCTCGAGTACATCGAGGCGCACATGCGGGCGAAGGAAAACCTGCTGGTGATTGCCAACATGCGCGGCGGAAGTCCCGAAGCCATCGCCTCCAAACTCTTTGCCGAGACCTCCGTCGGCGGATTGCAGGGGCCGACGATCAGCCCCATCGTCACGCGCGAGTCGAATCAGGGCTGGCATTCCGTCAGCGTGGTGGTGCAGCGCAGCCGCCTGCCGCAAGCCATCACCGAACTGCGCAGCATTGGCGGCAGCGGCATCATCGTCTCGCCCGTGACCTATATCTTCGAGGAAGAACCGCCGCGTTACACGGCCATGCTGGCGGAGTTGAAGAAATGAAAATCCGACCCCACCTCGAATCCCTTCCCGCTTACACTCCCATCGAACCCTTCGAAGTTCTCTCCGCCCGCATCGGGCGCGACCCGTCGCAGATCGTCAAACTCGACGCGAACGAAAATCCCTACGGCATTCTGCCCGCTGTCCGCCAGGCGCTCGCGGAGATGGACTTTCCGCACATCTACCCCGACCCTGAGTCGCGTGCCTTGCGCCAGTCGCTGGCACAGTTCACAGGCGTGGACGAAGACTATCTGCTCGCTGGCTCTGGCGCGGATGAACTGCTCGACCTGCTCATGCGCGTCTTCCTCGAGCCGAACGAGTGCATCCTCTCCTGCCCGCCGACCTTCGGCATGTATCCCTTCGACGCAGAGTTGAACGCCGCGCGCTGTATCGAAGTCCCGCGCAACGCGGATTTCTCTTTGAACATGGATGGCATAAGAAAAGCAGTGGATGAATATAAACCGAAGTTGTTGTTCATCGCTTCGCCCAATAATCCAGACGGTTCGTTGATCCCATCGGATGTGATGGATGAATTGCTCTCGCTTCCGTTGTTGGTGGTGCTCGATGAAGCCTACATTGAATTCGCGGGCGAAAATCTCGGCGCAAACCTCAGCCGAATTCGCGACGTGCCACAGCGGGAGAACCTGGTCGTGCTGCGCACGTTCAGCAAGTGGGCGGGGTTGGCGGGGCTGCGCATTGGTTATGGCGCGTTCCCCAAATGGCTCATGCCCACCTTGTGGAAGTCCAAGCAGCCGTACAATGTCAACGTCGCTGCCAGTGTTGCCGCGCAAGCGTCACTGGCGAATGTGGATGAGTTGAAGGTGCTGGTTGAAAAACTCAAGGAGGAACGAACCCGCCTCCTCTCCGCGCTGACGGAGATCCCGTACCTCAAGCCATATCCCACCCAATCGAACTTCATCCTCTGCCAGGTGGACGGACATGACG
>JBMOMO010000170.1:0-14376 GCA_049324135.1 Chloroflexota bacterium
ATCCTATGCAGGTATTTTCTGCGTTCATCTATGGTCATGGGGTCTGTTTCGGCCATCGTTCCCTCGGTAACATTTTCTTTTGACGGAACGATACCACTTCGGTAACATTTTATTTGATAGAATGCGCGGCCTTGCCAAAGCCCCCAACCTGGACTATAATGCCGTCACTCCGGGCGCGTAGCTCAGCTGGTTAGAGCGCATGTATCACACACATGAGGTCGGGGGTTCGAGTCCCTCCGCGCCCACCAAAGCGAACCGAAAAGTTCGCTTTTTGTTTTGCCGCAGTAAGTTATAATTCCATCAGCATGATCTCTCGCACCAACGACCAATGGCTCTCTGATTTACGCTCTAGCGGCGCCTCGCGCGAGGCGGCGCTGGAGGACTTGCGCGCCATCATCCTGCGCGGCCTGCCGTATGCGTTGTCGCGCTGGCTGCCCTCGTCCGCGCCGCAGTTCGAATCCCTGACCGAGGAAGTTGCGCAGGATACCCTGCTGCGCGTCCTCGACCAACTCCACACCTTCGAAGGCCGCAGCCAGTTCACCACCTGGGTGCATAAGATCGCCATCCGCATCGCGCTGACGGAACTGCGCCGCAAGCGCTGGCAGGACTCATCCCTGGACGAAATTGTGGACAACGAAGACCTGCCCGCGCCGCCGCGCCTGCTCAAAGATCCGGTCGCCACGCCAGAAAGATCCGCGGAACGGGCGGATATGATGGCGCACATCCGCCGCATCATCGACGACGAACTGACCGAACGCCAGCGCCGGGCGCTGGTCTTGCTGGGGATGCAGGGAATTTCCATGGAAGAAGCCGCAGAACAACTGAACACCAACCGCAACGCGCTCTACAAATTGCTGCATGACGCCCGCTTGCGGTTGAAGCAGCGACTACAAAACGAGGGGTTACACATCCACGAAGTCCTTTCCGCCTTCGAACAAGGGTAAGAAAACTATTAACACCCACGTCAAACCCATAGCCCTTATGAACATCAAGAACTTCTTCCAGAAACAATTGAGACGCTGGCGCAATGAACCTGAACTATCCGAACAGGCGCTGATCAGGCTGCTCAGTTCATTGGAACACACCCACGACGAGGAATTGTCCTGCGACGAAGTCTTTGCGCTGGTGGACGAATACGCCGAGGCCAGTCACCGTGGGGAAGATGTGGCGCACTTCAAACCCATCCTGCGCCAGCACCTGGAACTGTGCCGCGAATGCGAGGAAGAATACCAGGCCCTGTTGCAAGTCCTGGAAGGGACAAACGAGTAAGTCTCAGTAGATGAAAGTTTCGTAGTAACGACTTTATCATCCCCGCGCCGAAGTGTCGCCACTACAAGCACAAATTTTCATCTACTACTGACTCAGCGCAAAAGAAACGACCCTCCACCCATCCCCACACAGCAATTCTCAGTATGGCTTTGCGGGATTGTCAAATCCAGCAAATATGGCATCGGATTTGCCAATCCGAGCCAGCAAAAGCACAACTTGTTTTCAAAATGAGAATTGCTGATCCCCACAATAGCCCCTTGCCTTTTCAATCATCTTGTGCTATTTTTACCGGGACAGGAGCACACCTTCCATGACGGAACACCAGAAAACAGTCATCGTCGTCGAAGACGAACCCGACGCAGCCGAACTCTTTGCAGAGATGATGCGCGTCAGTGGATTCCGCGTGCTGAAGACCTATAGCAGCACACCGGCCATCTCCATGATCTCCAAAGAACGCCCAGACGTGGTCATCCTGGACATCATGATGCCGGATGTCTCCGGCCTGGAGGTGCTGCGCTTCATGCGGCGCGAACCGCAGTTGAGCAAAATCCCTGTCATCGTCGTTTCCGCCAGGAGCACGCCTTCAGACATCAAGGAAGGCCTGGAAGCGGGCGCAACCCTGTACCTGGCCAAGCCGGTCGGGTACCTGGACTTGAAACAAGCCGTGGACCAGGTCATGTCTGGGGCCGAATTCAATTCAGTGATTGACCTGCCTGCATAGTTATGAGTTTATTGCGCGTTTTCATCGCAATCGAAATCCCCCCGGTTGTTCGACAGGCTATCGAAAAGAATACCGCCCGCTTGCAGAGCGCCCTCGATGCGAACCTGGTGCGCTGGACGCCAACCGGCAACATCCACCTGACCCTGAAATTCCTGGGCGATGTTTCCCCTCCCACCATCGACATGCTGGCGCAAATGCTGGACCGGGAAGCCAGCCAGCATTCAAGTTTCGAAATGCAATTCGGCGGATTGGGAACCTTTCCCAACCCCAGGCGGCCTCGGGTGATCTGGGTCGGGATCCAGGCCCCGGCTGCGCTCGAAGCGCTTCGACGCGGCATCGAGGCTGCCACCGCCCGAATGGGATATCCAACCGAAAACCGTCCCTTCTCCCCCCACCTGACCATCGGGCGCGTGAAACAAACGACCGGTCCGGCCGACGCGCAAAAGATCCGCCTCGCGCTGGAGGCAACAAAGATCGGCGCGCTAGGAGCCGGGAAAGTGGAGGCCGTCCACTTGTTCAAAAGCGACCTGAAACCGGCCGGCTCGCTCTATACCCGTCTGTTTTCCGCGCCATTAAAAAATTAATGAGGTGACACCTGAACGCACTTGAACTGGCCCGCTCTATCGTAAACGCCCTGGAAGATAAAAAGGGCGAAGACATATTACTGCTCGATATCAAAGATATCGCCTCGTTCACCGATTACTTCGTCATTTGCAACGGCACCAGCGACCGTATGCTGGACGCCCTTGCCGATAGCGTGTTGGATTCCACGCGCAAACAGCATAAAAAGAAAGGCCGCAAGGAAGGCGAAGCCCGCGACGGCTGGCTGGTGGTGGACTACGGCGATGTGGTCGTCCATCTCTTCTCCCCCGACCAGCGCGCCTATTACCAGTTGGAAGAACTGTGGAGCGAGGGTAAGATCTTGCTCCGGCTGCAATAAAGTTTGGCTTTTATTCCTTTGGAACGCCAACCTGGAGCATACCGTCTACCACCCGCACCGGGTAAGCAGGGATATCCACAACAGCCGGCATTTGCACCGCCTTGCCTGAACGCACATCGAATTCCGCGCCATGACGCGGGCAGACGATATGGAAGCCCTCCAGGTCGCCATCGCCCAACGGACCGTCGTCATGCGTGCAGACATCGCCAATAGCGAAGAACTGCCCGGCGATATTGAAAACCACGATGGGCCGGTCACCGATGTCCACGAACAGGCGCTCGCCGCTGGGGATTTCGGAGGCAGGAGCAAGTTCGACGAACTCGACTGCCGATGGATCAAGGGAAGTGTAATTGAACATAGTGATTATGGTTCGATACTGATTACAATGTCGGCGTTATAACAAATGGGCGGACAACCATCCCCATTGGGCTGGTGAATTTCGTATTCTGGCTGGACGATTTCGGTCCACACCCTGCCGCTCGTCGTGATCTCTACTGTGACCTCCTTTGGCGGTTCGGCATCAGGAGGTAAGCCAAAAAACGCCCCGGTAGAGGAGCATGTTTCTTCGAAGGGGATGGATTCGTCGGTCTCGCCGCTGCATTCTAAAGACTGTCTTTCGCCAGAGGGGAAGATAAGGCTGATCTCGAAAGGAGTCGATTCTGGCAAGCCTGTCACTTCAATGTTGATGCCTCCAATACAACCAACGAGCGTACACATCTTGCCGGGAATTACCGGACCAGAGACCATCAATACGAGAACAATCGCAAGGATCAGAACAATGCCCCCCAATAAAACCAACCAGGCCTTCTTATTCGACCAACTCATCACTCGCCTCCCCCAACCCATACACACCCGCCTTCAATACCTTCAACGAAAGCAAGGCGCATTTCAGGCGCACGGGGCCCAGGTCGATGCCCAACAGGTCGAGCACATCCTGTTTGGTCATCTGCTTGACTTCCTCGATCGGTTTGCCGTGGATGGCTTCCACCAGCAGGTCGGCGGAGGCCTGCGAAATGGCGCAACCCTTCCCATCGAAGGCCGCTTCCTTCACAATGCCATCTTCGCCCACGCGAATGGTGATTTCGATGTGGTCGCCGCACAACGGGTTATCATCTTCGAAATAAATATCGTGCGGGTCGAGATGGCCGCGATGGTGCGGGCTTTTATAGCGTTCGATGATCTGTTCGCGGTAGAGATCGTCCATAAGTCGCCTAGTGGTCGGGTAGTCTAGTCGAAGACTTTTTTGACTTTGTATAAGCCTTCGATCAATTTGTCCACTTCTTCTTTTGTATTGTAAAGATAGAAACTGGCGCGGGTGGTGGCAGTGATGCCGAACTTCTCATGCAGGGGCTGGGCGCAGTGATGACCGGCGCGGACGGCGATCCCATCCTCGTCCAGGATTTGCGCCACGTCATGCGGATGCACGCCTTCGAGGGTGAACGCAGCCACCCCACCCTTGTGCTGCGCGCTGGGCCCGAACACCCTCACCCCCGGGACTTCCTCCAACCGCTCGAGGGCATACTCCGTTATTTCGTGTTCGTACGCCGCAATGGCCTCCATGCCGACCGAGGCCAGGTAATCCACCGCCGCGCCAAACCCGACCGCTTCGGCGATAGCCGGCGTGCCGGCTTCGAACTTGTGCGGCAGGGAATTGGGCGCAAAGGAGCGCAGGCGCACGGTCTTGATCATGTCGCCGCCGCCGAGGAAGGGCGGCATGGCGCTCAACAAGTCCGCTTTTCCATACAACACGCCAATACCGGTCGGACCAAGCATCTTGTGGGCTGAAAAGGCCATGAAATCTGCATCCAGGGCGCGCACATTCACGGCAAAATGCGGCGCCGACTGCGCCCCGTCCACCAGGGTGACAGCGCCCGCCTCATGCGCCAGCGCGATGATCTCGGCTGCCGGGTTGATGGTGCCGAGGACGTTGGACATGTGCGTAAACGAGACCAGCCTCGGGCTTTGGTCCAGAAGCGCGCGGTAGGCGTCCAGGTCGAGCAGGCCGTCTTCGGTCACAGGGATGAATTCGAGGCGGATACCCCGTTCCGTCGCCAGCATGTGCCAGGGCACCAGGTTGGAGTGATGCTCCATCTCGGTCAGGATGACCAGGTCGCCGGCCTTCAGGTTGGCGCGCGCCCAGGTATAGGCCACCAGGTTGATGGACTCAGTCGCGTTGCGGGTGTAGATGATCTCCCTGGCCGAAGCCGCATCGATGAAACGAGCGATCTTCTCGCGCGCGTCTTCGTACAGGGCGGTCGCTTCTTCAGCCAGGGTATGCACGCCGCGATGGATATTGGCATTGGAACGGCGATAATAATCGTTCATCGCCTCGATGACCGGCAACGGTTTTTGGGCAGTAGCCGTGGAATCGAGATAGACCACCGGGGCGCCAGGGCGGATTTCGCGGGCGAGGATGGGGAAATCTTTGCGGATTTGCTGGACTGGGAACATGAGGTTAATAATCCGGGATTTCTTTTTCTTTCTTCGCCGATTTCTTACTGGCTACCGGGCGGATGTGTTCGGAGGTCAATGGGTACCACAGGATGCGGTCGGGGACCATCCAGCCATCGGTCAGGAAGACGTTGGAGCGGAACTGCACAGCCACCATTTTATGATCGACCTGCACAACAATCCCTTTCAGCCAACCGCGCGTACGTTCTTTGTCGATTTCGTGGTCGCAATACACTTCTACCGTATCACCCACCTCGAATGAGTGTTCCGCCCCGGGGGCGCGCATATAGGAAAACTGCGCCGCCCGGCTCAATCGCGCTACCCGTTTCGTTTCAGCGCTGCCCGCCACACGCTTCGTCTTGATCGTTGCCATTCAATAACCTCGAGTTTCTTCCAAAAACTTCATCCTTTTCAGGGTTTACCCTCTTCCTTCAAAGGAAGAGGATTTTTATCACAGTTCAGGCTATTCGCCAAGCATTTTGTGCAAAATCGCGCGCTGGAAACGTTCGCGTACGCCCTCGAAGGGGATGCGTTGCATGATCGGATCGAAGAAGCCTTCCACCACTACCAATTCCGCGTCTTTTTCAGGGATGCCGCGCGATTTCAAGTAGAAGAGCGGTTCCTGCTCCAACTTGCCAACGGTAGCGCCATGCGTGCAGCGCACGTCGTCGGCCAGGATTTCGAGGCCGGGGATCGAGTCGGCGCGGGCGTCGGGGCTGAGGACGAGGTTACGGTTGGCCTGGTAGCCGTCCGTTTTTTGCGCGCCGGGCGCGACGTAGATCATGCCCTGCCAGACCGAACGGGATTTGCCCTTGAGCGCGCCCTTGAAGAGCAGGTCGCTGGTGGTATGCGGGGCAAAGTGGTTTTGCTGGGTGTCGTGGTCCAGGTGCTGTTTGCCATCCGTAAAGTAAAAGCCAGACATGCGTCCGGTGGAGCCTTCGCCGGCCAGGTCGAGTTCAGTGAAGTTCTTGGTCAGGCGGGAGCCGATGGCGCCGAAGATCCAGTCCAGGTTGGCATCGCGCTCGACGCGGGCGCGCTCGTGGCTGAAATTCCAGACGTGCTGGCCCCAGGATTGCAGTTCGACGAATTTCAGGCTGGCGCCCTGCCCCACTTTGATTTCGACAATACCGGCGTGCATGGCGTCCACGCCGAGTTCGGCCGGCGAAGCGGATTCGTGGACGTAGGTCACGGACGCGCCTTCGTCCACCAACACCAGCAGGTGTGAGACGTGCGCAAATGCGCCTGGTCCCCACAGGATGCTGTGAAGGGGCTGTTCGACCTGCACATTCTTTGGGATGTAGAGCAAAATGCCATTTTGCGATAATGCGCCTGCCAGCGCGGCAAATTTGCCTTCTTCGGGTTTGACGATTTCGCCGAGGATGCGCGCCACGATTTCGGGGTGTTTTTCTTGCGCGGTCTTCAAGTCGGTAAAGATGACGCCCTGCCTGGCGATGGATTCGTCCAGGTCGATGCTTGCGCCGCCGGGCAGGAGCACGATCTGTCCGCCGTGCTGGTCGGCGACCAGGGGCTTGAGCAGGTCGGCGGGAACGGAGGGCAGGTCCTTGTAAGCGCCTTGGGCGGGCAAGGAGAATGAGTCCGCTGGCAGGTTGCGCAGGTCAGTGCGACGCCAGGGCTCCTCGCTTGTCGTCGGGATGGGAAGCCGCTTGAACGCCTCCCAGGATTGGGTCCGGTAAGAGGCGATGTCGCCGTTTGCGGCGGGGATGTCGGCCTGGGTGAACGAAAACTCTTTTGCGGCCGGGGCGGTCCGTCTTGTCTTCGAAATGGTTACTTTGGGTGTGTCTGTCATGAGCGCTTCCTGCGGCGTTACCCGATGCTGCCTTCCATCTGCAATTGGATGAGGCGGTTCATTTCGACGGCGTATTCCATCGGCAGTTCTTTGACCAACGGTTCGATGAAGCCGGAAACGACCATAGTGGTGGCCTCCTCTTCGCTCAGGCCGCGCGACATGAGGTAGAAGAGTTGCTCTTCGCCGACCTTGCTAACCGAGGCCTCGTGGCCGATGGTGACATCGTCCTCGTCGATTTCGATGTAGGGATAAGTGTCGGACTGCGACTGCGGGTCGAGCAGGAGGGCGTCGCAAACCACGTTGGACTTGCTGTCTTCGGCGCCTTTGTAGACCTTGAGCAGGCCGCGATAGGAGGCGCGCCCGCCGTTCTTGCTGATGGACTTGGAGGTGATCTTGCTGGTGGTGCGCGGCGCAAAATGCACCATCTTGCTGCCCGCGTCCTGGATCTGCCCCGCGCCCGCGAAGGCCATGGAAAGCATTTCGCCGTGCGCGCCGGGTTCCATCAGGTAGCAGGAGGGGTATTTCATGGTAAGTTTGGAATTGTGGACAATGAACCCTTGCGAGACAAAATTGCCCGTGCCGTCCACCTCAATGTCCCAAGTCGGGACGTTTTCCTGCGTAGCGGGCGAGACATCCACTTTCACGATCTCCACATCTTCGCCGAGAACCAATTGGGAACGTCCGACCATTTGGCGCATTCGATTTTGGCGTACATGCTGTGTGAACGAGATTTCTTGTAGTTGCTGGCTGAGGTAAGGAAGGAATCGCTCGTCGGGTAAGAAGGACAGGCGATACGAGCCGTGAGCAATACATTCAACGCCCATGATCGTCACCTTGCGCGGCTCGCTAAATTCCGTATGGATGCGCGCTGTGACGCCGAGGGTTACGAGCAAGGATGCAATATCTTCCAGCAAAGAGCGGTTGGCAGATTTGATATGGAAACCATGTGCGTTGACATGACCATCCGCATCGATATAGCCCGCGACAAATGCCAATCGCTGCGATTCGGGGAGAGACCACGCCCATTGCGGGACGCGCTTGGTGGAGGCTTTTCCGTAAAAGCCATTGACTTTGAAGAACTCCACTAATTCCTTGCTATTCCAGGCAAGATGACGGCCATCGACGCGCTCGGTGGGTTCAACGTCAGTGACTGCCGCCATGACGTCCATCAATTTTTCGCGGGCGCGGTCCTCGCGCGGCGTGGAAAAACCCACCCGCGCAAAACGTATCACGTCTGGGGTTTTCCCTGGTTCGATATCAATATTTCCGTCGCCGATCCAGTAGCCGAACATCCACATCAAATCATCGGTTGTGTATTCACCAAGGGTCAGACGGGAAGGCCGTTGGCGCGTCATGGACAGGTTGGCCGCATATTGATTCATGGAATCAAATCTCGTCTCCAGCGTCGGCATTTGCAGAAAGTGAGGCTGTCCATAGTCAATGGAAGTGCGCGGCAGGATGGCTTCTTGCAACTCGTCCGCGCGGACGTAGCCCAGGCGGTAGCGCCCGCTTTTCTTCGCGTTGCCTGGATTGTAATGATAGGAATAGAAAGGATGATTGGCGGTCACTTGCAGTTTTCGTTCGCCAATCGAAACCGTGTGAACGGGCTGGTATCCTGAGAAGCGTTTAGCCGTCACAGTGCGGAAACAGAGTCTTCCCTGGGATTCATCATAGGAAAGAATCTGATCGCCAACTTCCAAAGATTCGATTGTCTTGACACCGTCAGGGGTGGTAAGTGTGGAGCCTTCTGCAAGACAGCCAAGGTTGGCGTCCACCCATTCATGGGTACCGTCGCCAAAAACCTTGGCGCGCTGCGTCACCAGGTTGTAGACGTTGGTGGACCAGTTCTGGATGGTAGTGTAGCGAGAGCGCGCGCCGCGCTTGACGATGATCTCGATCACGCCGGAATGGAAGGAGTCGGTGGTGTATTGTGGGGCGGTGCAGCCCTCGACGTAGTGCACCTGCGCGCCCTCATCCACGATGATGAGCGAACGCTCGAACTGCCCGACGTTGGCGATGTTCAAGCGGAAGTAGGCCTGCAGGGGCAAGTCCACTTTGACGCCTTTCGGCACGTAGACGAA
The DNA here is from genome assembly GCA_049324135.1 of Chloroflexota bacterium. Lineage (GTDB taxonomy): Bacteria > Chloroflexota > Anaerolineae > Anaerolineales > Villigracilaceae > JAABUE01. The sequence goes on from JBMOMO010000170.1 coordinate 9,270, forward strand.
CGATCCGCCCGACCAGACGGCGCTATTGAGCGCGGCCAGGGTATTGTCTTCAATGGGAATGACCGTGCCAAAGTATTCGCGGAACAAGTCGGGGTGCTGGCGCAAGCCATCCTCAATCGAGAGAAAAATGACGCCCTGCTTTTCGAGATGCTCCTGGATGGAGTGGTACACCATCTCGGAGTTGTGAACGATCAAGCCTTCAGCAACGAAATTGTGCGGCCCGTCCACTTCGATATCGTAGACCATTTCCACACCCGCAGGCGTGATGGACTCGATACGGGCATAACCAAAATACTCGTTGACATGCTTGCGAAAACTGGTTCCCGCTGCCATCGAATAATCATGCTGGAATTTTCGCTTCCCCAGTCGGGATGTTCTCTGCGCAGAACGGCAATCCAGTTTTTCAAAGTCGCCGCTGAACATCATACGATATCCGGCCACCCGGCGCGTGTCATCATGCGGATGTTTGGACTCAAAACGATGGATATTGGAGGTCGGTAGACCGCAAAGCGCAGCCAGGTCACGGACATCTTGTAACAAGGCGGGATTCCCACTGGTAAGCATGACATCCTTGTTTTTGGCGTGGTCGCGAACATAACCATCCGCATCCACGTACCCGCCAATGAAGGAAAGGATCTGCTCCTGCGGCAGGGAAGCCACCCAGGCAGGCACGCGTTTTTCGAGAGCGCCGCCTGAGAAACCGTTTGCTTCCAGGTAGCGCGCCACAAGAGTCGAACCAACCGTCATGCGGTATGGATCGCCGTTTTGGGCAGCAAGGCCAAATAAATGCGAAGTTACTTGCTTGAATTCACCTCGCAAGGACTGGTCGGCAGCAGGGATGGCAAACTCGACACGCGCTTTGTGGTCCCCAGAATGAATAAAACCGTCGCCCATGTACAGGCCAAGCCACCACATCAAATCTTTTGAGGTATGCGCTGGCAAATGAGCAGGATTATGCCGCCAGTTCGTCTCGATGTTTGGCTGCTCCAGTTGGTAATCCTGCCCAATATCCGGCAGGGATTTTGCCACCGCAACCAGGTCGCCCTTCCTCAGGTCGCGTAAATACTTCCACACGCGCTTGTACCGTCCACGCTGCTTACCTTCTATAAGATGCAATTCCAGCGCCAGGAATGGGTGATTCTCGGTCGCGCGAATCGTGCGTGTTCCTACTTTGACTTCATAGACAGGGCGCTCGCCCTTGGGCATAAAAGCCTTGACCGGTGCGGGGATAATTTCATTGGTTTCTTCATCCAGTGAAAAGATGACATCACCGGGAATAATACTGCGGATCGGCACAACGCCGCGCCTTGTATAGACTCGCGTATCGCCGCTCAAACACTCATATTGCGCCCCCACCCCTGCCAGGAACTTCTGCTCGGCTTCAGGAATACCCAGTTTGTCAAAAGTATTCTTGATGTCAGCCGGCACATCATCCCAACTCTTGCCCTGTCCCTCGGTCGGCTTGACGTAGTAGTAGATGTCATCCAGGTCCAGGCCAGACAGATCCGGCCCCCAGGTTGGCATCGGGCGGCTCTTGAAATGCTCGTAGGCTTTCAAGCGAAAATCGAGCATCCACTTCGGCTCACCTTTCATGTGGGAAATCTGCTCCACAACCTCGCGCGTCAACCCTTTTTGCGCTTTAAAGACATAATTTTCCGGATCGTGAAAGCCGTATTTATATTGCCCAATATCTTCGAGGAGTTTTTCGTCGCTCATGTTCGCTCCATAGGGAAATGGAGAGTAGTACCAGTAAATGAACTACCCTCTAGTCATCTAACCTCTAAGCAACCGCTTCGTCATATTTCTCGCGCACCCAGTCATACCCATGTTCTTCCAAGTGCAAGGCCAGGTCGGGGCCGCCAGACTCGACGATCCTGCCGCCCAGCATGATATGAACGAACTGCGGTTTGATATAGTTCAACAGGCGCTGGTAATGTGTGATGACCAGCACCCCCAACTCAGGGCCCGTCAGGGCGTTGACGCCCTCGGAAACGATGCGCAACGCATCGATGTCCAAGCCGGAATCGGTCTCATCCAAGATAGCAATTTCCGGCTTCAAGGTCGCCATCTGCAAAATCTCAGCGCGCTTCTTTTCCCCGCCCGAGAAGCCGTCATTCAAGTAACGACCTGCAAAGTTGTGATCCATTTTGAGCAGATCCATTTTTTCTTTCAGCATCTTACGGAATTCCGGGATAGGCATGCCCTTATCATCCGGGTTTTCCACACGACGGCGGGAGTTGATAGCCGAGCGCAGGAAGTTGGCTACCGTCACGCCAGGGATAGCAACCGGATACTGGAACGCCAGGAACATGCCCATGCGCGAGCGCTCGTCCGGCTCCAATTCCAGGATATTTTCACCTTTAAACCAGACTTCCCCGTCCGTTACTTCGTAGTTCGGGTGTCCCATCAACGTATAAGCCAGCGTAGACTTGCCGGTCCCATTTGGCCCCATAATAGCATGAGTCTCCCCTTGTTTGACGGTCAAATCTAAGCCTCTCAAGATTTCCTTGCCGTCGATGCTGACGCGCAGGTTTTTGATAACCAGTTCGGACATGAAAGGATTCTCCTTGCAAAAAATCGCCAATGCGGCGGAATAAGCGAGTCCCGGCATTATAGCAAAGCGGACGGAATTTGTCAATATTTATGATAATTTTCTAGTATATTCGCAGAGAGTAACGCAAATAATGGAATATCACACCAAGAACAAAAACCCTGCTAGAATCGCGCCATGCAAAAAAACATCTGCGCCATCATCTTCGATTTCGGCGGCGTCCTGCTAGAATGGGACCCGCGCCGCCTGTACCGCCGCTACTTCGAACAGCCGCGAGAAATAGACCGCTTCCTGGCTGAGATCAACTTCCAGGCCTGGAACCTGGAACAAGACCGGGGACGCCCCTTCACGCAGGCTGTCGCCGAACTGTCGGCGCAATTCCCCCAACACGCGCGCCTCATCCGCGCCTATCACGAACAATGGGAAGAATCGATCGTAGGGCCAATCCCTGGAACCGCAAGAATATTGCAGCAACTCAAACAGGCTGGCTTCCTTCTATATGGCCTCAGCAACTGGTCGCACGAAACATTCCCGCTCGTGCATAAAAAATATCCCTTCTTCGACCTGTTCGACGACATCATCCTTTCCGGCGCAGTCGAACTCGTCAAACCCGACCCCCGCATCTTCCAACTCACCCTGGACAGGATTGGACGGAGGGCGAACGAATGCCTGTTGATTGACGATTCGCCCGCAAACATCGCTTCCGCCCGGGACCTGGGGCTTGCCACCGTTCAATTCCACTCTTCCCAGCAACTGGAGCGCGAACTCCACCTGCTCGGCCTGCTCAAGGAGACATACCCATGAGCCTGCAAAACATTGCGAACCAAATGCTCCCCGCCATCGAAAACGAACTCCAGCGCCAGGTTGCCCGCCTGGATGAACCGCGCACCCAACTCTTCCACCAGATGCTCACCTACCACATGGGCTGGAGCGGCGAGGGCGCCGGCCCGGAAGCCGCCGGCAAACGCATCCGCCCGCTGATGACGCTCCTGGTCACCGCCTCCTGCAATGCAGACTGGCAGCCCGCCCTGCCTGCCGCCGCCGCAGTGGAACTGGTGCATAATTTTTCGCTCGTCCATGACGACATCCAGGACCACTCCGAAAAACGGCGCGGCCGGCCCACCGTCTGGGCAAAATGGGGCGCGCCGATGGCCATCAACGCTGGCGACGCCTTGTTCGTCCTCTCCAACCAGGCAATCGTGGACCTGGTCCAACACTACCCGGCCGAAACCGTCATCCAGGCTGCAAGGACATTGCACAACACCTGCCTCGACCTGACGCGCGGCCAATTCCTGGACATGTCCTACGAAAACCGCGACGACCTGGGCGTCGAAGACTACTGGCCGATGATCGCCGGAAAGACCGCTGCCCTGCTCTCCGCCTGCTGCCATATCGGCTCCATCCTGGGCGGCGCTGACGAAAACACCCAAGACGCCTACCGTTCCTTTGGACATACGCTGGGGCTGGCTTTCCAGGCGCAAGACGATATCCTGGGGATTTGGGGCGACGAGGCCATCACAGGCAAATCCACAGCCAGCGACCTGGTGGAGGGGAAAAAGTCCCTGCCGGTCCTGTACGGCCTGAACAAAAAAGGAAAATTCGCCCAGCGCTGGACGCAAGGAGCCATTGCGCCGCACGAAGTTCCAGGCCTGGCAGAAACGCTTGCCAGCGAAGGAGCCTATGAATACACGCATGATAGTTCCCGCCAGATGACCACCCTGGCGCTGACCCACCTGCGCGAGTCCGACCCGCAAGGCGAAGCGGGGGTAGCCTTGATGGAATTGGCAAATAAACTGGCGCAAAGACAACAATAAACGCAACGCAAAAATGGAACCGTCATTTGCTTGACGCTCAAAGCAATTCCTGATAGACTCCCCACTCGCGCGCTCCTGGCCTCCGGGAGCAATTTAATTGCCAGAACCTTGCGGCTGCATATACCCTTTGGTATAATCTGCCTGCTTAATTGCCGAAGGTGCAGGCGCTTTTCCTGCCCGAAGGTGCAAGTGATTTTCTTGCCGACGTAGCTCAATCGGCAGAGCACCCGCCTTGTAAGCGGGCGGTTACGAGTTCGATTCTCGTCGTCGGCTCAGTTAGTCGATTGGTCGCCTGGTCAGTTAGTCTTTTAGTCAAAGGACTAAGTGACTAGTAGACCAGCAGGCTACTAGACGAAACCCCGGGCGGTTACCCAAGTGGCCAACGGGGGCTGACTGTAAATCAGCTGGCAGAAGCCTACGGCGGTTCGAATCCGTCACCGCCCACTTGCCGGAGAAAATTTCCGGCGCGAACCGGGATATTCCCGGCAGCACGTTAAGCCCACGTAGCTCAGTCGGCAGAGCACGTTCTTGGTAAGAACGGGGTCATGGGTTCAAATCCCATCGTGGGCTCAGTTGCTGACGAAATGTACTCTTGTCAGAAAAAGGAGAACGAGAATGGCGAAGCAGAAATTTGAGCGCAACAAACCGCACCTGAACGTAGGGACGATGGGGCACATCGATCACGGGAAGACGACGCTGACGGCGGCGATCACGAAGGTGTCGCAGTTCATGGGCAACGCGG
>JBMOMO010000171.1:0-14376 GCA_049324135.1 Chloroflexota bacterium
TAAGCGTGGATGAAGTTTACCAGGCCATGCGGAACAATTCGGGATTGCCCCAAAAAGATCAGTTTGTAGCCGCTTTGAATCGGAAACTAAAGGCCAGATTGAGCCTGAAATTCGAATAACCAGGAGCAGGAGCAAGGCATGAGTTTTCTCAAAAGACTCTTTCGCGGTTTTCCCGCCCCGCAAACGGACGTTTACACTTTCCATGTGCGCTGTAAGCGTTGCGGCGAAACGATCCAGGGACGCATCAACCTGAACAACGACCTGAGCATGGACGAAGACGGCGGCTACCATGTCCGCAAAGTGTTGATGGGCAGCGCTCGCTGCTTCGAGCGTCTGGAAGTCGAACTGCAATTCGATGCTGCGCGGCAGTTGCAGACGAAACACGTCAACGGCGGTGCATTTGTCGAGACCGCGCCTGCTGGAGGCTGACCGTGCGTTTCACTTCTCCCCCCAACCCGCAGGCCTATTACGCCCAGGTCTGGGACCTGGTGCGCCAGGTGCCGCCCGGCAAAGTTGTCACCTACGGCCAGATCGCGCTCCTGCTCCCGCCCCCGCCCGGTGTAGACTTCGAGACCTGGCGCGCCTTCGGCCCGCGCTGGGTGGGCGGCGCTATGGCCGCCTGCCCCGATGACGTCCCCTGGCAGCGCGTCATCAACGCCAAAGGCGAGATCAGTCCCAGGCCGGGAGCGGGGAAGCAGCGAGAGTTGCTGGAAGACGAAGGCGTGACTTTCAACGAAAAAGGGCGCGTCGATCTGAAGAAATTCGGCTGGGAAACCCAAAAACGCGAACAGCCAATCTTGTTTTAAGAAAGGATAAACTCACAATGTCGTTCACAATCCAACCACTCGAAGCCGGAAAATCCTTGCTGGAGGAGGCAGAATACTGCCCAAAGCACAACTTTCCCATGCTCACCGTCATCCAGGACGGGCAAGAGACCTCCATGTGCCTGTATGACATCGTAGAGCAGTTGCTCGGCGGGCAGCGCGTCAAGTATGTCAAAACCGCCAGCGGCGATTTGCGTTCTATTCGTTTCGATAACGGCTACATCCTGGAGCCGCTCTGCCCTTGCTGCGGCGAGGCGACCCTTCTGAATAAGGGCTTCCTCGAAAATACGACCCTGGTTCACTGGTCATGGGAGATAGAAGAGTACTCCGATGGCGATTACCCCAGCCTGCTGCTCGATTTTGGCCGCGCCAATGGTGAGATCACTGATACCGTTCCCGTGCATATCAACTCTATCATCGGGCTGCGTAAAATTGAAAAGTGACCGCGCCGCTTCTCACCGCCGCCGGCACAACTCTAGGATGCGCTCGACTTCCTCATCCACCGCGACGGTGTGGACGCGGATGCCATACGGCGCAAGTTCGCGCGCGGCCTGCCGGCTGAAGGCTTCCAGCCCGGCCATGCTGGCGAGGAACGCCGCGCGCTCTTCCCCGGACCCTGAACCGGCTCCCGTTACCAGGTTGACGATCACGCCCCCGCCCTGTTCCCGCATCACGCGTCCCACCGACTGGGTCATCAGGAAGGCGCCGGTCAAGTTGACGTCCAGCACGCGGTGCCAGTCCCATTCGTCCATGTCGAGCAGCGGCGAGCGCGGTTCGACCGCGGCATGATTGACCAGCACGTCGAGGCGGCCAAAGTCATCCTCCACCTGCCGCACCAATGCCTGCGCCGCTACCTTTTTCGCCACGTCATCCACGTAGACCCTGGCCTGCCCGCCCCGTGCGATGATCTGCGCCGCCACTTCTTCGACGTTGATGGGGGAAATGTCGTTGAGCGCCGCCAGCGCGCCCCGCGCCGCAAAGGCCTCGGCCAGGCGGCGCCCAGCGCCCTTGCCTGCCCCGGTGATCAACACCACTTGTTGTTCGAAATCCTGTTCTTTCATTTGGTCAATCTTCCCATTGCGCTTTGCCCTGTCTGCAATCGAACGGCGGGCAAACTGTAAAAAATCCTATCCTGAATATCCTGTCCATCCTGTTCGTCACAAGCAAGCAACTTCGCTTACTCGCACACCGGCGTCTTATCCGGGTTTTCGTTGGCGTTCAGCCTCAAGCCCAGGTATGGCGAGGGGTCGAGCGTGTTTTCGATCTCCAACTCGTTGCGGAAGTTGCCCAGGCCGTCATCTTTCACAATCGAAAAATGCAGGTGCACCCCGGTGGGGTTGTTGGGATCGCCGGAATAGTTGCCCTGGTAGCCCAGGAACGCGCCCGCCTCGATCCATTGCTCGGATATGCCGGGCGGGAACTGGTCAGAGATGTAGGAGACGCCGCTCTGGTCGGCCATGTGGGTGTAGTAGAGCCAGACCTGGCGTCCGGGATGAAGCGGGTCGTCGGGGACGCGCACGATGACGGATGACTTCCACTCCGGCAGGCGCGTCAGGTAGCCGGGGTATGCGGCGATGACCGGCGTCACGCCCACGCCCTCGCCGCCGAAGACGTCGATGCCCTGGTGACGGTGGCCCGGGCGGAAGGAATCGTCCCAGAGAAAGCCGACCAGGCCATTTGTCGGGAAGATGAACGGCGCGTCGCCGCAGCGCGCCCCGGCCTGCATGTTCCACTCCGGGTGGGAGGCCGAGTCCTGCATCCAGGCGTGAAAGTTTGCCAGCCGCGCCGCGTTCGGGCGGTACATGCGGTACAGATAATACCCGCCTACGCCGAGCGCTACCACGAAGGCGGAAAGGATCACAAAGCGTTTGGACATGGGCAAAGATTATACTTGCAAAATTGGGGCGAATAGCCGTCCGTATTGCGCAGGGGCGGCTAAATTATAAAATGTTGCGTCGTAAAGACTACGCCAAGGCGCTGGGATGCAATCCGCTAACCCTTCGACTGCGCTCACCTGCGCCTGCCTGTCCCCTGGACTGTCCGTCCACCTGTGCCTGCCTGTCCTGGCGGTCAGGCCAGGGCGGCGCGGTGCAGGCAGGGCAGGCTGGCGGTCAGGCCAGGGCGGCGGCGCTGATGCAGGCAGGTCTGCGCCAGTTTCCGCGAAGCGCCCGAAGGGGGAAGGCAACCTGGCTTCGCCAGACTGCCGGCAACTGGGGTTATCGGACTCCGAGAAAAGCAACAAGACCTCTCAGGCGGGACGCCGCCGAAATAACGGAACCAGGTACTGGGTCCGGAACGAGGCGAGTCCCTTGCGGATGGCGGGGATGCGCAGCGCCAACAGGGTCAGCACGACCAGTCCGTAGATGAAGGGCCGGACCACGTCGCCCTGCAATTGGAAGAAGTCTCCCTTTTTCGATAATCCGTAGTGCAACACCGCCAGCGGCGCGATCAGGTAGACGGTCTGGTGCAGGCGTTTCCAGTTTTTCTTGAGGCGGACTTTCCAGAGGTCGAAGGATGTGACCGCCAGCGGGATGAGCATCAGGAAAGTGATGACGCCGAAGATGATGTAGGGCTTTTCGATCACGTTCTGGAAGATGAGGCTCCAGGCCAGGCCGTAGTCGAGGTCGAGGTAGATGAGCGCGTGAATGGCGGCGTACAGGAAGGCGTACAGGCCGAGCGCGCGGCGGCGTTTGAGCGGCTCTTTCCAGCCTGAGAGCGTATTGAGCGGCGTACACAACAGGGACAGCGCCAGCAGGGTGATGGCGTGACGTCCGGTGCGCTGCTCGAGATCCTGGATGGGGTTGGGGGACAGGTTGCCGAAGGCGAAGTCGAACAGCAGGTGCGCGATGGCGCTCCATGCGTACAGGTGCATGAGGATTTGCAGGGGGGTGAAGCGTAATTTCATTCGCACGGTGTTTCACGTCTGTGTGGTTAGTTTGACAATGTCACATTTTCGTATAGTTGTCATTGCGAGGAGCGTTCTTTGCGACGAAGCAATCCCCTCGCAAACCAGGAGACTGCTTCGCTTCGCTCGCAGTGACAGAAAGCATAGAGTTTTATAGAACAAATGTTTAATATGACATTGTCAAATTAGTAATATTTTGCCAGATCCATACCCTCATACAGGTGAGCCACTTCTTCGGCGTAGCCGTTGAACAGCAACGTGGGGCGGCGTCCCAACTCGCCGATGCGCCGTTCGCTGGCCTGCGACCAGCGCGGGTGCGACACATCCGGGTTGACGTTGGAGTAGAAGCCGTATTCGCCCGGCGCGGCGTCGTTCCACAGGGTAGAGGGTTGGGAAGCAACCAGTTCGATCTTCACAATCGATTTGATGGACTTGAAGCCATATTTCCACGGCGCCACCAGGCGGATGGGCGCGCCGTTCTGCGCGGGCATCATCTCGCCGTACAGGCCGGTCGCCAGGATGGTCAGGTCGTTCATGGCCTCGTCCAGGCGCAGGCCTTCCTGGTACGGCCAGGTGTAGAACGGGCTTTTCTGCCCCGGCAGTTCCTGTGGGTCGTAGATAGCCTCGAAGCGCACGAATTTCGCGTCGCTGGTGGGCTGGACTTCGTTCAACAGGCCGGCCAGCGGGAAGCCGTTCCACGGGATGACCATGCTCCAGGCCTCCACGCAGCGCAGGCGGTAGATGCGCTCTTCCTGCGGGAACAATTTGAGCAGGTCTTCGACGCCGTAGGTCTTCGGGTTGTTCACCAGCCCGCCCACTTCCAGCGTCCACGGGCTGGACTTGAAATCCTTTGATAGCGGCGCCACAGCCTGCTTGTCGGTGCTGAACTCGTAGAAATTATTGTAGTTGGTGATGTCGTCGTACGTGTTGACGGGATCGCCCAGTTCGTCGGTCTGGCCGGAGACGGACGGGGGGACCGCTGCGCCTCCTGGAACCGGGGCTTGCTGGCTGGCCTTCGGCGTTTCCCCGGCCTGGACGCCGCACGCTGCCAGCAGCGCCCCGCCGGTGACGATGCCGGCCGCCTTGAGGAAATCGCGGCGCGAGAGATACAGCGACTTGGGCGTGATCTCGGACGAAAGCACGGGAACGGATTTGATTTTGTCGGTCATGGTTTCACCTTCACCATCCACGCTTCCTGGCGGGGACGCAGAAACAGGAGTATCAAGATATATTTTATCGTTATTATCCCTGATGCGGTGACACGCAAAAATCTTCCCCTCGATACCGTTGGCTTCTTCCACCCGGATTTACGCCGCCGAACCGAAGCGAATCACCCCTTAAGCAGCCGCTTGGAAACCACCTCTCTTAACTCCTCCTGCACATTCCCCCACTCCTTCCCCGCGTCAATTACCACCCACCTGCCCGGCTCCTGCTTCGCCATCTCCAGGTAGCCCGCCCGCACGCGCCGGTGGAACTCGACCGTGTAAGCGTCCAGGCGGTTCCACTCTTCGGCTTTTTGCTTGCGCTTCAGGCCGATCTCCACGTCCAGGTCGAGCAGGATGGTCAGGTCAGGGACCAGCCCACCAGTGGCATATTTGATGAGCGCGCGCACCTGCTCCAAATCCTGCTGGTGACCGTAGCCCTGGTAGGCGACAGTCGAGTCAGCATAACGGTCGGACAGCACGATCCCGCCTGCCTCCAGGCGCGGACGCACCACCTGCTCCACGAACTGCGCGCGCGCCGCCTGGTAGAGCAATGTCTCGGTGCGCGGGTTCATCTCGGTATTTTTCAGGTTATGCAAGATCTCGCGGATCTGCTCGCCGATGGACGTCCCGCCCGGTTCGCGGGTGGGGAAAACGGGATAGCCCTTCTCGCGCAGGTACTCGACGAGATAGGGGATGTGCGAGGACTTTCCAGAACCTTCAGAAGTTTCAAAAATAATATCTGAGTCAAGTATCTGACTCCAAGCGTTTAATTATTGACTTTCTCATTTCGTCCTGTACAGTATCCGAGGGTTGTTGAGCATCAATAACAATCCATCTTTCAGGTTCTTTTTTAGCTAGCTCTAGATACCCATTACGAACACGCTGATGAAATTCAAAGGTCAGTGCATCTAGACGGTTCCACTCACCATTAGTCGTCTTACGGCGTAATCCAAGGCGTACATCAATATCTAGTAAGATTGTAATATCAGGCATTAGCCCACCCGTTGCAAATCGTATTAGATCGTGAAGTTCTTCGATATTGGTCTGATGACCATACCCTTGATATGCTAAAGTAGAATCTGCATATCGATCACATAATACAATTTCGCCATTAGCCATATGCGGTTTTATAACCTGTTCAACTACTTGAGCACGAGAGGCCTGAAAAAGAAGAATCTCTGTTCGAGGGTGCATTTCTATATTTTCAAGATTCGTCACTATAGAACGTATCTGGTCTCCAATAGATGTGCCTCCAGGTTCTCTAGTAGCAAAAACGTTATGGCCACATTCTCTCAGAAAACGAGCAAGTGGCAAGATATGAGTTGTCTTGCCGCTACCCTCTGGACCTTCAATTGTGATGAAAAAACTTTTTTTAGCGCACATTGATTCTAGCCTTATCTTGGCACTGATAGCAATCTAATTAGCACCTCTGTCCAAATGCCGGCATTTATTCCTTCCAAGAAATTAATTAAAATATTACGAAATTCAGGAGAAGCATTTTGTAAATCTTCAACTAAGTTGTCAACACTAGCCTGAGTAATACTTTGTTTATTAGAAATATCTTGAATACTTAAGATTAGATGGGATATTTGGGTATCTTGAGATTCAATTCGACTAATTAATCCAATAAGATAATTAGCCATCTCTCTGATTTCTTTTTCCACAAGACTAGACCCGGCAAATCGGAAATATGTTGAACTTGTTCTAAAAAGTTGCACTGCCTCCTGAAATGAAAGGAGTTTAGATAGTCTGACATCAGGAAAAGCCTCTTCGGGAAGTGCTTTGGATATTCTAATAAGCGCCTCCTCTGGCACAGGAGGGCACTTGCATGGCAATTGGCCGCAATACTTGCAATGTCCAGGATATTCCTCCATCATGGCTCTCTCGAGCATAGCCATATGTTGGAGATGCCTTTCATCCTGAGTTGGGGCAGTCTCAATTTCATTTGCATACCTCATTATCCAAGCAAAGACATCAATTGCTTCATTCATGAAATGCAAATGATTCACAGGAAGAAATCTAACTGCTTCAGCTAGCTCGCCCATCTCTTCCATAATGTGGGCCTGGATGTCCATCCGTCTATCAATCTCGTCACTGCCATATATTTTGTGAAACATTCTTTGCCATTCGGAAATAGTGCGAGGTTTTTGGGGGCGATTACGATCAGCCCTATCGCGAAGTGCTTTCCAATCAATATCGTTTTTTCTGCCAGAACCTTTACATTGTGCCGGAATATGCTCAGAACTTTGACAATATGGGCACAGATATGGATACTTCGCCCATATCATTTCTTCTACACTCCTAACCCCAACTTTCCCACACAACGATAACCACCAACCAATCGCTTTGGCTAAAAAAATATCTATAGATACTCTAAGCTTTTTCTTGCCCATCGTTAATGTTGCAACTCCCCCTAGGATTTCATAAAGGTGTATTAGAATGGAGTCAGAATCCCTATAAAAATTTGCTTCTAAGTAAATTGAATTTATAAGCTTATACCAGTCATCCAAAGAACGATTTTCGTTTTCAAAATTTAGAGTAGCCATTTTAGTTGGCCTCCCTGTTTCATGGGATAGGAGAGGTTGCTTTTATCTAACATAACTTTGATAACAGATGTAATTTTATACCTTTTCCCTCATTCACGAAAGATCCTCACATGCCTCCTCGGCTCCTTCCCATACGAATGCGAGGTCAACTCGGCGGAGCGCGCCATCTCGTGCTGCAAGCGGCGCACCAGCGAGGGGCCGGGGGGCAGGTCCACCCAGCGCTCGCCGTTCAGCACGGCCTGGATGGCCGACTGGGTCTGCTGGCGCACGAAGTCCATTTCGCCGGAGGGGGCCTGCACGCTGGGCAGGTTGAACAGGTCGCTCAAGAACTGCTCGATCTGGTTGACCGTGTTGGCGCGCAGCACGTAGATCGGCATCCCGCGCGCTTCGGCGTCCACCACCGTGTGCTGGCGGTTGCGATAGTACGAGCGCAGCGTCACCAGCGCATCCGCTTCCTCCACGTCGCGCATCACGATGGCCGGCACACCCAGGCGCTTGGCGGCCTGCATCAGCCGGTTGCGCGCCACGCCATACGGGTAGATGCGGATGGTCTGGAGCGGGGCGCGCGGCTCGGAGGGGGCAGCGGATTCCGCTTCGGTCGCGGCAGGGGGCTGGGAAACGGGAGCCGGCCGGGGCCCCGTCCGAAGCGGTCCCTTCCCGTTCGCCTCCATCCGGTGACTGGGAACTGCTGCCGCTTTCTCGATCTTGATCTGCCCGTCCACATCCCGCATGCGGATTTCGGGCGGCAGCGGGAAGCCGCGCAGGAGGGCGTCCACCGAGGCCATGATGTCGGGATGGACGGCGAAGCGGTCGCGGTTTTGGATTTCGATGAGGACGTCGAAGGTGGGCGGCGCGCGTCGCTCCAGGACGGTTTTCTGCGTGCCGCGCCGACGGGCTTCCTCGTCCGACAGGGTGACGGCCTCGATGCCGCCTACCAGGTCGCTGAGGGTGGGGTTGAGCAGCAGGTTGTCGAGGGTGTTGCCGTGCGCCGTGCCGATCAGTTGCACGCCGCGCTCGGCGATGGTGCGGGCTGCCAGGGCTTCGAGTTCGCGCCCGATCTCGTCGATGACGATCACTTCGGGGTTGTGGTTCTCGACCGCCTCGATCATGACCTCGTGCTGGAGCATCGGCTCGCGGACTTGCATACGGCGCGCCTTGCCTACGGCGGGATGCGGCACGTCGCCGTCGCCGCCGATCTCGTTGGAGGTGTCTACGATGATGACGCGCTTGCTCTCGGCCAGGATGCGCGCCGCCTCGCGGAGAAGGGTAGTCTTGCCGACCGCCGGGCGGCCGAGGATGAGGATGGACTTGCCCGATTCGATGATGTCTTCGATGATGTCGATGGTGCCGTACACGGCGCGCCCCACGCGCAGGGTGAGGCCCACGATCACGCCCAGCCGGTTGCGGATGGCGGAGATGCGGTGCAGGGTGCGCTCGATGCCGGCGCGGTTGTCGGCGTCGAAGGAACCGACGCGCTCGTCCACGTAGTCGATCTCGGCGCGGGTGATTTCCGTATCGCGCAGCACGATCTCGCGTTCGACGAAGCGGGCGGTGGGCGCGCGCCCCAGGTCGAGGATGATTTCGAGCAGGTTGTCGCTGTCGTTGGCCTTTTCGACCGCGTGGCGGATGTTGGCAGGCAGGACGTCCAGCAGGGCGTCCAGGTCGTCGGTAATGTTATGTTGGGACATGGTGTGGTCTGGCAAATTTCGAGGGTTGTGATTCGTGGTACGTAATTCGTAAGGCGTGATGTCGAGGCTATTATACTTGTTGTGCGCAGACGCGAGGCGGTTAAATTCGTTGCTATTCTGAACAGTAAAAAAGGCCGCACACGGCGATCCCGTATGCGGCCCGGCGAGTCAACCTTCCAACTAACTGGCGTTGTGCGTCAGGTAGGCTTCCACCATCAGCAGGTTCTTTTCGCCTGCCTTGCGGACGACTTCGAGCATATTCTCCATGGTGGACACTTCCTCCACCTGCTCGGTCACGAACCATTGCAGGAAGGCCTGCGAGGCGTAATCCTTTTCCTCGACGGCCAGGTCCATCATGGCGTGGATCTGACGGGTCACTTCCTGCTCCCAAGCCAGCGACATCTCGAAGGCCTTTTCCGCTGTGCCGATCTCGGCCTGCGCAGCCGGGATGGCTGCAATGTGCAGCGTGGCGCCTACATCCATCAGGTAGTGGACGAACTTCATGGCGTGTTCGCGTTCTTCTTCTGCCTGGTCGTAGAAGAACCTGGCCAGTTTGGAAAGCGCCTGGCCGTCGAAATAGGTCGCGATCTGGACGTACTGGTTGGAGGCGCCCAACTCGTTCCCTGCCTGGGCGCTCATCAGGTCGGACATGGATCTGCTGATTTGCATTTTACACTCCTTTTAAGGTCTGAAATATCGTAAAATCGGCTTACAAGAAAACGAGGGCTGTTGCACGCGAGTCCCTCGCAATTTCCTGGCGCGCATTTTAACACAAGCGGGACAACAGCGGGTGAAAAATCCGTCCCATATTAATATTTTTCTTGTATTACAATCTTCATTATGACCCTCCCAACCCCTTCCTCCGACAACGTCCTCAGCATCTACCTCACACTCAACCAATACCCCATCCTGAGCAGCCGCATCCGCTCACGAATGCGGCGCGAATTGTTCGAGCGCGGCATTATTACGCAGGATGCCTTCGAAACCGAAGCGCGGCGCAAAGCGATCGAATCCCAGGCGCGCGAGGGAGTCCACAATCCGCTGGCCGAGGAAAGCATGGATGTGTGGGAAAAACGCCTGGCGCGCATCCGCGATTCGCTCACGGACTTTTACTTTGCCTACAACCTGCCATACCCGGATTTCGAGCGCATCGTCCGTCAGATGTTGACCGAACGCGGCAGCGAGGAGTCGGATTTTGTGTGGTTCAACCCGGAACTGGCCCCCCAGGACATGCTCTTCGAGCAAGCCGAATTGATCGCTTCCATGCCGCTGGAGGAGCGCAAGAAGTACCGGGCGCGCCTGCAAGAGATCAAAGTGGTGCTCATCCGCACCATGATCAGCGACCAATTGAAATATATCTCGTTGGCGCGCCAATGGTTCAAAGTAGCCGACCTGGTGGATATCCGCCAGCGCAAGATCGGCGGCGGCAAAGTAGGCGGCAAGGCGGCCGGGATGTTGCTGGCCATGCGCATCCTGAAAGAGACCGCCCCGCCGGAGGTACTCGACAGTTTCAAGATACCGGTCTCGTACTACCTGGGCTCGGATGTGTTCTACTCGTTCATGTCGTTGAACGGTTTGATGCACTGGAACGACCAGAAATACAAGACCGAAGAGCAGATGCGCGCCGACTACCCGGCCATCCAGGCAGAATGCTCGAAAGGACAATTCCCGCCTGAGATCGTGGAACGCTTGCAAGAACTGGTCAAGGCCGCCGGGAAGACGCCCCTGATCGTGCGTTCGTCCAGCCTGCTGGAGGACAATTTTGGCACCTCCTTCGCCGGGAAATACGATAGTTTCTTCTGCCCCAACCAGGGCGCTCCCGAAGAAAACCTGTTTGCCCTGACCAACGCCATTGCCCGCGTCTATGCCAGCGCATACAATCCCAATGCGCTGCTGTACCGCCACATCAAAGGCCTGGCCGACTACGACGAACGCATCGCCATCCTCATCCAGTTCGTGGAGGGCGAGCAGTTTGGGCGTTATTTCCTGCCGCATGGCGCGGGCGTGGCCTTCAGCCGCAACCTGTACCGCTGGTCGCCGCACATCCGCCAGGAAGACGGATTCCTGCGCCTGGTGTGGGGGCTGGGCACCCGCGCCGTCGAACAGGTAGCAGACGATTATCCGCGCCTGGTGGCGCTCAGTCACCCGTCTGTGCACCCGGCCTCCGACATCCGCGCCATCCGCCGCTACTCCCAGCAAAACGTGGACGTGATCGACCTGGAAGCCAACCAACTGCGCAGCGTCCCTGTGCGCGAGGCGCTCAACACGCGCTACCCGCCGCTGCGCTTCATCGCGCAGGTCGAGCAGGACGGCTACCTGGCGACCATGCACACCAGCATGGTAGAGTTGGAAAAACTGGTCATTACCTACGACGGGCTGTTGACGCGCACCCCCTTTGCCGCGCGCATCCGCGACGCGTTGAACCTGCTGGAACAGCATTACGACTCGCCGGTTGATACAGAATTTACTGTGGAAGTGCGAGAACCGCACTCGCAACACCCGGATGTGCGCATCACCCTGCTGCAATGCCGCCCGCAAAGCCACATCCAGGACTCGGGTGAAGCGCAGTTGCCGCGCGAACTGCTCGAAACCGACGTCATCTTCTCCACCCAGCGCATGGTGCCGCAGGGCCTCGTGACCGGCATCCGCTACGCGCTGTTCGTCACGCCGGAGGGCTATTTCAGCCTGACCAGCCAGGCCGAACGCACGAAACTGGAGCGCGCCATCGGGCAGCTCAACGCCGCCCTCAAAGACCAGGCTTTCATCGCGGTCGGGCCGGGCCGCTGGGGCACCTCCACCCCCGACCTGGGCGTCCACGTGGCCTATGGCGACATCCACAACACGCTGGCGCTGGTCGAACTTTCGGGTGAGGCGATTGGCGCTTCCCCTGAACCTTCCTTTGGCACGCACTTCTTCCAGGACCTGATGGAAGCCCACATCTACCCGCTGGCTGTCTTCCTGGATGACAAGGACGCCCGCTTCAACCACGACTTCTTCTACAAGACTCCCAACCGCCTGCTCAAATTCATCGCGGTCGACAAGCGCCTCACCCGCACCCTGCGCCTGCTGGCCGTCAAAGATTACCGTCCCGGCCATCACATGGACCTGGTCATGGACGGGCAAAAAGGCCGCGCTGTGGCCTATCTTGTCCCCGACGAAGGCGCGGCCTGATGGGTTGAAATGAATGGCCTTGTGAAGGAGACAACTTCCCTTCACAAGGCTGTTTGTCAATCCGACTGGACTTGCAGGGTATCCTCGCGGGTGTTGTTGCCCTCGTTCGACTCGTCTACCAGGCCGCCCGGATCGACCCATTCTTTGATCGCGTAGTTCGCCCAACCGCTGTAGGTATACGAACATTCCAGATCCCTGGTCTCTCCCGGCGCCATCGAAGGCACGGACCAGTTGCAGCCTACCACTGCCCAGGTAGCCCACCATTGCACCGAGAAATTACCGGAGGCGGCGTCTCCCTGGTTCGTGACCCGCACCATCACATCGATCGGTTCACCTTTGGTAGCCGGGTCGGGCCACACCTGCATCCCGCTTGCAACCAGGTCCGGCTGGGCGGCTGGCGCAGGCGGTTCTTCTTCCTCTTCTTCCTCTTCCTCGCCTCCCGCATCTTCGGATTCTGAACCCGAGTCGGCCGCCGGCGCGCTCGGCAGCGGCGGCGCGGCAATGACCGCGACCACATCCGGCAGGCAGGCAGCGGTCGTCACGCTTCCAGCGATCCAGGCGTGACCGCCCGCGCCGCCCGGGAAGGCAATGTACCACCAGGTATTGGCGTCATTGCGCCCGGCAACTGCGGCGGTCCCGCCCAACGGCAGCGAGCCGACCACGTCGTAGTCGGTGCCGGGCCCGCTGCGGACGTTGGCGTTGGTGGTAGCCGTCACGGTCGGACTACAGGCGGTCGGCTGGGCGGTCGCCTCCGCCGCAGGCGGGGCCTCGGTCGGCGGGGGCGCGCTGCTGGTCTGCGCGGCAAAGGTCAGCGCGATGGCCGTCTGCGCAACGTCTTCCACAGATTGCGTCTCCGGCGGGGCCTCCTCCGGCGTTGCCGACGGCGCGTTGCAGTTCACCACGGCCAGCCACAAGGCCAACAGGGCTACAAGGGGATGGAATAATTTTCGGTTCATGGATGGCTCCTTTGCTGATAACAAATTGTGATGTGAATCCGTAGTGCGACTTTCAAGTCGCAACCAACCTTGCCTGTCATTGCGAGGCGGCGTTCCCTTCGGCTTCGCTCCCCCTGCGGGGACTACGCAGGGCAGGCTTCCGCCAAAGCAATCCCCTGTTATCTGGAGATTGCTTCGCTGCGCTCGCAATGACAGCATGATACAAAATCTTCGCGGTTGGCACAGTTCTCACAGGGCGATACTATGCCGGGTAATGTTTCCCGCGTCGTGTCGATTGGCGCTGTCACCTCATCCTCTAGTATGAGCGTTACAAGGCAAAAAACAAGTCCCCCGTTTTACCCATGTCGCGCGCTCTTGGGCGGCTACCGATAACGGGAGTTGTCGGGCTGCAACGCCTGTTCAGTCCTGGAACGACTCGACCAGCCTTTTCCAGAAGGCGTCCCTTTCGCCGGGCGTGAAGGGACTGTAGAGCGTCAGCCGGTCGGCCAGGCCGTCATAGCGTTCTTTCAACCTGCCGGGCAGGGAGGCCTCGTCCGTCACGATGCAGAAGGTTTCCAGGATTTCGTCCGTGACCAGGCTGAACATCTCGCCCCATTCCGCTTTGACGGCGTGCGCGGACAGGCGCTCGGCCACCTCCTCCCAGCCGTGCAGGGCAAAGACCGGGCGGTACGAGGGCGTGGAAGCGTAGAAAGCGATCTGCGAGCGCACGAAATTCTGTTCTTCGGGCGAGGTCGCCACAAAGGCCGTCACCGAGACGGAGACATCCCGCCGCTGCCGCCCTTCCTTTTTGGCGCCTTCCTGGATGGCCGGCAGGATCACCTCCTGCAGGTAACGCGGGCTGTTGAACGGGTGCGCGTGGAAGCCTTCACAGGTCTCGCCCGCCAGGCGCGCCAGCCCGGTGTTGACGCCGGCGATGTAGATGGGGATTACCCCCCTTGCATCCCCCCCGATTTCCCCCGGAAATTGGGATTTAGCCCCCCTTGCATCCCCCCAATTTCTCCCGGAAATTGGGGGGACAGAGGGGGGCAACGGCCCAGGGTTGAAGAACGGCGACATCAGGCTCAACTTGTAGTACTCGCCG
>JBMOMO010000172.1:0-8816 GCA_049324135.1 Chloroflexota bacterium
ATCCTATGAGCCGAGGCTTGAACAAAGTGATGATTATCGGCCACCTGGGGCGCGACCCGGAGATGCGTTACACCCCCTCCGGACGCCCGGTGACGACTTTCACCGTAGCCGTGAGCCGTTCCTGGAACACAGTGGACGGCGAACGCCACACCGAAACGGAGTGGTTCAACATCGTCGCCTGGGGCAACCTGGCGGAAATTTGCAAACAGTATCTCTACAAAGGGCAGCAAGTCTTCATCGAAGGCCGCTTGCAGACCCGCCGCTGGGAAGACAAAGAAGGCCAAAAACACACCAGCGTGGAGATCGTTGCCAACGAGATGATGATGTTGGGCGACCGGCGCGAAAACAACAACCAGGCCCAGGAAACCGCATCCGGCGGCGAACAGGCTGAACCGGTGGTCGATGAAGATGAATTTCCCTTCTAACAGGGTAATTGGAGTAACAAATGACTGAAGATCGTTACAATCGCAATGCAGGCGCCCAGGGCGGCCAGGGGGGGCAGGAACGCCGCTTCTTCTCGCGCCCCAAATTCTGCCAGTTTTGCTCGGACAAAGAACTGGTGATTGATTACAAAAAAGTAGACCTGCTCAAACGCTATATCACCGATGATGGCAAGATCCGCCCGCGCCGCCAGACCGGCGCTTGCGCAAAACACCAGCGCGAGGTGGCCGCAGCGATCAAGCGCGCCCGCCACATCGCCCTGCTGCCCTTCACCGGCAAATACTGGGAAGAAGGCCATAACTAATCCCTGCGCAGCCAGCGAGGACCGAAACGCCTCCTCCCTGGCTGCCTGATGGAGGCAACCCATGGCGCCTAATCCCAAAACCGCAAGCAAAAAACACATTGCCCGCCTGGAACGCGAGCGCAGGCAAACGCGCATCATCCAAATCATTGCCATCGTGGTCGTCGCGTCCGTCGCCCTCATCCTGGGATATGGATACCTGGACATCAACGTCCTGCAGAAACTCCAGCCGGTGGTCGAAGTGAACGGCGAGAAAATTACCACCAAGGAATTCCAGGCGCGCGTCCAGATCCAGCGCGACCAACTGGTCAACCAGTACATACAGTACCTGCAATACCAGCAAATGTTTGGCATGGACGTCGCTGCGCAACTCGAACAGATCCAGATGTCCCTGGATATTCCCACTTCGGTCGGGCAGCAAGTGATGGACGCGATGATCGAGGAAGCCCTCATCCGCCAGGAGGCGGAACGACGCGGCATTAGCGTGAGCGCCGAGGAAGTGGAAGCCTTCCGGCGGGAACAATTCCGCTTCTTCCCGAACGGCACGCTCACCCCCACCATCACCCCCACCCCGGTGGAAGTCGTCTACCCGACCCTGTCTGCGGAACAGATGAAATTGGTGACGGTCACTCCCACGCCGACGATTGGCCCGACCGCCACCCCGCTTCCCATATCATCCCCTGCGGGGACAGCGACCCCTGACCTGTCTGCCACACCGACGGTCGAATCTACGCCCGCGCCGACCTCCACGCCCCTGCCCACAGCGACGCCGTATACCCTGGAAGGCTACCAGGGCCAGTATGCGACCGCCATGGCAAGCATCATGGAAACCGGTCTCACCCAGGAACAATACGAGCAGTTATTCGAACTCGAACTGCTGCGCCAGAAACTCTTCGAGGCTGTCACTGCCGATACACCCCAAGAAGAAGAACAAGTCTGGGCGCGCCATATCCTGGTGCCCGATGAAGAGAGCGCCAAAGCAGTCATCGAACGCCTGGACAAGGGGGAAGACTTTGCCAAGATCGCCCAGGAAGTTTCGCAAGACCCCGGCAGCGCCGTCGCTGGCGGCGACCTGGGTTGGTTTGGCAAAGGCCAGATGGTAGCCGAATTCGAAACAGCCGCTTACGCCCTAGAACCCGGCCAGGTCAGCGAACCGGTGCAATCCAGTTTTGGCTTCCACATCATTCAGGTGATTAACCGCGCCACCCTGCCCCTGACCGCTGACGGTTATGCGCAAGCGCGCGAGACCGCCTTCAACGATTTCCTGGCGAAACTGCGCGAAGATGCGGAAGTCACCATCCACGAATATTGGACGGAGCGCGTTCCTACCACCCCCAACCTGGAATCGGCGCTCCAGTAAAAACGCAGGTTGTCAGAATAAAAAACCCACCACCCATGAAAGCGTAGGGCGGAATTAATTCCGCCCTACTTGCTATATTTTTTTGAGCAACGCCGAAACCGCATCCGGTTGGGAGATGTGGACATGCAACAACCTGCGGCCGCGCGCCTGCAAAGCCTCATAATCCCCCAACGCCTGCGCCCGCTCCAATGCGCCGAAACTCATGGACTGGGTTGGAATCTCGATGTCCTGGGCCGGCTCGGCAGTGACCAGCAGGAACAAACCATTATCCGCGCCGCCCTTGTGCAGTTGGCCGGTGGAATGCAGGTAACGCGGACCAAACCCCAACGTGACAGCGCACCTGGTTTTCTTCCTGATGGCGACGCGCAAATCTTGTAAAGCGGTAGTCATTTCGCTGGAGCGTGGCAGGTAGGCAAGGATGGCGACATAATCGCCGGCCTTGGCCTGCGCCAGGAAATTTTTCAGGGCCGGTTTTGCATCTGCCAGTGAAACGAACTCGCCCACAGGCAGGCTGCCTTTTTCCTGGAACTCTGCGATCTTGGTCCGGGCGCGTTTCTTGGCGTCCTCGACGTCGGGCTGGTCGAAGGCGTTCACCCCCAGGATGTGACAGGCGACCGCCGTTGCAACTTCCCAGCGGTAGAACTCCGCACCCAGGTCATAGGCGTTCCCGACCGCGATCTCTAGGACGGGTTGCCCGGCCTCGCGCAGCGCGCCGACTTGCTGGTCGAATTCACCTGTCTGGCGCAAATAGACGAACAAGCGGTCTTTCTTGTAAACGGGCAGATCGCCCACCGGTTCACGATCCACCGGGATGATCCCTATCCCATCCTTGCCGCTGGATTCGGCCAGCAACTGCTCCAGCCAGGAGCCGAAGGTCGCCAACGGCGCATCCGCCAGGAGCGTCAACTTGTCGCGCCCGCGCAAGGCCGCCTCGGCCAGGACGGCGCCCAATACCAGGCCGGGGTTGCGCGCCACAGGCGCCGCGCCGCCGGATTGCGCCATCATCCAGGCGGCCCGCGCCAGCAAGCGCTTCACGTCCAACCCCAGCAAGGCGGCCGGGACCAGCCCAAAGGCGGTCAACGCAGAGTAGCGACCGCCTACGTTGGAATCCGCCAGGAAGACCTTGCGAAACCCGCGTTCCCCTGCCAGTTTTTCGAGCGTCGTGCCGGGATCCGTGATGGCGACAAAGCGCGAACCGTCCTGCCCGGAGCGTTCCCAGAAATAGTCCAGCATGGCGCTTACCTCTGCTGTGCCGCCGGATTTGCTGGACACGAGGTAGATGCTTTTTTCGGGCGGGTAGGCTTCGGCGGCCCAGGCCACTTGCGCCGGGTCGGTGGAATCGAGGATGGCCAGGCAGGGCTTTCCTTCCGCGGCTTCGGGCGTGGGATCGGCGAACACATGAGACATGACCTCGGGCGCAAGCGAGGAGCCCCCCATGCCCAACACCAATACGTTGCGAATACCATCGTAGTGCACCTGGTCGGAAAAATCGCCCAATTCCGGCAGCAAGGCGCGCGAAGTTTCCGGCAGGCGCAGCCAGCCCAGGCGTTTTTGCGCCTCGGCCTGCCCGGCCGGATCGGTGGTCCATAGCGCGGGATCGCCGTCCCACAGGCGGGCGGGAACGGAATCGGCTTCGAGGCGGGCGATGCGCTTGGAAACGGGAGCAGCCAGCGGTCCCAGTTGCGAAGCGGCGTCCTGGCGTCGCCGTTCGATGGCCTCCAGCAAGTCCTTGAACGCGTCGGCAAAGGCCTGGATGCCTTCATCCTCCAGTTCCTGGGTCACTTTCTCCATCGAGATGCCCAGTCCTTCCAGTTCGGCCATCGTGGAGCGCACCTTGTCCATTTGCTGGGTGATGGCGCCGTAGGCCATGCCATGCTCGCGGTAGGCCTCCAACGTTTGCGGCGGCACGGTGTTGACCGTATACGCGCCGACCAGGGCGTCCACGTAGATCGTATCGGGGTAGTCCGGATTCTTCGTGCTGGTGGAGGCCCACAGCGGGCGCTGTAATTGCGCGCCCCTGGCCTTGAGCGCCTGCCAGCGAGGCCCGTCGAAGGTTTCGGTAAAGGCCGCATAGGCCAGGCGGGCGTTGGCGATGGCGGCCCGCCCACGCAGGTAGGGACGCTCGTGCAAGAGTCTGTCCACTTTGCTATCCACGCGGGAGATGAAGAAGGAGGCCACAGAAGCGACGCGATCCACCGGCAGGCCGGCTTTCACGCGATCTTCCAGGCCAGACAGGTAAGCCTCCATCACTTCGGCGTAGCGCGCCAGGGAGAAGATCAGCGTCACGTTGACGTTGACGCCCCCCGCAATCGCCTGGCGGACGGCCGGGATGCCCTGCGGCGTGGCGGGAATTTTGATCATCAGGTTGGGGCGGCTCACGCGCTCCCACAGCGCTTGGGCCTGCTCTACCGTCTTCTTGGTCTCGTGCGCCAGGTAGGGGCTGACCTCCAGGCTGACGTAGCCGTCGCCGCCCCTGGTTTCTTCGTAGAGCGGGGCGAACAGGTCGCAGGCGCCCTGAATATCTTCCACTGCCAGTTGCCAGAAGATCTGCTCGGCGTCCCAACCGGCCCAAGCCAACGGGATGAGCGCCGCATCATAATCGGCGGAGTTGGCAATGGCGTTATGAAAAATGGTCGGGTTGGAGGTCACGCCGCGGATGTCGCCGCGCGCGATCAAGGCCTGCAACTGGCCGTTCTCCAGCAGTTTCCTCTGGATGTTATCGTACCAGAGCGACTGGCCAATTTCGAGTAAGCGTGGGATCGGATTCATACGTGTTACCTGTCTCCATCATCAAACCTGCGCCAGGCAGGGATCGTCGCGGATGGCCGCAATCTGCTGCCCCAGGTAGGGAAGCGGGGGAAGGTGATGCCAGCGGCGCAGCAAGTGATACGCGGGGGAAGTCAACAAGCGGCAGGCTTCCACGGCAGGCGCCCATTCCGGTTTGCGAATTTCCGTCACCGTCGCCTGGCGGGGTAAAATCCCAAAGTCCCAGGCAGCGCACAAGCGGGCAAGAAAATCTACCCGCTCGGCCTGCGTTTCGAGCGCTTCAGGGATGTCGGTGTCAGGATACAAGGCGCCATCCAGCCAGGAAACGTCACTCATCTTTTTTCACCTGCAAGAAAATATTGGAGAACCAATCCCGCACCCGCCGCGCTTGCTCGCGTTGTTCTGCGTCAGCGATTTTTTCCAGGGGCCGATGCAAGGAAATACGTTCAAGATGGGTTTCGATAGCAAGGCGGGCGCGCAAAATGTCAGCATCGCTGCCAGATAGGGACTGCCTGCGTTGCCACAATGCCCAACATTCGTCCACCGTCAACACACCCGCTTGGCATAGTGAATGAATATCCAAGAAATCGCGCGGCGCGCCGCGCTCGACCAACGCAACCATTTTTGCCGCCAACAGATCCGGCAGGCTGTCCAGCGGGACGTCGATCCAACCGGCCAGAATTGGTTCCTGAAGGCGCACCGTACGGGCGGCAATCTGGAAACTAAACACCGTCTTGTTTTCTTGCAACAGTTCAACGCTAACCACGTCGCCCCAAGAGCGAACGCTGACGCGACCAAATTCGGACAAGGCGGTTGTCAGGGCGTCAACCACCTCCCGCTTTTGTCGTTCGGCGACGGCCTCGGACCACCACGCATCTACGTCATGTGTGGCGCGATACTCTAGATAGTGAAACAATCCGACCGCCCCGCCCAGCGAAAGGCGATTCGACAGTCCTGCATCCACCAAAGCCTGCAGGCAAGCCTGCGCATACCCGGATAAGTTAGAAGGTCGGCGTGGTTGAATAGTTTTCATCGTTCAGATGAGCAACTTTCTTGTTCCAGTTTCCTGATCTTCGCTACGCGCCGCGCGTGGCGCTCCTGGCCGGGGTCGTCCCCGAGGAAGCGGGCTGCCAGGAAAGCCGCCACGATCTCACGCGTCGGCTCAGGGCCCAGGATGCGCCCGCCCAGGCACAACACGTTCATGTCGTCATGCTCCACGCCCTGGCGCGCCGAGTAGGTGTCGTGGCAGATGGCCGCATATACGCCGGTCATCTTGTTGGCGGCGATCGAAGCGCCCACGCCCGATCCGCACAGCAGGATGCCGCGCTCGGCCCGCCCATCCTGGATGGCGCGCCCCAACTTCTCCACCAGGTCAGGATAGTCCACCGGCTGGGCAGAATGCGCGCCCAGGTCCAGGACTTCGCCCCCGGCGGCGCGCGCCGCCTCCAGCACTACGTCTTTGAGGGGGAAACCGGCATGGTCACAGGCAACGGCAATCTTCATCGAAGCCTCTGCCTCCTCAGTTCATCCAGCCCACAGATCACCCGGCAGTTGAACTGCCGGGTAACTCCTGTGACAAAACTTCGCGCGCCTTCTCGATCACATGCTCGACAGTGAAGCCGTATTTTTCGAACAGGACTTTGGCCGGGGCGGAGGCGCCAAAACGCTCGATAGAAATGACCGCGCCGTCGGAGCCCGCGTATCGTTCCCAGCCCAGGCCTGCTCCCGCTTCGACGGCCACCCGCGCCCGGATGCGTTTCGGCAGCAAGGCCTCACGATAAGCGGCGTCCTGTTTCTCGAACAAGTCCCAGGAGGGGAAGGAAACGGCGCGCACGTTCACGCCTTCGGCCGCCAGGCGCGCCGCCGCAGCATAGATCAAACTGACCTCCGAGCCGGAAGCCATCAGGATCAATTCCGGCTCCTCATCCCCAAAGTCCGAGAGCGCGTAAGCGCCCCTTGCCAGTTCCGAGGCGTCTTCCATCAACGCGCGATCGAGGGTGGGCAGCGCCTGGCGGCTCAAGACCAGCGCGGTGGGGCCATCGCGGCGGGCGACGGCCACCTTCCAGGCTTCCACCGTTTCATTGGCGTCCGCCGGGCGGATGACACACAGGTTGGGGATGGCGCGCAAAGCCGCCAGGTGCTCCACCGGCTGGTGGGTGGGACCATCCTCGCCCAGCCCGATGCTATCGTGAGTGAACACAAAGATGGAAGGGATGTGCGCCAGCGCCGCGATGCGGATGGCGGGTTTCATGTAATCCGAAAAGACCATGAAAGTGCCGCCATACGGCATGACGCCGCCGAAGAGCGCCATGCCGTTCAGCGCCGCGCCCATGCCATGTTCGCGCACGCCAAAGTGCAGGTTACGCCCCTGCGGGCTGTCCTTTTGGAAAGCCGGACTGCCTTCGATTTTCGTGTTGTTGGAGGGCGCCAGGTCGGCCGAGCCGCCCAACAGTTCGGGCAGTTTGGCGGCCAGGGCGTTGATGGTTTTGCCGGATGCGGCGCGGGTTGCCAGCCCCTTGGCGTCGGGCGGGAAGACGGGCAAGCCGGCGTCCCAACCTGCGGGCAGCCTCCCGTCCAGGCGGCGCTGGAGTTCGGCGGCCAGTTCGAGGTGGGGCTTGCCGTAGGCCTCGAACAGGCCGTTCCAGCGGGACTCCGCTCCCGCGCCGGTCTCGACGGCCTGGCGGTAGAAGGCCAGCACATCATCGGGGATGTAGAAGCGCGGTTCGAGCGGCCAGCCGAGGTTTTGCTTGGCGAGGTTCAGTTCTTCTTCGCCGAGCGGTTCGCCGTGCGCCTTGGCGGTGCCCTGGCGGTTGGGCGCGCCAAAGCCGATGACGGTGCGGCAGGCGATCAGCGACGGGCGCGGGTCCTGTTTGGCGGACTGGATGGCTTTGTCTATCGCGTCCACGTCGTTGCCGTCTGCCACCGACTGCACATGCCAGTTATAGGCCGCGAAACGCGCCAGGCGGTCTTCGGTGAAGGCCAGGTCGGTGGAGCCGTCTATGGAGATGCGGTTGTCGTCGTACAGGTAGACCAGGCGGCCCAGCCCGAGGTGCCCGGCCAGCGAGGCGGCCTCGGAGGCCACGCCCTCCATCAGATCGCCATCGGTGACGATGGCGTAGATGTAGGGATCGATGAGGTCGAAGCCGGGCCGGCCAAAGGTCGCGGAGAGATGCGCGGCGGCCATAGCCATCCCTACGCCGGTGGCAAATCCCTGTCCTAAAGGGCCGCTGGTCATCTCCACGCCGGGCGTCAGGCCGTATTCGGGGTGGCCGGGGGTGCGGCTGCCCCATTGGCGGAAGTCCTTCAACTCGTCCAGCGCGAGGTCGTAGCCGGTGAGGTGCAGGAGTGAGTAGAGCAGCATGGAGCCGTGCCCGCCGGAGAGGATGAAACGGTCGCGCCCCGGCCAGCGCGGGTTGCGAGGGTTGTGGCGCAGGTGGCGGGTCCAGATGGTGAACGCTATGGCGGCGGCGCCCATCGGCAAGCCGGGGTGACCGGAATTGGCCTGCTGGACGGCGTCGGCGGACAGGAAGCGCAGGGTATCGATCGCGCGGGTTTGGAGGTCGGTTTGGGTCATGGGTCCTCTGTCTGAACAGGTGATGCTTCATTTTACCATTGTGCATGGGATGATGACTATATGGCCTGATTTGTTGGTAAAATAAAAATACCCTGGCGCGCCCAGGCAGCGTATCATTTTTCCCCACAACAACGCGAGAGAAGAAAGCATGGCAAACACCAATCCCGTAGAACAATTGAAAAGCGAATATGCGGCCCTGCAAAGCCAGGTCAAGGGGCTGCAAGACAAGGCACGTTTGTCCAGCGCACGCGACGCGCTGGAAGACATGCAGACCACCGTGCGCGGCCTCGACCAGAAGATCAAGGATCTGCGCACGCGCGGGTATGTCTTTGGCAAGGACATCGAAGCCCAGGCCAGCAACTATGAACAGCAGT
>JBMOMO010000172.1:8916-14349 GCA_049324135.1 Chloroflexota bacterium
CGCGACGCGCTGGAAGACATGCAGACCACCGTGCGCGGCCTCGACCAGAAGATCAAGGATCTGCGCACGCGCGGGTATGTCTTTGGCAAGGACATCGAAGCCCAGGCCAGCAACTATGAACAGCAGTGGCAGGCTTTGTATCCATCCGTCAGCGTGCAGGCGAATCAGCAAGCCGCCAATTTGCAGATGGGACTGCGACCCATCGAAACGCAGATGACACAGTTGGCCGGGTTGACCAGCAACCCTGCGGCGGCGCGCCCATTGCTAGATAAGACCCGGGCGGCGGCAAAAGTCCTGGAAGACAGGGCGGAGGCGGCCGGGCGCGCGGTCAATGGAATGTATGATTCGCTGCGCAGCGAAACGCAAAAACTGGTCTCTTTCTTGAACAAGGTGGACTGGATGCTGAAGGAACTGGCCGAGGCGTCTTTCCAATTGTTGGCGACCGAGGCGGGGGTCATGGCGGTCAAGGCGGTGTGGGTCAGGGGCGGCAAGGAGCAGAAGGAGGACCCGGACGGCGTGCTATACCTGACCGACCAGCGCCTGTTGTTCGAGCAGAAAGAGGAGATCGCCACCAAGAAAGTGCTCTTCATTGCTACCGAAAAGGAGAAGGTGCAGAACCTGTTGCTCGAAGCGCCGGTCGCGCTGGTGGAAGGCGTCAGCGCCAGTAAACAGGGGATGCTCAGGAACGAAGATCACATCGAGATTAAGTTCGCTGCGGGCGCGCCGGTACAGGCGGCACATTTCCACATCTGGCAATCGTGCGAGGAATGGCAGGCGTTTATCCAGCGCGCCAGGGCAAAGGAGTTCGACCAGGAACGCGCCGTCCCCCTGGACCCGGCGAGGCTGGAACAGGCGCGCTCTGCGCCCAGCCAGTGCCCGTCGTGCGGCGGCAACCTGAACCAGGTCATCCTGCGCGGCCAGGATGAGATCAAGTGTGAATATTGCGGATTCGTGATCCGGCTGTGAAATTACGCCCATCCATCCAAGATTGAAGGGCGCGGCATGTGGGTTTCACCCCAGTCAACGCCCCCGCCGGGCGCACAAAAGAACCGGGCAACAGGGTTTCCTGTTGCCCGGTCTCGGTATCAGGCCTTGACCAGCCCGACCGACAGTGTTTCGCTGTCCAATTCCTCCTTGAGCAGCGCGCCCGACTCGGGAGGCGAGTCGAAGACCAGCAGGGACGTCAACGTCTCGGCAGTGATGTACTCCCGGTGCGCTTCGATCGCGGACCTCAAGCCTGCTGAGGCCGCAACGTACAGCGTGATGCGGTCGGCCACGTCCAGCCCGGCGCTCTTGCGCAGGTCCTGCACGCGGCGGACGAACTCGCGCGCCTGGCCTTCCTGCACCAGCGCGGGCGTCAGTTCGGTCACCAGGGCGGCTACATAGGCGCCTTCCTCGGCAACAGCGAAACCCTCCCTGGCCTGCGCCTTGACCTCCACCTCGTCGGGCAGGATTTCGTAAGCCTGCCCGTCGGCGGTCACTTTGAGCGATTCGCCGGCCAGCAGCGTGCGCGCCACGTCTTCGGGGTTGGACGCCAGGATGGCCTTCTGGATGGCCGGGAACTTGTTGCCGTATTTCTGCCCCAGTTGCTTGGGCAGCGGCTTGACCTGGTGCGAGACGGCCTCGGTGCTGGCGTCCAGCAAGCGCACGGTCTTGACGTTCAACTCGTCGGCGATCAGGTCTGCCAGGGCGGTCACAGCCTGGCGCTCGGCGGCGCTGCCGACCGAGAAGGCGGCTTCGGCCAGCGGCTGGCGCACCTTACGGTTGGCCTTCTGGCGGGCGGCGTGCCCCAGCGACACCAGGCGCATGACCAGCGCCATGTCGCGGTTGAGGGATTCATCGATGAAGGCCGCTTCGTACTTCGGCCACTCGGCCAGCGTGACCGATTCAGGCGCGAACTGGTCCACCGAGCGCACCAGGTTCTGGTACAGTTCCTCGGCCAGGAACGGCATGGTCGGCGACAGCAGTTTGCTGAGCGTGGTCAGGGCCACGTACAGGGTCTGGTACGCGGACTGCTTGTCCGAATCCGATTCGGATTTCCAGAAGCGGCGGCGCGAGCGGCGCAGGTACCAGGTGGACAGTTTCTCCACGAAGGCCGCGATCGGGCGCGTTGCGTTGGGGGCATCGTAAGTCTCGAAAGCGGCGGTCACATCGCGGACGAGGGCGTTCAACTCGGAGAGCAGCCAGCGGTCGAGTTGGTTCTCGCTCCAGGTAACGGAGGCAAGTTGCGGCTTGTCCAGATTCGCGTAGGTCACGAAGAAGGAGTAGACGTTCCACAGCGTCAAGGTAAAGTCGCGCACCACCTCGCTGACCAGGTCCGATGAAAAGCGGCGTTCCTGGCCGGGCGGGCTGGCGGTGTAGAGATACCAGCGGAAGGCGTCGGCGCCATGCGCGTTGATCACGTCCCAGGGATCCACGATGTTGCCCAGGCTCTTGGACATCTTACGCCCCTCGCCATCCAGGATCAAGCCCAGGCAGATGACGTTCTTGAAGCAGACTGCATCTTTGAGCAGGGTGCTGACGGCGTGCAGGGAATAGAACCAGCCGCGCGTCTGGTCCACCGCTTCGCAGATGTAATCGGCGGGGAACTGCTCTTCGAACTTTTTATGGTTCTCGAACGGATGGTGCCATTGCGCATACGGCATGGAGCCGGAATCGAACCAGCAGTCAATGACGGCGGTCACGCGCTGCATCTTGCCTTCGCACTGTGGGCAGGGATAGGTCACCTCGTCCACGTGCGGGCGGTGCAGGTCGAGGTCCGAGAGGTCGCGCCCGGCCTTTTCGGCCAGTTCGACCACCGATCCGATGGCTTCGGTATGCCCGCATTCCTGGCATTCCCATAACGGCAGCGGCGTGCCCCAGTAACGCTCACGCGAGAGGGCCCAATCAACGTTGTTCTCCAGCCAGTTGCCGAAACGACCATCCTTGATGTGGTCGGGCACCCAGTTGATGGTGCGGTTGAGTTCCACCAGGCGCTCGCGGAACTGGCTGGTGCGGATGTACCAGGCCTCGCGGGCGTAGTACAGCAGGGGGGTCTTGCAGCGCCAGCAAAAGGGATAAGTGTGCGTATACGGCTCGACCCGGAAGAGCAGCCCGCGCGCGCGCAGGTCTTCGGTGATGAGCGGGTCGGCGTCCTTGACCCACATGCCGCGCCAGGGCTTGATCTCCGGCACGAAAGCGCCGTCCGGCTGGACGGTCATCAGCACGGGCAGGTCATGTTCATAGGCCATCTGCATGTCTTCCGCGCCAAAGGCGGGCGCCATGTGGACGATGCCGGAGCCGTCTTCGGTGGTGACGAAATCGCCGGTGACGACGAAGTAGGCGGGTTTGTCGGGCGGCGTGAAGGTGAAGAGCGGGTGGTATTTCACGCCCTTGAGTTTCTTGCCCTTGTAGGTATCCAGCACTTTGACTTCCTCGTCGCCGAAGACTTTTTCCACCAGCCCCTGGGCCAGGATCAGTTTTTCGCTCCCGCCATCGTCGGCCTTGCGTTCGATGGTGACGTAATCTACATCGGGGTGGACCGCCAGCGCCACGTTGCCGGGCAGCGTCCAGGGCGTGGTGGTCCACACCAGGAAGGAGGTGCCAGGCTTGTCCACGACAGGCATGCGGACAAAGACCGAGGGCTCGGAAACTTCGTCGTAGCCGAGGGCGACTTCATGGTCGGAAAGAGGCGTGCCGCAGCGCGCGCAATATGGTACGACCTTGTAGCCCTTGTAGAGCAGGTCGCGGTCGTAGAAATTCTTCAGGATGTTCCAGACCGACTCGATGTAGTCGTTGGTAAAAGTGACGTAGGCCGTCTCCAGGTCTACCCAGAAGGCGATGCGGTCGGTCAGTTTCTCCCATTCCTGGATGTAATCGAAAGCGGACTTGCGGCATTCCTCGTTGAACCTGGCGATGCCGTAGTCCTCGATGTCCTGCTTGCTGGTAAAGCCGTGACGCTTCTCGACCTCGATCTCCACCGGTAAGCCGTGCGTATCCCAGCCGCCGCGCCGCGAGCAGTGATAGCCGCGCATGATCTTGTAGCGCGGGAACATGTCCTTGAAGGCGCGTGCCAACACGTGATGCACACCCGGCTTGCCGTTGGCAGTCGGCGGGCCCTCGTAGAAAACGTATTCCGGGCCGCCCACGCGCTGCTCGACGGTCTTTTTGAAAATGTCGTTCTGCTTCCAAAACTTCAGGACATCCTCTTCCATCGAGGTCACATCGAGTTTGGGAGATACGGGTTTGAACATGATAGTCTCCTGGTCGGATAGTCTGATAGTCCAATAGTCTAATAGTCTGATAGTCGGGTAGTTTTATAGATAATCTGCCGGTCAAAAAGAAAACTCTCGTCTCTACCCAGAGACGAGAGACATGCTCGCGCGGTACCACTCTGTTTCCTGCTGATTCTCGAAAGAGTATCGAAGCAGGCGCTTGGTCGAGGACTTGTATCCGCATCCCCGCGTCTATGCTAACGGATGACGACTCCGGCTTCCTTACTCACACTGTTCACTGAACACTGTTTTCTGTTCGCGGCTCCAGGAGGATTTTCGACCCATTCGGCTGACCCGGCTCGCACCAACCCCGGGCTCGCTGCCAGCATGGACGGGTTTACTCGTTCCCATCATGGCCTTTACAATGCAGGGCATTATACCTAATATCGAAGGATGCTACAAGAGCGATTCCAACTTTACCGGGAACGCCTCTTGACGCACCGAACATCTGTGCTATACTCTGCGCATACTTTATCAAGCCTATCATGCTGGATTCGGAGACAAAATTATGGCGCGCAAAAGTCAACAGGACGCCCCCCAAATGGACGAAGGCCGCCGGGCCGTGTTAGACAAAGCCGTCGGCGACATCATCAAACGCTACGGCGACGGCTCGATCATGCGCCTGGGAGAAGCCCACAGCATGGCGACCGAAGTCATCCCCACCGGCTCGTTGTCCCTGGACATAGCCCTGGGCGTGGGCGGCGTTCCGCGTGGGCGCATCACCGAAATCTACGGCCCGGAATCGTCCGGCAAGACCACCATCTGCCAGCATATCGTAGCCGAAGCCCAGAAACTGGGCGGCACGGCCGCTTTCATCGACATGGAACACGCCCTCGACCCGGTCTATGCGGCGCGCGTGGGCGTGGACATCGACAACCTGCTGGTCTCCCAGCCCGACACCGGAGAACAGGCGCTCGAAATCACCGAAACGCTGGTGCGCTCCGGCGCAGTGGACGTGGTGGTGATCGACTCGGTGGCTGCCCTCGTGCCGCGTTCCGAGATCGAAGGCGACATGGGCGACCCCACCATGGGCGTGCACGCTCGCCTGATGTCCCAGGCGCTGCGCAAACTCTCCGGCGCCATCAACCAGACCAAGACCGCCGTCATCTTCACCAACCAACTGCGCCAGAAGATCGGCGTCATGTTCGGCAACCCCGAAACCACCACCGGCGGGCAGGCG
>JBMOMO010000173.1:0-14278 GCA_049324135.1 Chloroflexota bacterium
GTGCCTTCGTAGATGACCGGGCCGCGCGCGTTGCGCAGGTAGCGTTCCACGTCATATTCGTCGCTGTAGCCATACGCGCCGTGGATCTGCACGGCCTCGTTGGCGGCGTCGAAGGAGGCGTCGGTGGCGAACCACTTGAGCAGGGAGGTCTCCTTCGTGTTGCGGATGCCCTGGTTCTTCATCCAGCCGACCTTGAGCAGCATCAAGCGCCCGTATTCGTAGTCGCGCGTCATGCGGGCGATCTTCTGCTGCACCAACTGGTGCTTGCCGATCTCCTTGCCGAAGGCCTTGCGTTCCTTTGCGTAGCGGACGCTGGCGTCCAGCGAGGCGCGGATGCCGCCCACCGCGCCCGCGCCGACGGTGTAGCGCCCGTTATCGAGGGCCGACATGGCGATCTTGAAGCCCTCGCCTTCCTCGCCCAGGCGGTTTTCGACCGGCACGCGCACGTCCTGGCAGTTGACCCAGCCGGTGGAACCGGCGCGCACGCCCAGTTTGCCGTGGATGTCGCCGCGCGAGACGCCCGGCCAACTGGTATCTACGATGAACGCGGACAACTGCTCATGAGGGTCGGGGCGCTCCGGGTTGGTGCGCGCCACCCACAGGATGTGATGCGCCTTGGAGGCCAGCGAGATCCACATCTTCTCGCCGTTGAGGATGTAATGGTCGCCCTCGCGGCGGGCGGTGGAGGCCATGTTGGCTACGTCGCTGCCCACGCCAGGTTCGGTCAGCCCGAACATGGCGTATTTCTCGCCCCTGGCCTGCGGGACGAGGTACTTCTGCTTTTGCTCCTCCGTGCCCCATTGCAGCAGCGCCATGCTGTTCAACCCCATGTGAACCGACATGACCACGCGCAGCGAGGTGTCCATGTATTCGAGTTCCTCGCACACCAGGCCGAGGGTGACGTAATCGAAGCCCTGCCCGCCGTACTTCTCCGGCAGGCAGATGCCCAGGATGCCCAACTCGCCCATGCGCGGCAGGATGCTGGGGTGCATTTCCTGGTTGCGGTCGGATTCTTTGATGATGGGCGCCACTTCCTTGCGGCAGAAATCGCGCACCACTTTGACGACTTGCTGGTGTTCTTCGCTCAAGGTGAAGTCCATAAGATACTCCTGTTTATCACAAAATGTACCCCAGGGCTGTGGAGATGCGCGCGGCGGTCTCCAACAGCGCGGGGATGATCTGTTCGTCGAGGCGCTGGTAACTGAGGCGGTCGGTCGAACCGGTGACGTTGACGGCTGCCGCCGCGCGCCCTGACGAATCCCGCACCGGCGCAGAAGCGGCGCGCAGCCCGGGCGCCAGTTCCTCGTCGCCGATAGCGTAGCCGCGCCGCCGGATGTCCTCCAGCCTGGCGCGCAAGTCGGCGGCGGAGGTCAGCGTCTTGGGGGTGTAGGCGGTCAGTTCGTGGGCAGCCAGCAGCAAGTCCAGGTCCGAGGCAGGCAGGTCGGCGAGCAGTACCTGTCCGAGCGAGGAGCAGTGCGCGGGCAGGCTCGACCCGACTCCCAGCGTCACGCCCACGATAGCCTGGTTGCGCACCCGGTCCACGTACACGGTGCGGAAGCCGTCCAGCGCCGCCAGGCTGACGGTCTCGCCCAGGGCCTGCGAGAGTTTCTCCAGGTGCTGCCTGGCGATCTGGCGCATCTCCAGCGAGTTGACGGCGGTGAAGCCCAGTTGCAGCACCCGCAGGCCGGGGCGGTACAGGCGCGTGACGGCGTCCTGTTCCAGGTAGCCCAGCGCCTCCAGCGTGGACAGCACGCGGTAGGCGGTGCTTTTGTTCAGTTGCAAGGTTTCGACGATCTGGGAAAGGGAAAGCGCCGGCCGCTCCACGGAAAACAACGACAGGATCTCCAGCCCGCGCGCCAGGGCTTCGATGTTGTACCTGTTTTTGGAGGGGGAAGGGTTTGGTTTCATTGAGTAAAACTCAATCTCTTTGAATGAAACCATTCTAGTCCCGCCGCCCTGTTTTGTCAAGCGCGCGTTCTACCCTCACCCCCTCCCGGTCTCTCCCCTTTTCCGCGCAGTAAGGGGTCAATGCGCCTGGATCACATCCGGGATATTCGATTGCCAGGCGGCGTAGTGATGGTCGCACAGCCAGCGGTAGTCGCCGGTGTAGGTGGCGACGCGGTGAAGGCCGAGTTTATCCTGCGTGGGATCGAGTTCGTTGAGCAGGCGGTGAAGGGCGAGGATGCCGGAGCGTTCGGGTTCGCTGACCAGGCCGCGTTCCAGCATGGGACGGTCGGGGGTTTTGACTTCGACGGGGAGTTTGTCAACGATGGCTTTTGCCAGGTTCAATTGGTCGGCGATTTTCCATTTCTCGGTGGTCTTCTCGCCGAAGAAGGTATTGATGGCTGGCGCGGCGATGGGAGCGACCGTTTTCAAAACATCCAGGGCGAAGTTGGCGTAGGGCGCGATTTTCATCACCCATTCACGCGGCTGTTGAATGTCGTAAAAGCCCTTGTCTCGCGCGATGACGGGATGCTGGCATCCTTCCGCTTCGCACCATAATTGAAGGGATATTGGGCGTGAGAAAAGTTGACTTGGCGAAAGTCCAGCATCACGCGAGCGGAAGGTGAAGAGACGCGGCCCGTTCTTGGCTTCGTCGGCGATGGCATTCATCAAAGACATAAAGTAATGCGCAACGCGGCTATCCAGGCCAGCGAGGCGCTCGTTGATCTCGCGCAGTTGAATATCCACCGGGCGATCTTCAAAACCGAATAGCAATTCGACGAGGGATTGCTTTCTGGAACATTCCTGACAGCGGACGTAGGTATCGCCTTCGGCCAGGAATTGACGCAGGGCGTGGATATTGAAGCGTCCCTTGCACGGTTCATCGTCAACGATCTCTGGACAGGGAACGGCGAAGCGATAACGCCCTTCCATGCCAGGCCAGTTGTCGGTGATGAGTTTCTGCAAGGTGTGTTGCAGGACGTTCATGAAATATTCGGGCCAATCTGCCTGGGTGTAAACATGAAATTCCCGCCCGCGTTTTTCGAGCATGGCTTCGCCGTGCGGTTCGTGACGCAGGAAGACGCCTTTTTGCCAATGCAGGCGATGATGGTTTTGTTCGACGGCGTAATCGTGCGTGCGGACGATCATCCACGGGACGAGGCCGGGCGGGTCTTCTTCCATGGCGCAGATCATGGCGATGCGGCGCAGGTTTTCGGGCGGATTCTCTTCGGGCAGCCAGGGGAGGTCGGGGCGCACTTGCGGGACGTGTTGGGCGACGAGGCTGGCGTGGCGGTCGTCGGGGAGGCGGTAGGAAACGTCGTACTTTTCCATCAGGCGCAGGAAGAAGGGATAGAGGTCGGGGGTGTAGCGCGGTTCGTCTTTGAATGGATGGTCGTGCCAGACTTCGTACAAATGTTTGTCGGGGAGGATGCCTTCGCTTTCGGCGGTAGCGCGGTCTTCGAGGACGAAGCCGATGGCTTTGGTGAGCCATTCGGGTTTGAGGATGACGTCGTCGCGCAGTTTTTCGTCGTCAGAGTAGTGGACGATGTAGCCGAGGTCGTGCATGAGGTGGGCGAGGGTCTCGGTGTCGATTCCGCTCAAGCCGCGTGCGGCGCAGACTCCGCTAAAAGTCCCGAAAGAGATGCGCGGTTCGGGGCGGGCGAGCAGTTCGTCGCGGGCGGCTTTCCAGTCGCGGTTGAAGCCCATCCCCATTTGTTCGAGTTTTGCGGCGTGTTCGGCGATGACTTTTTTCAATTCGGCGATGCCGACCATCTCGCCTGTGGCTTCATCTGGGACGAGGCTGTCCACTTCGTGAAAGCCGACGATCATGTCGCCGTATTGTTGTTTGAAGACGGGCTGGTCTATGCGCGCGATGCGCTCGCCCGTTTTGCAGTGCGTGGAGACGATGATGACGCGCGCGTCGTCGCCGACCCGCAGGCGGATCATGTTCAGCCAGTCTTCCACCTGACCCTGCTGGACGCCGCGGCGCGGCTCCCAGACCAGCAGGTAGAGTGAACGGCGGCTGAAGAAGAACTGGTGCGTGACGCGGTAGACGTCCTGCCCGCCGAAATCCCAGGCGTTGAGTTGGATCTCGACGCCGTCCTTTTCTGGGTGGGGCAGTCGCAACCCGTCAATATCTATTTCTACGCCATGTGTGGTTCTTTCATCTTTCTTTGGCGCTTCTTCACCTGGCTTACCCTGCAACGCTTTCTTGAGCGTGGTCTTGCCGACGTTGCCTTCGCCGACCAGGACGAGTTTGGCTTCGTAGAGCGGTTCGGCGTTTGTTTCGAGGCTGCGCAGGTATGCCTTGACCGCGTCCAGACCTTGTTCGTATGCGCTTTGCAGGGCGGGGTTGAGGGGGTTGTCGTCAAGGTCGAGTTCTGTCAAATGCTCAAGTGGGCGAGGGAGGGAGGAATATCTAAAAGCATATTTCCAGAGACATCCAATAACCCTAGTTTTGTAAGTACATAAATTGAATCGGGTAATTTGGTCAGTTGATTAATATTTTCATGCTCATAATCACCCCATCCCGCCTTTCTAAGCCAAAGAGGAATTGTTGTCAATAGTGGTCCCTGAATACCAGTTTTGCCAATTCCTAATTCTCTTAATTGCTTTAGTTGGAGCAGTACATACGGAAAGATGGTAAAAAGATTATTGCTTAGATCCACAAACTGCAACTGGGTGAGTTGTCCCAGAGAGTCTGGCAGGGAGATGAGTTGGTTGCGGGAGAGATTCAGTTCTGTCAACTGCGTGAGTTGTCCCAGGGAGTCTGGCAGGGTGGTCAGTTGGTTGTTGGAGAGATCCAGGGATGTCAACTGCGTGAGTTGTCCGAGCGAGTCTGGCAATTCGGTTAACTTCATGGTGCTGAGGTCGAGTTCCGTTGCGCGCGATTGCAAGGTTTCGGCGATTTTTTGTTCGGCTTTTTGGTATGCGTCATCTTTTGGCATGGTGTCCGCCTTTGGGGGAGGAACCGTCCACGAATACCCTTCGGGTACGATGTGGGGCCACGAATATTCGAATCGACGACATTCGTGAATTCGCGGACGGTTTTATTCGTGGATGGTTGTTGTGGGACATGGATGTTTTGCGTGAAAAGAAAATCGCCCCGAGCAGGAAAGTCCGCTGGAGGGCGATTGGTTAGGCGAGCAACCGGGTGTATTCAGCGTCCACTTCCGCGATGATTTTGTCGAGGCGGCCTGATTTCGCGTCCCCTCCCGATAATCGGGTCACGGCTTGTTCGAGTTCGATGATCGTCATCAGGCGCTCCTTCTGTCCACGCTATTTTACCGTTAAATGATTAGCGGATTTTTTCAGTTTTTTCTGCGTAATCTGCGAAATCTGTGGATTTTCCTTGTCATCGCTGACAACTTTTGAGTACACACTCATCGAAAGACTTTTCCAAACGCATTTCCAGCCTCCTTCACAAACTCAAAATCCCAACTCCTTCAAACCCTGCGCCTCGCTCCTCTTCCCGCCGCCCAGCAATTCCTTCCAGAAAGTTTCGTCGTAGCGGCGCGAGCGCACCGGCAGCGGCATGGGCACGCCCCAACCGAGCAGCAGCACTTCTTCCTTGGCTTGCAGGCGCGCCAGCATACCGCGCAAGGCCTCCCGCCCCGCCAGGCCCGACAGGACGGCGTGGATGTCGTCCTCGTCGCCCAGCCAGCCGGAGATGCGCGTCCCCAACTGCGACATGACCTCGTCGTAGATCTGCGACGGGCGCTGGTCCACGATCAGGAGCGTGACGTAATACTTGCGCATTTCGCGCGCGATGGTCGCAAAGGTGGTCTGCGCTGCCATCTCGCGGTTGAGCAGTTTGTGCGCCTCCTCCACCACGATCACCAGTGGGCGCGGTTCGCCCTTGCCGTGCGCCCTGAACTCATTGGTCTTCTTTTCCCAGGCGCTGCGGATCTTGCGCGTCAGCAAGTTCGAGACCAGCAGGTAATCCAGGTCGCTTTCGTGTTCGCCGAACGACAGCGCCACGTGCTGTCCGTTCTCCAGCGAGGCGATGATCTCGCGCACGCTGTCCGCGGCCGGCTTCTCGACGATATACGGCTTGCCGAACAGCCGCCGCAGTTTGTTGTGCAGGGCCTCCGCCGCCGCCACGTCCACGCCGTTTTCGTTCGCCCAGGCCGCCACGCTCCCAGGATGCGGCGCTTCTTTCGTCTTTCCTCTTTCATCCTCTACGATGACCGTCTCACGGTTCATCGCCTTGAACCGGGCGAACCAATCCTCCCGGAACGAGCCATACAACGCGTTCAACGTGGTCGGTGTGGTCTCCTTCAGGTTCAATTCGCGCGTCAAGGTTTCGATATCGGCTGTGGATATGTCGCCCGTGCAGATCTCCAGATTGAAATCCGGGACTTGCCCCCGAATGGTTGCCCCGGCGCCCAGGCCGACGATCCTTACCCTGGACTTGAACCTGGTCTTCAGTCCCGCCACGAGGTTTTTCGCGTCCGAGGCCACGTCGTCGAAGCCGTATTCGTTGTGCATGTCCAGCACCAGCACGGAGGCCTTGTTGTAGTGGATCAGTCCCGCCAGCGCCAGGCGCGTGAGGAACGACTTGCCCGTGCCGGTGGCGCCGAACACGCCCGACGAACGCTGCACGAACTTGTCCAGGTCGATGCACACGGGATGTCCCTGCTCGCGGGTGTAGCCGATGACGAAGTTGCCTTTCCGGTTCGGGTCGCCGAAGATCTGCGCGATGTCGCCTTCGGCGGCCAGGAACACCTCCGCGTGGTGCGGCGGGACGTTCTTAACCGGGAGCAGGCTCGGTTCCGGGTTCGACCGCGCCCACGCCGCATACTCCGGGCTGGACTCGTCCGGGCCCATATCGAGCATCAGGTTGGGCAGCACTTCGAGGTTGGCGAAGAGCGTCTGCCCGTGCAGGGCGTTCGAGATGTGCGCGGGGAAGCGTCCCTCCATTTGCTCGTCCGCAAAACGCGGGTCGGTCGCGCCGAGTTGGATGTCGGTGACGATGCCGTAATAGCGCCAGGTGCCGC
This sequence comes from Chloroflexota bacterium, assembly GCA_049324135.1. Lineage (GTDB taxonomy): Bacteria > Chloroflexota > Anaerolineae > Anaerolineales > Villigracilaceae > JAABUE01. The sequence goes on from JBMOMO010000173.1 coordinate 6,945, forward strand.
TGGCGATGACCACGAAGGCGCCCTCCTGTACCTGCTGCGAGGAGACGGTGAGCCGCACGCGGAAGTTTTCCTTCAACCCGCCGCCGACCAGGTAGCCGATCTTTGTTCGTTGCGCTTCCATCAGAAAATTCTCCTTCTGGTTGCGGATGAATTCCGCATTACATCTTCTCTTCGTCCTTTTTCCCGGGCATCTTGAGCAGGCCCGACTTTTCTCCCAACAGGATGATGAACGACGAGATCAGCCCCAAGCCGACGAAGATGTAGAAGACCGTGAAGATCTTGCCGGCGTCGGTCTTCGGGGTGAAGTCGCCGTAGCCGACCGTGGTCAGCGTGGTGATGGTGAAATAGAAGGCGTCCAGGGCGCGCCAGCCCTCGGCTTTGGCGTAGAACCAGGTGCCGAGCAACAGGATAGCCAGCACCCACAGGAACAGCGCGCGGAATTCCTTGTCTTTCAGTCCATGCCACAGGCTGCGGAAGAAGCGGAAGAGCAGGATGAAGAATGCGGGCATGTCGTTTTCCTTTCGACGCTTACTTCGTCTTTGGTTCGTACGCGCACAGCGCGCGGACGGGGCAGGCCGGGCAAGCCGGTTTGCGCGCCGCGCACACCTCGCGTCCCAGGCGGATGAGGTTGAGGTGCGCGGCGTAGTAGGCCTGCGGCGGGAACAGTCTCTCCAGGTGCGGGTGGGCCTGTTCCACGGTCATCTTTTCGGGGCGCAGGCCGATGCGCCCGCTCACGCGGTAGATGTGGGTATCGACCGGGAAGGCCGGGCGTCCGAGCGAAAAGCACAGCACGATGGCGGCTGTTTTGGGGCCGACGCCGTTGAACCTGGTCAGCCAGGCGCGCGCTTCCTCCAACGGCAGGTCCTGGAGGAAGGACAGGTCGAGCGAGCCGCGCTCGGCGGTGATCTCGCGCAGCACCTTCTGGATGCGCGGGCCCTTCTGGTTGGCCAGCCCGGCCGGGCGGATGGCGGCGATCACGTCGTTGGCGTCGGCGTCGCGCACGGACTCCCAGCCCGGGAACTTTGCCCGCAGCGACTCGAAGGCGCGGTCGCGGTTAGTGTCGTTGGTGTTCTGCGAGAGGATGGTCGAGACCAGTTCGTCCACCGGCGGCAGCGGGTTGCGCCAGGTCGGTTCGCCGTAGGTCTCCAGGAGTTTTTGGTGGATGCGCAGCGCGCGTTGGTGCAGGTCGGTCATGGCGGTCTCCAAAGGTTTCCCCTATTATATACGCGCCCGGCGCGGAAAGCGGCTTTTTCGATAAATCGAAAACGCGGCCGGCTCGTAAGGGAGCGCCCGAAAAATCAGGCCTCACCACAGATCCCCAAAGGGGACGCTGTAAACGCAGATGGACGCCGGGAATCACTCGACTTCGATGGTGACGACGGCGGTCATGTTCCACAGGAAGCGCGCCTGCGTTTCATCGAGCGTAACCGTGACCTTGTAGGTCATGTCGCCCAGGTACTCGCGCCCGACCGGGTCGATCTCGGTGACGAGGCCGCTAAATTCCTCGCCGGGGAAAGCGTCCAGTTCGACGCGCGCGGGCTGGCCGAGCGCCACGCGCGAGATGTCGATCTCGGCCAGGTCCTTGGTCTCGACCGTCCAGGCGGCGGTGTCGGCCAGGAAGACGACCGGGACGCCGGGCGCAGCGACGTCGCCTGCGGAAATGTCCAGGCTGAGGACGGTCCCGGCGAAGGGGGCGCGCAATTCGGCGTTGGAGAGCGCGGCGCGCGCGGCTTCCAGGTTGGCGCGCGCCGTCTCGTAGCGGGCGCGGGCGATTGCCATGTCGCCGGCGTCCTTGCCGCTGGTCAGCGCCTCGAACTCTTCCTGGGCATTTTCCAGGTCCGCCTGGGCGCCCTCCAGGTTGGATTCCAGTTCCGCCCAGCGGATGGCGCGGTTGTAATTGGCCCAGGCGTCATCCAGCCGCCGCTTGTAGATCTTGGCCGTTCCCCGGTAGACCTCCTCCTTGTTCGGGTTCATCTGCTTCAATTCGTATTCCAGGCGCTCCTCCAGGTAGCGGTACGGCTCGAAGGCTGCGCGCGCCTGGTCGAGTTTCTCCCGGGTGTAGAGCAGGGCTTCGTCGGTGGTCATCTGCCGCAGGTCAGAGGGGATGTCGAAGTAGTCCAGTTCGTATTGCGCCTTGCGGACGGCCTCGTGCGCGGCGGCCAGGTCTTGCAGCGCCTGGGCTTCGGAGGCGTTGAAGGCCTGCCCGGCCAATAGGAAGGCTTCCTGGGCGCGGGCAACTTCGGCTTGCAGGGTCTCGCTGTTCTCCAGGCGGGCGAGCGCGTCGCCAGCGGCGACCTGTTGGCCGGGTTCGGCCAGCACTTCGGCCACGATCCCGCCCTGGACGAAGGCCAGTTCCACGGACGGGGCGGGGAGCAGTTTGCCTTCGGCAGTGACCACATCCGGCGTGGTTTCCTCTATCAAGGTTGGCTCCGGCGTTGCGGCGGAAGCGGTCGCGCAGGCGCTCAGCAGCAGGGCGAGAAAGAGGAGGGTGAGGGTAAGTTTTTTCATAAGAAATCTCCAGGGTGTGAATTTTTTTAACGCAAAGTCGCCAAGAAGCAAAGACGCAAAGAGGTTTTTAAACCTGGCGGCTTTGCGCCTTTGCGTTAAGGTTTTTGTTCTATTCATAGGCCAAAACTTCGGTGACGGTCAGGCGCACGGCGCGCAGGGCTGGGAACAGGCTGGCAAGCACCGAGATGACGACCACCAGCGCGGCCCAGGCCAGGATGCCGCCGGGGGAATACGCAGCCGGCATGGGGTAGCCCATGAACGATTCGCCGATCTCACCGGCCAGGCCGATGCTGATGGGCAGCGAGAGGAGGATCGCCAGGCCCCAACTCATTGCCCCGATCAGCAGGCCCTCCACGATGACAATGCGGAAGACTGCCGCGCTGGAGGCCCCATAGGCGCGCATCACGCCGATCTCGCGCGTGCGCTCGATCACGTTCAGGCTCATGCTGCCCATCAGCCCCAGCCCGCCGACCGTAGCCAGCACGACCGTCATCACCATCAACAGGGCGACGATGATGGCGAAGGCGCCGTCCACTTCCTCGCGCTCTTCGGCGACCAGGAAGTTAGAGACTACCTTGATGTCGGCGCGGTCGTAGCGCCTTTCCACCTGGCTGCTGATTCGGCGCTGGGAATCGGCGCTGCCCGGCGCCAGGGTCAGGATGACAGCGTTGGCGCGGTTGGGTTCGCGCACGTGGCGGGCATAGGCCTCATAATCGATGATGGTGAAGTGTCCCAGGGCGCTGTTGCCCAGCATGTTCATCACGCCCACGATGGTATATTCCTGTTCGCGGCCATCGATCTTGACCGGGATGCGGCTGCCCAGTCCCAAGCCGGGTTCGCTATCCAGGAAGCCGCCCGTGACCAGGATGGCGTCGGTGTCGCCGGGGCGCAGGGAACGGCCGGCCATGATGGGCGGGTCGAGCAGTTCCGTGCCGGCCGGCGGGCAGAGCAGGTACAGGTTGTCGCTCTCCGAACCATCCGGGCGGATGTAGCGCCCGATGGTAAAGCCCCAGGCCTCGGCTTCTTCCACGCCGGGGACGGCCTTCGCCTCGTTTACCAGCCGCTCGGCCGGGAGGTAACCGTCCACCACCAGCCAGGCGTCGTAACGCCAGAAACCGAACACCTCGTCCAGCACGCCGTTGAGCGAGGCTTGCAGGTTGACGATGGCCATGAAGACCGCGCCCGCAAAGGTCAGTGTGACCAGCGACAGGATGAGCCGCCCGCGTTTGCGGAAGGGATTGCGCAGCGCCAGCAGCAGGTCGCGGGTGAGGCGCGGGAAGCGCTTCAGGACGACCTCGAGCAGGCCAGCCCCGCCCCACACCTGGCTGATGCCGTATTCGCTCAACACGCGCGCCGGGGAGACCCGCGTGCCGTTGAAAATGGCCGGGGAGGCGGCCAACAGCGGGACGAGCAGTCCCACGCCCAGTTGCAGTAGAAGGGAGGAAAGGGTCAGCGTCACTTTTGGCGGGTCGAAGTTGATCAGGTCAGCCACGAATGCGGCCAGGGCGTTGGCGCCCAGGTAACTGAACGGGACGGCCAACAGGCAGGCGGCCAGGCCCAGGAACAGCACCATGCCGAAATACAGGCCGAGCACCTGCCCGGAACGCGCCCCGACGGCTTTCATGACGCCGATCTGCCGTTCCTGCTGGACGATGAGCGCCGAGATGACGTTGATGACCAGCAGGGCGCTCAGGAACATCGAGAGGGCCGCCAGCAAGCCGAGAAGCACCAGCACCGTGTCGATGATAAAGCGCAGCGGATGCTCACTGCGGCTGGCCAGCGTCTTGCGGAATACGGGCAGCCCCTGCCCCTCGATGCGGTCGGCGGCCTGGTCGGCCACAACGCGGATTTCGTCGGGATTGTCCGCGCGGACGTACAATTCGTTGTAGCCTTCCGGCTCACCCATCCAGCGCAGGGTGTCCATGCTGATGTAGCCGTAGATCCAGCCTTCCAGCACGGGCGGGATGCGGTACAGGTCGTGGGCGCGCCCGCTGACGGTCAGGTGGAACTTGCGCCCATCGGGAGTCTTGACCAGCAGTTGGTCGCCGGTCTGGACGCCGATGTAATCCATCGAAGCGCGTTCCATCAGCACTTCGCCTTTTTCCGGCGGCCAGGGGCCTTCCTGCTGGCGGACGAGGAACAGGCGCTGGTCGTCGTAATTGGCCAGGGCGTACAGGGTGATGTCGCGCCAGGTCTTGCCCTCGCCGTCCAGCGAGATGCGCAGGGGCAGGGCGCGGCGGCCTTCGGCCTCGTCCACGCCGCGCATGTGACGGATGCCGGTCACGAAGCCGTCATCCAGCATCGGTTCGGTCTGGAGGATGGCGTCGCCGGGGCGCAGGGAGGTGTATTGGGCGGCCAGCGAGGCGGTCAGCGCCTGTTGGGCAGAGGCAATCATGCCGATGGCAAACACGCCCACAGCAATCGACAGGATGACCAACATCGTGCGCGCGCGGTTGTTCCACAGGTCGCGGTAGACTTTGAGCCAGCGGGTCACTTTGCGCCTCCGTTGCCGTTCACATCATCCACGATCATCCCGTCCGCAATGTGCAGTTGCCTACCGGCGCGACGCGCCAGGTCGGGGTCGTGCGTGACCATCAGGACGGTCTTGCCCAGCCCGGCCAGGCGCTCGAACAGGGCAAAGACAGCAGAGGCGGTCTTCGAGTCCAGGTTGCCGGTCGGTTCGTCAGCGGCCAGGATGGGCGGGTCAGTGGCCAGGGCGCGGGCAATGGCGACGCGCTGCTGCTGCCCTCCGGAGAGTTTGGCGGGAAGTTTATCCGCCTGCTCTTCGATTTCCATCAGGCGCAGCAGTTCCAGCGCGCGGGCTTTGCGTTCGGGGAAGGCGGGCGCGGCGCAGAAGTCCATTGGCAGCATCACGTTTTCGAGCGTGGTCAGCGTGGGGAGCAATTGGAAGAACTGGAAGACCACCCCGATGGTGCGACCGCGCCAGGCGGCGAGTTGGTTCTCGCTGAGTTTCTCCACCGTCGTCCCGCTCACGATGATCTCCCCGCTGGTGGGGCGGTCGAGGCCGGTGATCATGTTGATGAGCGTGGTCTTGCCGCTGCCCGACTTGCCGACGATGGCGACGAACTCGCCCGCTTCGATGTGCAGGTCGACCTCTTTGAGCGCCAGGAATTGCCCGGCGTCGGTCTGGTAGGCTTTGGTGACGGCGTTCAGGTCGATGAGGTGCATAAGGGTTCCTTTCGGACAGGGAGGGGATGTGATCCGTAATGCTCGTTGCCGGAAAACGAACTCCCCGGAGGGTTCTTTATTCCAAAGATACCCTCCGGGGAGCGATTTGTCGGCGCTCGAAAGGAGTAGAAAAGGAGTATTTTGGTCTTACCAGGCCTGGCGTCATCCCCCTGGAGGAGGCGCTTGTCCCTTATCAGGGCGCGGCCATTGCGATGGAGAAGGTCGACCCTTCGATGAACTCAGGCAAGGGGCGCGCGGGCTCGCCATCAGCGATTACGCCGGCCTGGGGAAGAAGTACCCAGCCCTGGCTGCGGCTATGACCGTCTTCATGCTCTCGCTGATCGGCTTCCCGCCCACGCTGGGTCTGGTCGGCAAGTTCTACCTGTTCCGCGCCGTCATAGATGGCGGTTACATGGGTCTGGCCATCATCGGCGTATTGACCTCGCTTTTCTCCGCATACTACTACCTGCGCGTGGTCGTCACCATGTACATGCAGGACGGCGAACCGCAAACCGAGCGCGAAGGCTGGCTGGATTTCACCTGGAGCCTGTCCGCGCTGGTCACGGTGCTATTCAGCCTGCTGCCCGCGCCGCTGTTCGCCTGGGCCAGCCAGGCGGTGTTGAAGTTGTTCTGACGGCGCTGCGCCAAATCCAGACGAAAACGAGACGGTCACTCACGAGGCGACCGTCTCGTCTTAGATTACCGAGCATTGACTATTACAGCGCAAAGTCGTGAGGTTTGTCCACTGATCTGCGCTAATCCTCGCCAATTTTTCGTGTAGATTAGTATTACAACGCAAAGTCGAGAATCTTGTCCACTAATACCCAAAGGGTACGCTGTCTGCACTAATCTTTGCTAATTTTTTCGTGTAGATTAGTGAAGATTAGTGGGTAGTGGCAAATTTGAAGTGATGGACTTTAACGCGAATTACGCGAAAAGAACGAATTACGCGATCTTCCAAAAACCTTCACGAAATTCGCCCAATTCGTAACTACCTACCCTCACCCTGGCCCTCTCCCAAAGGGAGAGGGAAACGGATTTTTCTGCCGAAAACGACAATATCACCCCAGATTGCTCCCCTCTCCCCGTGGGAGCCCCCTACGGGGATGATAAGGGGTTGGGGGTGAGGGAGGGTAGGCAGTTACGAAGATTAGCGAAAATTCGCGAGGGGAAGGGGATGGGCAGGCGTCGGATGGTTGGTGTGTAGCCGCCTGCCGTCCGAACCGGCGGGACGCTGCGCGATTTACAACCGTTTGGTGAAGATCAACAAGTCATCCCCATCGGCGTACAGGTCGCGCAGGGTGGCCTCGTGTCGGTAGCCGGCCGCCAGGTAGAAGGCGCGCGTCCTGGCGTAGTGCGGCGCGCCGGAGGTCTCGATGACCAGGATGCGCCCGTCCTGCGCGCGCGCGGCCTCTTCCGCCTGTTGGAGCAGCCTGCGCCCTACCCCTTCTCCCTGCGCGCGCGGGTCGACCGCGATCCAGTACAGGTCGTAGACGCGGTCGGTCAGCGCGCGCGGCCCGACGCAGGCAAAGCCGAGCACGTCTTCCCCCTCCCGCTCGACGAAAAACGTATAACCGCTGGCCTCGACGCCCAGCCGCAGGTATTCCTCCCAGATGTCGGCTACGCATTGCACTTCC
>JBMOMO010000174.1:0-14247 GCA_049324135.1 Chloroflexota bacterium
TCGACCAGGTGCGCTACAGTTGGGAGGAATTGACGCGCGAAACCGGCCTGGATATTACCGACATCGCCAACCGTTCGGTGGATCACAAAATGCACTTCTTCTTCAGCCACCATCCCTTTGTGGTGCCCCAACCTGCCACGCTGGAACCAACTGAGTCTTACTCCCGGCGCGACATCGATGAATACGCCGCTGCCTGGGCCAGCATCGCGGAGGAGGCGCGCCAGCAACCTGGGATCGTCCGCGAAGCCCCGCACCATGCGCCCATCCACCAGATGCGCGACCAGGAAGCCTGGCTGACCGATCCCGACAAATGGGCGCCCACCTGGCGCGCCTATCGCAAGAAACACGCGCAGGCAGTCGAAAGCGTCGACGAAATGGCATGACCCAGGGAAAGAAAAGGCTGGGACTGATCGTCAACCCCACAGCCGGGCTGGGAGGCCGGGTTGGGTTGAAAGGCAGCGACGGGGAAATCGTCCAGAAGAAAGCCCTTGCGTTGGGGGCCGTCCCGCGCGCCCTTGAACGCGCCAGGGAAGCGCTAACGGCCTTACTCCCACTCAAAGATGACATCGAAATCGTGACCTGCCCGGGCGAGATGGGCGCTGAGGCGGCCTCATCGCTGGGGTTCAGCGCGCAGGTCATCGGTCGGATCGAAGCGGGGAAGACCAGCGCAGAGGATACCCGCCGGGCGGCGCAGTCCATGAAGGAGATGGGCGTTGCGCTCATCCTGTTCGCCGGGGGAGACGGCACAGCGCGCGACATGTACGATGCGGTGGGACTGTCCGCACCCGTGTTGGGAATCCCGGCCGGGGTAAAAATCCATTCGCCGGTCTACGCCACCCATCCGCGCGCGGCCGGCGAACTGGTTGCCCTGCTGCTCGGCGGCAAGAAAGTGGACTTCCACGAAGCGGAAGTGGTGGACCTGGACGAAGGCGCCTACCAGGCCGGGACGGTTTCCACGCGCTTGTACGGCTACCTGGAGATCCCTTTTGCCAGGCAATTTGTCCAGAACGCCAAGAGCGCCTCGCCCGCCAGCGAACAGGCGGCGGCGCAGGAAATTGCCGCGTCGGTTGTCGCCCAGATGCAGCCCGGCGCGGCCTACATCGTCGGGCCTGGCACAACCACCCGCACCATTGCCGCCTGCCTGGGGCTGGGGAAGACCCTGCTGGGCGTGGACGTGTTCCTGGATAAGACGCTGCTCGCCAGGGACGTGAACGAGCGGCAGTTGCTCGAAATCCTTGCGCGGCATCCCAAGAGAAAGATCATCGTCACGCCCATCGGCGGGCAGGGCTACCTGTTCGGGCGCGGCAACCAACAGGTCAGCCCGCAAGTCATCCGGCAGGTGGGCAAGGACAATATCATCGTGGTCAGCACGGTGAACAAGATCATCGCGCTGCGCGGCCAGCCGTTGCTGGTGGATACGGGCGAGACCGAGGTGGACAGGTCATTACAAGGATATATCAAAATCATCACCGGCCACAACCAGGGTATGATCTACCGGGTTGCGTAGAATTGCGGCGGCGCGCTCTTGACATCCCCCCGTTTCCGCTTATAATCCAGCCATTGGAAGTAAAATTCAAGGAAACCATCGCGAGCGCTTGGGACAAAAAGTCTCAAGGCGCTTGCCTTTGTTTGTCTCTAATATGCGCTGTTCGCGCGCCGAATAGGGGCAACCCCCAACTGCAATTCTGATTCATTGGATGAGGAGTGGATCTGTGGAAACCAAGGGACTGACCGCATTACGCATCAGCCTGGCCTCGCCTGAGACGATCTTGTCCTGGTCGTATGGCGAAGTGCTCAAGCCCGAAACCATCAACTACCGCCGCCTGCGACCGGAAAAAGACGGCCTGTTCTGCGAGGCCATCTTCGGCCCGACCCGCGACTGGCAGTGCTACTGCGGCAAATATAAAAACCCGCGCTTTAAAGGCATTACTTGTGACAAATGCGGCGTGGAAGTGACCCGCGCCGCCGTGCGCCGCGAACGCATGGGGCATATCGCCCTGGCGACGCCCATCGCGCACATCTGGTATACGCGCCGCATCCCTTCCTACCTGGGCCTGCTGCTGGACATCTCGCGCCGCAACCTCGACCGGGTGCTGTACTTTGCCCAATACATCATCACCTACGTGGACGAGGACGCCCGCCAGAAGGCCCTCAAGCGCCTGGAAGATGAGATCTCGGTCTCTGAGCGCGAGCAGGCCTCGCAGATCAACGCCAGGATCGCGGAGGTCAAAACCCGCCGCGACCAGGTCCTGGGCGAGGTCAAACAGAAACAGGCCAGCATCGAGCAATCCTACGACGAGCAGATCGCCGCGCAACTCGACCCGGTCATCAAGGAAGGCCAGCGCCTGGAAAAGCAGATGCAGGAGCAGATGGGGCAGCCGGCCAAGAAGGCCATCGTCTTCGAAGTGACCGGCGACACGATCCTGGAGGCTGGCGTTCCCATTGCCGCCAAGAACATCAGCCAGGTGCAGAAGATCGTCCAGAAGAAACTGGAAAGCATCGAGAACGAACTCAAGGACCAAAAAGCGCGCGAGATCGAAGACCTGAAAATGGAGTCTTCCCGCATCAAGGCCGAGGCCGACCTTGAGATGGAGTCGCTGCGCGGGCAACTGGAGGACCAGTCCTCCGTTTCGCAAGGCCAGAACTCGCGCCTGCGCGACGAACTGCTCGAACTGCGTCCCTTCACCTTCGTCAGCGAAGCGCGCTACCGCGAACTCAAACAGCGTTGGGGGCAGGTCTTCCGCGCCGACATGGGCGCCGAGGCCTTCTTCGACGTGCTGCGCCGCCTCGACCTGGACAAATTGTCCGAAGAACTGTGGCACGAGGTGCGCACCACCAAGTCCAAGCAGAAGCGCAAGAAAGCCACCACCCGCCTGAAAGTGGTGGAAGCCTTCCGCCGTTCCGGCAACAGCCCGGCCTGGATGATCCTGACCATCCTGCCGGTCATCCCGCCCGACCTGCGCCCGATGGTGCAGTTGGACGGCGGGCGCTTCGCCACCTCCGACCTGAACGACCTGTACCGCCGCGTCATCAACCGCAACAACCGCCTGAAGAGACTGCTCGAACTGGGCGCGCCGGATGTCATCATCCGCAACGAGAAGCGCATGTTGCAGGAAGCGGTGGACAGCCTGATCGACAATTCCCAGCGCGGCAAGGCGCTCTCGCGGCGCGGACGCCGTGAACTCAAATCCCTGAGCGACATGCTCAAGGGCAAGAAGGGACGCTTCCGCCGCAACCTGCTCGGTAAGCGCGTTGACTACTCTGGCCGCTCGGTAATCGTGGTCGGGCCGCAGTTGAAACTGTACCAGTGCGGGCTGCCCAAGAGCATGGCGCTGGAACTGTTCCGCCCGTTCGTGATCGCGCGGCTGGTTTCGCACAATTACGCCGCCAACGTCAAGGGCGCGCGCCGCCTGATCGAGCGCAACCGCCCCGAGGTCTGGGAAGCGCTCGAGGATGTCATCAAAGACCGCCCGGTGCTGTTGAACCGCGCCCCCACCCTGCACCGCCTGGGCATCCAGGCCTTCGAACCGATCCTGATCGAGGGCAGCGCCATCCAGTTGCATCCGCTGGTCACCACCGCCTTCAACGCCGACTTCGACGGCGACCAGATGGCCGTACACGTGCCGCTCTCGCAGAAGGCCGTGCAGGAAGCCCGCGAGTTGATGCTGGCCTCCCGCAACCTGCTCAAACCCGCCGACGGCGAGCCGATCATTTCGCCCTCCAAGGACATGGTGCTGGGCGTCTACTACCTGACCATGATGCACAAGGCCGCCCATCGCGGCGACGGGCGCGCGTTTGCCGACCTCGACGAAGTGGAGATGGCCTACCAACTCGACCAGGTGGACATCCACACCGAGATCAAGGTGCGCGCCAGGACCTGGTACGGGGAAGACGGCAGCCGCCTGCCGGAACCGCAGACGCGCCTGATCGAAACGACCGTCGGACGGGTGCTCTTCAACCGCGTCCTGCCGCAGGAGGTCCAGTTCACCAACGAGAAACTGGACAAAGGCGGCGTGAAGGACCTGATCGCCGATGTCTACGAACTGTGCGGGCCGGAAACCACCACAACGGTGGCGGACCGCATCAAGGGCATGGGCTTCGAGTTTGCCATGCGCTCCGGCACCACGCTGGCCGTGGCCGACATCACCATCCCGCCGGAACGCAAGGACATCATTGCCGATGCGTTGAAGCAAGTCGAGGTGGTGCAGCGCGACTTCCGCCGCGGCCTGCTGACCGAGCAGGAGAAGAACGAACGCGAGATCAACGTCTGGCAGGCGACCACCGATCACGTCGCCGAGGCCGTCAAACGCCACATGGACCCGGACGGCAACCTGGCCACCATGGCCAACTCCGGCGCCACCAAGGGCGGCTTCTCCACCATTTCCCAGTTGGCCGGCATGCGCGGGCTGATGGCCGACCCGTCCGGGCGCATCATCCCGCTGCCCATCCGCTCCAATTTCCGCGAAGGGCTGACCGCGCTGGAATATTTCATTTCCACGCACGGCGCGCGCAAAGGCCTGGCCGATACCGCGCTGCGCACCGCCGACGCCGGCTACCTGACCCGCCGCCTGGTGGACATTGCCCAGGACATCATCATCAACGAGCATGACTGCGGCACCAGGGACGGCATCTGGCTGCGCAAGTCCGACGACATCGCCGGGCAGTCCCTGAGCGTGCGCCTGTACAGCCGCCTGCTGGCCGAGCGCGTCATCGACCCGAAGACCGGCGAAGTGCTCGGTGAACCTGAAGACATCATCGACCACGAACTGGCGCGCAAGATCGTCTCCGCCGGCGTGACCGAGGTCAAAGTCCGCTCGCCGCTGACCTGCGAATTGACGCACGGCATCTGCTCCAAGTGCTACGGCATCGACCTGGGGCGCGGCGACATGGTGACGCTCGGCTCGGCGGTCGGCATCGTGGCGGCCCAGTCCATCGGCGAACCCGGCACGCAATTGACCCTGCGCACCTTCCACACCGGCGGTGTGGCGGCCGGCGGCGCAGACATCACCACCGGCTTGCCGCGCGTGGAAGAACTCTTCGAAGCCCGCAAGATGCCCAAGGGTGAAGCCGTGGTAGCCGAGATCAACGGTACGGTGCGCGTCATGCAATCCGAGCGTTACGCCGACCTGCGCGAAGTGACCATCGAACACAGCGAACTGGTCAGCGACGCCTACAGCCTCCCCGAAGATTGGAAATTCGCCGTCAAGGACGAAGACGAAGTGAAAATGGGCGACGTGCTGGCAACCCTGCCTGCCCAGGCCGACAAGCCAGGGGACGCCGCCACCATCGTCGCCCAACACGGCGGGCGGGTGCGCGTCGAAAAGAAGGAACGCCAGGTAGTGGTTTCGTACGACCAGAAAGAAGAAAAGACCTACGATATCCCCACCACCTCGCGCCTGCTGGTCAGGGACGGCGACCAGGTGGAAGCCGGGCAACCCCTGACGGAAGGCTCGCTCAACCCGCACCGCGTGCTGCGCATCCAGGGACGCGAGGCCTGCCAGATGTACCTGCTGCGCGAAGTGCAGAAGGTGTACCGCTCGCAAGGCCAGAACATCCACGACAAGCACTTCGAGGTCATCACCCGCAAGATGTTGAGCAAGGTGCAGGTGACCCGCCCCGGCGACACCAAGTACCTGCCCGGCGACGCGGTAGACAGGCTCGAGATCCGCCGCATCAACGAACAGTTGCTGGCCGAAGGCAAGCAGCCCGCCCGCTTCGCGGAAATCCTGTTGGGCGTGACCAAGGCCTCCCTGTCCACCGACTCGTTCCTCTCGGCCTCCTCCTTCCAGCACACCATCAAAGTGCTGGCGCAGGCCGCCATCGCCTCCAGCACCGACCCGCTCTTCGGCTTGAAGGAGAACGTCATCATCGGCAAACTGATCCCGGCCGGCACGGGCTTCACGGTAGACCGCTTCAAAACCAGCGGCCCGGTCACCGAGACCGGCTCCTCGCCCTGGACCGAGATCGCCGACAGCGCCGCCGCCGACTAGCGCGCCTCTCGAAACACCGACAACCGTCCCGAAGGTTTACCCGAACCTTCGGGACGGTTCTTCTCACCAATGACCAAATTACCCATCCATACCGCTTGAATCTCAACGCATAATCTTGTACAATTTGATAAGACATAGTTCGCCCCTTCTTTGAACCTTGATGGGAGGCTCACGATGGATATGATCAAAGTCTCTGCCAACTCCCGTACATCGGCTGTCGCCGGGGCAATCGCGGGCGTGGTCCGCGAGCATAAACGGGCGGAGGTGCAGGCGATCGGCGCCGGGGCGGTCAACCAGGCCGTCAAGGCGCTGGTGCTGGCCACCGGGTACCTGCGCAACGATGGCATCGAGGTCGTATGCGTGCCTGAGTTCGTGGATGTGGAAATCGACGACAAGGTGCGCACGGCCGTCAAGTTGGTCGTGACGCCGCGCGAAGCCAGCCCGGTCGCGTAACGGGGCGTCTTTGGGCGTAGCCCCCTTCCCGTCCAGGCGCGCAGGAGGCCGCCTCGACGGTCTTTTCGTTATTGGATTGTGACACCATGCGACGACGCGCACGCTTCTTCCGCTGGACGTTGGGCCTGCTGCTGCTCTCCGCGCTCACCCTGGGCGCGCTGGGCGGCGCGGGACTGTCGGCGCGCGCCGCGCCGAGGGGGCAGAGTGCAACAGATATTGTAATAAGCGAGTTTCGCTTTCGTGGTTCAGCAGGCGGGAATGATGATTTTGTTGAACTTTATAATCCAACTGGAATAACTGTTAACCTAAATGGGTGGGAGCTTAGAAGATCCAACAGTGGTGGCACAATTAGTCCTCAATATACTTTCATAACTGATGTGTTTTTGGACCCTGGTAGATACTATCTTATAGCAAACACAAACTATGATGATGGCGTTCTCCCAGATGCAACTTATGGTACGGGCATTACAGATGATGGTGGAGTTGCTCTATTACGGCCAGATGACTCAATAGTAGATCAAGTAGGGTTAAGCCTCGGATCTGCTTATAAAGAAAACAACCCACTACCTGATTTCACGACTAATGTGGATCGTGGTTATGAGCGAAAATTAGGCGGCGCGGCTGGAAATTGCATTGACACAAATGATAATTTATCTGATTTTGACGAACTAAATCCAAGCAATCCCCAAAACTTGTCTAGTCCTGCTACAACATGCGGCTACCTACCTCTCTCTCTCATTATCAACGAAGTTGCCTGGATGGGAACCCTGGCTTCCGAAGACGACGAATGGATCGAACTATACAATCCCAGTCTCACCCAACCGATCGTTTTAGATGATGGCTGGAGGCTTGTGGCCGACGATGGAAGCCTTGACATATTACTCATCGGGACGATATCGCCCAACAGTTACTTTTTGTTAGAGCGGGCCCGTGAACAAGTAACCAGTGTCCCTTATAACCAGATTTTTTTTGGCGCGCTTGACGACAACGGCGAAACCTTGCGCCTGCGCGCCCCGGATGGCAGCATTGTAGATACCGCCAATTCCGATGGCGGCGCATGGCCGGCCGGGACTGTCAGCCCCAACGGCAGCATGGAGCGCATGGACGACATTCCCGATGAGCCACTGGCCTGGGTTACAAATGTAGATGTATCATCATGGACTCATACCGACGCTGCCGGGCAACTGGTGCATGGGACACCGGGAGAGGAAAACTGGGGCTTTAGCGTAACCCATACACCCATCCCAACCAATACGTCTACATCCACCCCCACGTTCACCCCCACGCCAGTTGAGGCGCTAACCATTGTCATCAACGAAGTCGCCTGGGCCGGCACGCAAGCCTCCTCCGAGGATGAGTGGATCGAACTTTACAACCCAAGCACGGTAGCCATAGACTTGACCAGCTGGACATTGAAATCCAGCGACGGCAGTCCCAGCATCACCCTGAGCGGTACGCTCCTGTCTGGCGAATATTTCCTGCTCGAAAGGACGGACAACGACACTGTTGCCGACGTAAACGCAGACATGTTCTACAGCGGCACCCTGTCGAACAGCGGCGAGATCCTGCGGCTATATGACCCCAACGACCAACTGGTGGATACCGCCAACAGCAACGGCGGTTCCTGGCCGGCCGGCAGTTCGTCCACCTACTCCAGCATGGAGCGCAGCCTGGTCAGCGCCGACAGCGATTTCGTCTGGGTCACGTATGACGCGAGCCATGACGACTCGAACCTGTACGCGCACGACTCTTCCGGGAATGTCATCAAAGGCACGCCGGGCCGCGGCAACCGTCCCACCAACGTCACGCCCACCGTCACGCCTGGCAGCACCGCCACCGAAAAAAGTTCGTCATCCTCGTCTTCCGGCTCATCGGAGGCTGTCCCCATCCTCGGCGTCAGCGAATTCCTGCCCCGTCCCGGCCACGACTGGAACAACGACGGCAAAGTGGACGTGTACGACGAATTCATCGAGATCATCAACGCCGGCACGATCGACGTAGACCTGGGCGACTACAAACTGGACGACGAGCAGGACCAGGGCTCCTCCCCCTACACGCTGCCCGCCGTCACCCTGAAGCCCGGCCAGCGCGCCGTCTTCTACGCCGCCGAGACCGGCATCCTGTTGAGCGACGCCGGCGACACGGTGCGCCTGCTCAAAACCAACAACGCGGTCGTAGACGCCCGCACCTACGGCGTAGTGCGCTACCCCGACCAATCCACCTGCCGCATCCCCGACCGGATGGGCTACTGGAACAAACCCTGCTTCCCGACCCCCGGCAACCCCAACGCCCTCACCGGGGACTTCCCGCCTCTTCCCTCGACCCGGGCCGGCGCCCCCCTCCCGGTCTGCCTGCTGCCCGACACGACGCCGCCGGAGTTCGTCGCCGCCGAATGTGACGCCAGCGGAGGCGGCGTCTGGAACCGCCAGTTCTGGGACGGCTACGGTCCCTTCGAACTGCCCCTGTTGGACGACTCTTTGAAGTGGGAAACGATCTTCGAATGAAATGTAGGACAAGATGGCATCTTGTCCTACTTACTTAATCCGTCGCCGCGCTGGCTACTTCCTCCGGCGCGAATACCACCTCATCCTTGCCGGTCAACTTCTCCTCCACTTTCGCCACGATCAGACGCAGGTGTCCCGAATGCGCCACGTAGTCCAGGTCATCGGCCGGCACGGTCAACACCGGGCAGAGCGTGAAACGCGCGATCCAATTCTCGTATAACAGGTTCAAACTCTTGAGATACTCGGCTGAGATCGAACGCTCGTAATCGCGCCCGCGCCGCGCGATGCGCCCCAACAGCGTCTGCACCGAAGCGCGCAGGTAGATCACCAGGTCGGGCGGCGGCAGGATCTCGGTCACGGTCTCGTACAGTTCCCGGTAGGTCTGGTAATCGCGCTCGTGGATGTGTCCCTGCAGGTACAGGTTCTGCGCAAAGATCTCGGCGTCCTCGTACACGCTGCGGTCCTGGACGACCGACTTCGGGCGCCGGGACAATTCATGGTGCGAGCGCAGGCGGTGGGTCAGGAAGAAGACCTGGGAATGGAACGACCAGGCGGCCATATCGTGATAGAAGTCGGCCAGGTAGGGGTTCTCCGTCACCGGCTCGTAGAACGGCTCCCAATCCAGGCGCTCGCAAAGTTTCTCCACCAGCGTGGATTTGCCCACGCCGATATTTCCCGCCACTGCAACGAATTTTTTCATACCCGCTCCCGTAGCGCGGCTACCAGCCGCAGTCAAATGTCTTTGCGAGACCGGCGCTTTTTGCCGGTCGAAGCAATCCCCTCGCACAGGAGACTGCTTCGTTCCTCGCAGTGACATTGGTAATACTTTACTGTGGGATCTCCCCGGCCAGTTCCTGGTCGATGACCTGTTGGAACACTTGCAGCGGCTGCGCGCCCACCACAGCCAGCCCGTTGATGAAGAAGGTCGGCGTACCGGTCACGCCCAGTTCCTTCGAAAACTGCCGGTCCTTCTCCACGAACTCTTTGTGGCGGCGGCTGGTGAGGCACTCGTCGAAGGCCTCCACATCCAGTCCCAGGTCGGCGGCGTATTGCCGGTAGGCTGCCTCGCCCAGTCCGTATTCATCGCTGAACAACTTGTCGTGGAATTCCCAGAAAGACTCCTGGTCGCCCGCGCACAGGGCCGCTTCCGCGGCCGAGACGGCGTTGGTATGGTTCAACTCCGGCAGGGGCAGGTTGCGGTACACCAGGCGGATCTGGCCGGGATAGGCTTCCATGAGCGGGCGGTAGGTCTGGTCATACCAGCGCTTGCAGAAGGGACATTCGTAATCGCTGAACTCCACGATGACGATCTCGGCGTCCTGCGGCCCGATGCTGGGAAAGCCATCGGTAGGGATGTCGTAACGGGTATAAACGGGTTCCTCGGCCGGGACTTGCGCCGGGTCTGCGGCGGGTTGGGCGGCGGCCGGCTGGGCCGCCAGGCCGCGTCCCCAGGCCAGGTAGCCCACGAAGATGCCGGCCGCAAAAGCGAACAGCGTTATGACCGCGTAGAAGTGACTGCGTTTGAAGGTGACGGTCTCTTCCGAAAGGGTGGGAGCAGGTTTATTTTCCATGCGCCGCATTATATCACGAGGCAAACAGTCCAAATTATGTTGAACCCTTTTGCGGCATGGCGCGTATATCCTATCTGGAGGTAGAAATGACAGACAAAAAACGTAAAATCCCCTGGTTTTTGTGGCCGTTCTGGGCGCTATGGAAATTGATCAGCGGCATCGTGGAATTTACCGGTCGCCTGGTGGCCGTGATCCTGGGCCTGGCGCTCATGATCGTGGGCGTGGTCATCAGCCTGACCATCGTCGGCGCCATCGTGGGCGTACCGCTGGCCATCCTGGGCCTGCTGCTCACCCTGCGCGGGTTGTTCTAGCGCGCGGGCAGGTAGATGTGTTTCCCGCACGGGACCTTCCTACTTTGGGCTGACACAGCAAAATTCGTGCTGGACAAATCCACTGCCCTCATGTAAAATAAGCCGCTGTGAAATTCGGCAAGTACTTTTGGAGGAAGACCCTTGGCTAACATCAAGTCCCAGATCAAGCGCAACGCGCAAAATGAGAAGCGCCGCCTGCGCAACCGTGTATACCGCGGCACTGCCCGTATCGCAGTGCGCGACGCCCGCAAGGCATTGGACGGCAGCCCGTCCGATGAATCGAAAACGGCTATCCTGAATGCGGTCAGCGCCCTGGATAAGGCTGCCGAGAAGGGCGTGATCCACAAGAACAACGCTGCGCGCCGCAAAAGCCGCCTGATGAAGCGCCTGGCTGCTCTCGAGAAGTAGTCTGCTTCTGTTTTTCTTTGATTCGCCCCTATCTACAGCGGGAGCACTGGGTTCCAGGCTCCCGCTTTTGGTTTGGGTTTGCAGGGAAACTTGCGTCTACGAGTGTAAGTACAGATAAAAAATGATAGACATCCAGAAAATCGAAACTTTCTTGCGGGCTGCGGAAAACCTGAGTCTCTCTGAAGCAGCAAAACAACTCCATCTCAGCCAACCGACCGTCAGCCATCAAATCAAAACCCTGGAGCAGGAACTCAGTGTAACCTTGTTCACCAGGAGCAACACTGGCTTGCAATTGACCGAAGCAGGCAGGTTGTTACTCCCTTGGGCGCGGCGCTTACTGCACGACACAAACGATTTGAAGGAAATGATGTCATCCCTGAACGGCGACATCGTTGGAGAACTGCGCATTGCATGTAGCACAACCGCCGGGAAGTACATCCTGCCGCAAATGGCGGCCAGGTTCAGCCAACAATATCCGGGCATCCATGTAAAAATCCTGGCGTGCGGTCCCGAACAGGCCACGTTCAACCTGCTCGAAGGCGAAGCACACCTGGGCGTCGTCAGCAGCGCGGTAGACGTATCCAGCCTGGAATCGCAAACTTTTTTCCGCGACACCATTACCTTGATCGTCCCCCCTCATCATCGTTGGGCAATGCGTCAGTCTATCGAACCGGCGGAAATCCTGGAAGAGCGAATCATCATGCGCGAGGAGACATCTGGCACCAGGAAGGTCGTGCTGGCCGAGTTGGCTAAACACGACATCAGCCTGGAAGACCTCAATATCTTCATGGAGTTGGGGAACGCAGAAGCCATCGTTCGCACAGTGGCGGCCGGGTATGGCGTTTCATTTGTCTCGAATTTAGCCACCGCTTGCCCCCTGGAGCGCGGGAATGTGGTCGATATCTGTGTGGATGGCTTGTCGTTACAACGAAGCGTTTATATGGTTCGCAAGAGGATCAGCGCCCCGCATCGCCCGCGGGACGTATTCTGGAGTTACATCCATGACCCGGCCAACGCGGATATTTTGAAATTGGCTGGAAGTCAATAAAAAAGCAGCGCCACTCAAGCAAAATGCCTGGTTGGCGCTGTTTTTGCAATCAGCGGCTGGACTGTTTCCGGTCCCGGAAGAACCGGCAATATACCCACATTGCCCCAAACCCAATCGTGAATCCGGCGCCTAGCACGATCACTGCCGTAAACGCGCTCATATCTTACCTCCTGAACACCTAGAATACATACGTCTGCATCGCGCCCTGCACATCCATCAGGAACGGCGGGGCTTTTTTGATCTTGATGCGCGGGTCGCGCAGGTCTTCGGGCTTGATGTCCTTGTTCTCCAGCGCGAGTTCGCAGAAGACGATCTCGCCGCCCAGTTCGAGGATGTCATTGAAGAGTTTGATGGGATTGGGCAAACCCTTGGGCTGGCCGAGTTTCTCCAACTCGCCTTTGAGGAACCAGCGCGCGCCCGCAGGGCAGACGAAGACATGCACTTCATAGTCCAGCGAGAGGCCCGAGGTGGCGAAGATCAACGTCGGCATGATATTTGCGGGTGTGTCGCCATTGCAGACGACGGCCATTTTTTCGGTCATAAGATTCTCCTTGTTGGATGAGGGAATGCGTCGCGCCAACGAGCCTCGGCGCGACGCATTCGAAATGTGTAATATTCCTATGCGTTCTGCGGACGCACGAAGATGAACCAGGCCATCAGCCAGGAGCCAAGCACGATGGCGATGGCGCCCACCAGCGAGCCGAGTCCCAGTTGCGGCAGGCCGCTCAGGATGTGGGTGACGTTGCAGCCAGCCGAGGTGACCGCGCCGAAGCCCATCAACAGGCCGCCCACGAAGGTCTGGAGGATCATCTTCCAGCCTGGCCAGCGGATCTTGAACTCGCCTGCGATCAGGGAGGCGATGAGCGCGCCGACGATAATGCCGATCACCAGCCATGCGTCCCAGCCCATCTTCGTCTCTGGCACGGACATGCCGAGTTTGACGATGGTCAGCCAGCCCGAGGTGATGGCCAGCGGATAACTGCGTCCCGCCGCCGTGGACGAGTAGAAGGCCAGCATGTTGATCAAGCCGATGACGATGCCCGTCGCCAGCCAGCCCCAGCCATTCTTGAAGATGCGCTTGACGAGGGGATCGTTGCTCTTCGGTTCGTCATCCTGGTTTTTGCGGGCAACGAAATACCAGACGGCCAGGATGATCACAGCCAGCACGAGGGCGACGACGGTATGCGGCAATCCAAAGATATTCGCCAGCGTCGGGTTCGCCTCGCCGACCATGACCTTGGTGCTGGTTTGCAGGGAATCTTTGATGGGTTTCAGGAAGCCCATCGCGGTCCAGGTGGCCGCGGCGGACAGACCGATCAACGCGGACAGCGCGCTGACCATCCCCTCGCCGACGCGGTAGGTGATGCCGCTGGCGCATCCGCCTGCCAGCACCATGCCGATGCCGAAGACGAATCCGCCCACCAGGTTCGCGCCCCAGAAGAAGGGCGTCGGGCTGATCTTGACCAGGCCGCCCATGGCCATGAGGGCGAAGCCGACCATCCCGACCAGGATCGCCGCGCCGACCGATTTCAACAGGGTGGTGTCCTTCAGCAGGATGGTGTCACGGATGGCGGAGTTCATGCAGAAGCGTCCGCGTTGCAGGGCAAAGCCGAACAAAATTCCAACGAGCAAGCCGTAGAGTACGGGTGTCATAGCATTCTCCTTGTGCAATAAATGAATGAGGTTATTTCAAACCATGCGCTTCGATCAACATGCGATGGTTGGGGCCGTCCAGTTGTTCCACGCTGATCAGTTTGTGGCCTTGCTTCTTGAGATTGCGCGGAATGCGTTCCACGGAGAGTGGGTAATCCAGCAGGACTTCCAAGACTTCCCCTTTCTGCATTTTCTTGAGGGTGGTCATGGTGTCCATGTCGGGATAGGGACAGATCTTGCCGCACACGTTCAGGGTCTTGGTGGGGGTCGTCATGAACATTTCTCCTTTTCAATAACTGAATGATAGTT
>JBMOMO010000175.1:0-1867 GCA_049324135.1 Chloroflexota bacterium
CGCATACGAATTACAGCGCCATTGCCAGTTTTTGGCTCAGTTCATCAATGACCGCTACCTCCTAATATCCCGTATCTATGCTCAGGTCGCACCTTTGGATCTATGAAATTTTCATCTACTGAGACTACAATTGACATTCCACCCAACCTGGTCTAAACTTCCCCTATGCTTGCCCGCGTATTCTCCTGCGCCGTGGTGGGTTTGGATGGTGTCATCGTCGAAGTGGAAGTAGATTACACCAACGGCCTGCCCGGCATGACCATCGTTGGCCTCCCTGACGCCGCCGTCCAGGAAAGCCGCGAGCGCGTGCAGACCGCCGTCAAGAACGCCGGACTGCACTTCCCCCGCCACCGCATCGTCGTCAACCTGGCGCCGGCTTCCGTGCGCAAAGAAGGCCCGGCCTACGACCTGCCCATCGCGCTGGGCGTCATCGTCTTGGCGGGCTTTCTCCCCCACGAGGCTATCGAAGGCGCGCTGGTGGTCGGCGAACTCTCGCTGGACGGCATCGTGCGCCATACGCGCGGGGTGCTGCCCATGGCCGCCGCCGCGCGCGCCAACGGCTACCAGCGGATGTTCGCGCCAGAAGGGGACGCCGCCGAAGCGGCCCTGATCCCGGACCTGGAAGTGATCCCGGTCAAGACGCTGGCCGATCTGTACGCCCATCTGTCTGGCCGCCGCGTCATCGAGCCTTTCCAACCCCTCGGCGACGACCTCCCGCCCCTCTTCGTCCCGAACGACTTCTCCGAAGTCAAGGGGCAGGAACACGTCAAGCGCGCGCTCGAAGTGGCCGCGGCCGGCGGGCATAATGTATTGATGGTGGGCAGCCCCGGCGCGGGCAAAACCCTGCTGGCGCGCGCCCTGCCGGGCATCCTGCCCGAAATGAGCATCGAAGAATCGCTGGACGTGACGCGCATCTACTCGGTGGCCGACCAACTGCCGCCCGGCACGCCCCTCATCCGCCACCGTCCCTTCCGCGCGCCGCACCATACCATCAGCCATGCCGGGCTGGTGGGCGGCGGCAACATCCCCAAACCCGGCGAGATCTCCCTTGCCCATCGCGGCGTCCTGTTCCTGGATGAATTCCCTGAATTCGGAACGCGCGTGCTGGAAGTGATGCGCCAGCCGATGGAAGACAAGGTGGTCACCATCAGCCGCGCCAGGGGATCGTTGACCTTTTCCGCCAACTTCCAGTTGATCGCCGCCATGAACCCCTGTCCGTGCGGGTATTACGGCGATGCGCAAAAACCTTGCACCTGCGCCCACGCCGCCGTGACCAAATACCAGAAGCGCATCTCCGGCCCCATGCTGGACCGCATCGACATCCACATCGAAGTGCCGCGCGTGGACTACGAGAAGTTGAGCAGCGACCGGCTGGGCGAGACCTCGGCCTCCATCCGCGAGCGGGTGCAGGCGGCGCGGGAACGGCAGGGCGTCCGCTTCGAGGGGACGGACATCGTCTGCAACTCCGATATGCGCGTGGCGGAAGTGCGCCAATTCTGTAAGTTAGACGAAGCGGGGGACAACCTGGTGCGGGCGGCCATGAGCCAGTTGAACCTGTCGGCGCGCGGCTATCACCGGGTATTGAAATTGGCGCGCACGATCGCGGATCTGGCGGGGAGCGAGACCATTCAATCCGCGCACCTGGCGGAGGCGTTGCAGTACAGGCCGAAGTTGATGCTGGGTTAGCGCATCGGTCACAAGTTAAGGATTTGAAAGTTATACTGTCCGTTCCCGATGTAAAGCAAGCCGGTAGCCGCGTCCATCAGGCCGCCGAAGCCTGCCCTGAGTTCAATCGAAGGGTAGCCAAACTGGAAATTACCCGTGCCGTAGGTCTCGACAGGCTCGACCCAGCGGGTTTCGAGCGTAT
>JBMOMO010000176.1:0-14093 GCA_049324135.1 Chloroflexota bacterium
CCGCTTTACAAGCCAGATCGAACGCCAACGAGTGCCACTTTCCAACACACCCATTGCCGCAGAAAATTGGCCAACTCAAATTGTTAAGGTGCAATTCACTATTGACAACTCAATATAATCATTGCGAAGCCAGCGTTCTTTGCTGGCTGAAGCAATCCCCTGGCAAACCAGGGGGCTGCCACGCCGCCACATCGCCCTGGCGTTCGGCGCAGGGAAGGACGGCGGCTTGCAGCGACATCCCTTTGAGCAGAACGGGAGTATAATTCTTCCAGGTATCCGGCTTTAATTTTTTTTCTTTGATCGGGGAGGTCTATGCCCATCCCACCCAATCCATACATTGCAGGCAACCCGGTAGGCAATACACCGGCCTTCGTCGGGCGCGAGGACGTGCTGCGCGAGACGCTGCGCGTGCTGGGATCGCCCAGCCAGAACGCCATCACGCTGTACGGCCAGCGGCGCATCGGCAAGACTTCCATCTTGCAGTATCTTGCCGCCCGCTTGCCGGAGGAGGGGGACTACCGCCCGGTGTATTTCGACCTGATGGACAAGGCTGCCCTGCCGCTGGGCCGCGTGCTGGTTGACCTGGCGCGCACCATCGCCGAACGGCTGGGACTGCCCGCCCCCAATTTCCAGAAGGAAGCCGAGGTCGAGCGCGCATTCCGCCGCGAATGGCTGCCGGACGCCCTTCGAAACCTGCCGGCCGGGCAGGGCGTCGTGCTGCTCTTCGACGAGTTCGACGTGCTGGCCGACCCCGGAAGCGGGCAGGCAGCCAGGGACTTCTTCCCCTACCTGCGCGACCTGCTGGCGCTCGATCCCCAGCGCCTGCAATTCGTGTTCGTTTTGGGGCGCAACATGGCCGACCTGAGCAGCATTGCGCTCTCGCTCTTCAAGGGCGCGCCCAGCCGCCGCGTCTCCCTGCTCACAGAAAAGGATACCTACCGGCTCGTCCGCCTCTCGGAGGAGAACGGCAGCCTGCCCTGGACGGAGGAAGCCGCCCGCCGCGCCTGGGAATTGACGCACGGCCATCCCTTCCTGACCCAGGCGCTGTGCTATCACGTCTGGGAAGCGGCCTACGAGGCCGAGGACGAACCGCGCCCGGTGCGCCCCGCGCAAGTGGACGAGGCCGCGCCGGCCGCGCTGGAGGCCAGCCGCAACACCCTGCAATGGCTGTGGGACGGACTCGGCCCGGCCGAGCGCGTGGTCATTGCCGCGCTGGCGGGCGCCGGGGACTGCCCGGTGGACGACAGCGGCCTGGAGACCATCCTGCGCGAGAGCGGCGTGCGCATCCTGATCCGTGAATTGCAGAACGCGCCGCAGATCTTACAGGACTGGGACCTGATCGAACCGGCCGAAGGCGGCTACTGCTTCCGGGTGGAGTTGCTGCGCCAGTGGATCGCCGCCAACCGCCCGCTCAAGCGCGTACAGGAAGAACTCGATCGCGTCCAGCCGCTGGCCGAGAATTTGTACCAGTCGGCCTACGGTTTCTACCGCGCCAACGACCTGCCCCAGGCCGAGACGCTGCTGCGTCAGGCTGTAAATGTCAACCCCAACCACCTGCGCGCCAACGAATTGCTGGCGGAAGCGATGATCGCGCGCGGCGCGCTACCCGAAGCGCGTGACCTACTGGAGAAGATGTACGAATTCGCGCCGCAGGCCGCCCGCCCACGCCTGGCGCAGACCTACCTGCTGCTGGCGGGGAGCGCCCCGGACGACAAAGCCCGCCTGGAATGGTACGAGAAGGTTATTGGCATTGAACCTAGCAACCAGGAAGCTCGTCAAGAAGTGGAGATCATTCAGAAACTGGAGCAAGAGGAGAAAGAATTAGCCTTCCACTTCGTGGAGGGCCGCCAATCTTTGCAAAGAGGCGAATGGCCGCATGCAGTGGAAAATTTTCGCTGGGTGGTGATTACTCGTCCGACTTATGCATACAATAATATCCTTGCCGCTGATCTTTTGGCCGACGCTGTGCGTGAGAACAAAGCCCGCCCGCCGCGTTGGAAAGTATTGCTACGCCAACCACGGGCAATTGCCTTGCTGTTGGGTGGTGCAATCTTGTTACTGTTTGGGATGGGGATCGGTGTAGGAGGAAAGATTGCAGCTTACGGTGTGGATGGACAGGGACCACTGGGTTTCCTGGCGACGGCTACGGCTTCGTTGACCCCAACCAACACTTCTACACCTACACAAACTGCAATGCCTACTAATACTCCTTTTCCGCCAACTGCAACGTTGACAGCGACCCCTAAACCACCTGATCCTTGGATACGCCCCCAGGACGATATGGTCATGGTCTACATCCCGGCCGGGAAATTCCAGATGGGCAGCGAAAGCGAAAATTTGGATGAAAGCCCTGTTCATACAGTTTACACAGATGCCTTTTGGATAGACGAGAGCGAAGTGACTAACCGCATGTATGCCTTGTGCGGGCCATGTCGATCTCCGGGCGGTTCTTATTCTGACGATTTACAATATGCCGACCACCCGGTGGTCAATATTTCCTGGAATAGTGCAAGCGCCTATTGTGAATGGGCCGGGGCGCGCCTGCCGACCGAAGCCGAATGGGAGAAGGCTGCGCGCGGCGGACTGGAAGGGAAAACCTACCCCTGGGGTGACGACCCACCGTCCTGCACGCCCGGCGCGAAGAACGGCGCTCAATATA
Organism: Chloroflexota bacterium; assembly: GCA_049324135.1. Classification (GTDB taxonomy): domain Bacteria; phylum Chloroflexota; class Anaerolineae; order Anaerolineales; family Villigracilaceae; genus JAABUE01. The sequence goes on from JBMOMO010000176.1 coordinate 2,660, forward strand.
CTGCTTGTGATGGGGATACCGCGCCGGTGAAGACCTTTGCGCCCAACGGTTACGGCCTATATGATATGGCTGGCAATGTCTGGGAGTGGATGGCTGATTGGTATGATAGCGCGTATTTTGGAATGCTGGGAGATGACGTCCAAAACCCCACTGGCCCAGCGAATGGCAAGGACCGGGTGTTGCGTGGGGGCTCTTGGTTCGACTATATGAAAAGCCTACGTGTGGCTGACCGCTTTTGGTATGTCTTGGTTGATTCCAGCAGCAGCATTGGGTTCCGTTGTGCCCGTGACACCTCCCCGTAGGGGGCTCACTTCCTTAATCCTGGTATGCTGGTTCCTGGGTTCCTGGGTTTCTGAAGCGCGTAAAGAAGGACACGGATGCGTGGAATGTAACGGATTTGGAATGTAACGGATTGATGATGAACGAGAGACATGCGTGTTCAAAGTCACCCACCCGTGTCCTTTCCTCAATTAAGTTCCCTACTTGCGCCCTTTATCCGTTGCATTCCGCTCATCCGCGTCCCCCGATCCGTTGAATTCCACCAATCCGCGTTCTCTCATCCCCGTTCTCCCATCCGTTGCATTCCACCAATCCGCGTTTTCTCATCCCCGTTCTCCCATCCGTTGCATTCCACCAATCCGCGTTCTCTCATCCCCGTTCTCCCATCCGTTGCATTCCACCAATCCGCGTTCTCTCATCCCCGTTCTCCCATCCGTTGAATTCCACCAATCCGCGTTCTCTCATCCCCGTTCTCCCATCCGTTGAATTCCACCAATCCGTGTTCTCTCATCCGCGTTATAGCCATGACAAACCTGCTTTTCAAAGAACTCACTGGCCGCATCATCCGCGCCTACTACAATGTTTATAATGGCACGGGCCGCAACTACCCCGAGTTCGTTTACGAACGCGCCCTGCGATTTGAACTGCAAGAGGATGGAATCACTTGCCCCCAGCAACTGGAACATCGGGTTTTCTACAAAGAGTGGCTCGTTGGCGTCCAGATACTTGACTTGCTTCCGTTCGAGGAAGTCATCGTCGAACTTAAAGTTGCCGCGCAACTGACCGCATTGCACAAGGCTCAAACCTTCTCTTATCTTCGCTCTTTTGGCAAACGGATTGGCCTGTTGTTCAACTTTGGCAGCCCGGCGCCAGAGTTCGAGCGTATCTATTTCGAGCCGCGTCCATCTGCGGTTTCCCCCGGCGACATCCCAAAAACAACGGCTGAACTTCCACCCGGCCTGGTCGCGCCCGACCTGGCGTATCAAATTATCGGTGGTCTCTACGAAGTCCATACTGTTCTTGGCCCCGGCTTCATTCATCGTATCTATGCCAATGCTTCATTTCGTGAATTACAGTCTCGCGGCTTGCCTGTGCAGGCACAAAAAGAAATGCAGGTGATTTATCGAAGACAGTCGATTGCCGGGATCAAATTTGCCCATCTCAAGGTTGGCAGCGAAGTCCTTGTTTTCCCGGTCGCGGTCAGCGATATCAACGCCGTCAGTTACAACAATCTCAAAGCCTGGATGCGCGTCGAAGGCATTCCGCTTGGCATTGTAGCGAACTTTCACGACCTCGCCCTCAAGCCGGTCATATTGAAGGCCTGAAACCATGTCGGTTCCAGTCTGCCAGGATCGCTTTTGCCCCTTTGCAAATCGTTTCTCTAACCCGTTACGTTTTACGTCCCTGCTTCCGTCTCTTTGTCAATTCAATCCGTTACATTCCACAAATCCGTGTTCTACTCAGGCTTTGCAATCGTCCTGCTTCCGTCTCTTTATCAATTCAATCCGTTACATTCCACAAATCCGTGTTCTACTCAGGCTTTGCAATCGTCCCGTTTTCGCCTTCGTGACAATCACCTGCCATTCCCCCGCCGGTCTTCCAGGATGAGGGCAATGGCTTCGGCCAAGTTTTCCCGGCACTCTTCGATGGTGCGGCCTTGCCCGTTCGCGCCGGGAATCTCCGGGCAATAGGCGATATACCAATCATCGTCTTTTTCGATAATGGCTGTGAACTCGTTGTGCATGTAACGTCTCCTTGTTTACAGGGCTTCCGAATCTTCCAGCGCGTCGCTTTCATATCCTATGGGAAGGAGACCTATCCATTTGCTCAACGACGAGGCCGGCGCGGCTACGGTTGGGTGAAGGTAGGGATGCTGTTTCCCTTGTTGCTGCTGCAGCGCTGTCCGCTGTCCCCGCCGCGCCTGTTCGCGCAGGAAACGCGCGAATTGCTCGAGCGCCTGCACGCTTTCGGGCGGCAGTTCGGCCAGGATGGCAGTAAGATCAGCATGGAAACGAGTAGTTTGTTTCATGGCGCACAACTCCTCAGCCCGCCTGCGCTTCGCGAGGCTGGGTGGTTTCATCAGATGTATAATCGAATTCACTGTTGCGGAATACTTGCCCTGCGAAGTCCCCGAAGGGGGAGCAAAGCCGAAGGGAATTCCGCGTTACGTTCATTATATCCAACAAATGGGAGGCAGGTATGAACAATCCATTCCAGGTCGGCAGCGCGGTAGCCCCCCGGGCGCTGGTGGGGCGCGGGCGCGAATTGCAGCGGCTGGCGGGCGGCATCCTCAACGGCGGGCAGTCGGCCGCGCTGGTGGGCGAGCCGCGCACCGGCAAGACCTCCCTGTTGCGTTACATCATGGCAGACGAGACGCGCCAGGAATTGTTCGGCGAAGGCGGCGGGAACATCCGCTTCCAACTCCTGGACGCGCAGATGCTCGGCGCGGGCTTCGATCCGCCCGGCTTCTGGGAGCGCTGCCTGTCGCCCCTGGCCGAGGTGGTCAAGCAGGACGAAGCCCTGCACTCCGCCTGGCGCACCTGCCGCCTGGAAAAGTTCGACACCTTTGTGCTGGAACGCTTGTTCGCGCAATTGCAGGCCTCCGGTTGGCGGCTCGTCCTGCTCTTGGACGAGTTCGATACCGTGCTGCACCATCCCATCCTGAACCAGTCCGAGTTCTACGGCGGGCTGCGCTCGCTGGCCTCGCGCTACGAGTCCCTGGCGCTGGTCATCGCCAGCCGCCAGTCGCTCAGCGACCTCAATCGCGCTACGCAGGAGTTCAGCCGCATGGGCTCGCCCTACTTCAACTTCCTGCAGGAGATCGACCTGGGCGCGTTCAAGGAAAAAGAAGCCCTGGCCTTGCTGGCGCAGGGCGAGGATTACTTTACACGGCAGGATATCAAGTACCTGCGGCGGGTGGCGGGCGGGCATCCCTTCCTGCTGCAGGCGGCCTCCCTGGCGCTGTGGGAGGCTTACGACGAGGGGGAAAACGATACCCAGGCGCGTTACCGCGAGGCGGGCGACTACCTGGTTCACCAGGCGCAGCCGGTCCTGAAAGACGCCTGGCGTTTGTGGACTCCCGAAATGCAAAAAGTCTTCACCATCCTGGCGCTGGACAATATGCCGCTGTTGTTGGGCCAGCGGCGCGAATACGACCTGAACGCCCTGCTCGACAGTTTGCCGGGTTACGCGCCCGAATTGCGGGTTCTGGAAGCGCGCGGCTACATCTGCCCGGACGCCCAACTGCCCGGCGGCTGGGGACTCCAGGCCGAGGTGATGTCCTGGTGGCTGGCCGAGGAATTGCTCCAGGCCTTGCGCCAGGGGGATGAACTGGGCGCCTGGCTGCAAGCGCAGGGCTGGGAGGGCGTGCTGAAACGCGGCGAGAAAGAAGCCCTGGTGAGGGCCGGCAAGAAAATTGGGGATTTCCTGAAGGGCGGCGTGGAGGTCTTTATCCGCACGGCGGCGGAAGGCTTGGGAAGAGGCGTAACCTCGTGACTGTCACGTACGTTTTCTTTCCTTCGCCGCCTTCACCAGCCCCACAAACAGCGGGTGCGGCTTCATCGGGCGCGAGAGGAATTCGGGGTGGAACTGGCTGCCGAGCATGTAGGGGTGGTCGCGCAGTTCGGCGATCTCCACCAGTTTGCCGTCTGGCGAGAGGCCGGAGAAGAGCATGCCGGCTTGCTCGAAGGCGGCGCGGAAGGCGTTGTTGAACTCGAAGCGATGGCGGTGGCGCTCGTCCACGCGGGGGACGGCGTAGGCGGCGGCGGCCTTCGTCGCTGGCTGGAGCAGGCACGGGTACAGTCCGAGGCGCATGGTGCCGCCCATGTCGGTGATGGAGCGCTGTTCCAGCATCAGGTCGATGACCGGGGCGCTGGCAGCGCGGTCGAATTCGGATGAGTTGGCGTCTTCGTAGCCGAGCGCGTTACGGGCGAACTCGATGCACATGACCTGCATGCCCAGGCACAGCCCCAGGTAGGGGACCTGGTTCTCGCGGGCGTAGCGCGCCGCCGCGATCTTGCCCTCGATGCCGCGCGAGCCGAAGCCGCCCGGCACCACCATGCCATCCGCCTGCTTGATGACCTCCCAGCCTTTGTTCTTTTCCAGGTCGGTGGAATGCACCCAGCCGATCTCGACCTCCACGCCCTGCGACAGCGCGGCATGCTTGAGCGCCTCGCGTACCGACATGTAGGCGTCGTGCAGTTCCACGTACTTGCCGACCAGCGCGATCTTGACCACCGGCTTGGGTTTGCGCACCTCCGCGACCAGTTCCTTCCAGGGCTTCCAGTCCGGTTCGAGCGTGGATTGCAGGCTTAATTTCTCGATCACGAAGTCGGCCACGCCTTCCTTTTCGAGCAGCAGCGGCACTTCGTAGAGTACGTCGGTGGTCGTCATGGGGATGACGGCCTGTTTTTCCACGTCGCAGAACAAGGCGATCTTGTCGCACAGCCCGTCCTCGATGGGTTGGTCGCTGCGCGCGATGATCATGTTGGGCGAGATGCCGATGGAGCGCAGCGCGGCCACCGAATGCTGGGTGGGCTTGGTCTTGATCTCGCCGGTGGCGCCGATGTAGGGCAGCCAGGTGACGTGGATGAAGAAGACGTTCTCGCGCCCGACCTCGTTGCGCAATTGGCGCAGGGCTTCCAGGAAGGGCTGCGACTCGATATCGCCGACCGTGCCGCCGATCTCTACCAGGACGATCTCTGCTCCCGTTTCCCTGGCTACCAGTCCCACCCGACGTTTGATCTCGTTGGTGATGTGCGGGATGACCTGGATGGTGCCGCCCAGGTAATCGCCGCGCCGTTCTTTTTGGATGACCTCGGCGTACACCTGCCCGGTGGTGAAGTTGCTCACGCGCCCCAGGCGGATGTCGATGAAGCGCTCGTAATGCCCCAGGTCGAGGTCGGTCTCTGCGCCGTCGTCCAGCACGTACACCTCGCCGTGCTGGTAGGGACTCATCGTGCCGGGGTCCACGTTGATGTAGGGGTCCAGTTTCTGCACCGCTACCTTGAAGCCGCGCTCTTTGAGCAGCAGGCCGAGCGCGGCGGCGGTCACGCCCTTGCCGACTGAAGAAACCACGCCGCCGGTAAAGAAAATGTACTTGGGATTATTCATGTTGCGCCTCCAGTCTGGCATGCAGGATTCATTCGCAGATTATGCAGATTTAAGAGCAATGGGGAGGGCGTTGCAGCCCTCCCCATGCGGGGTTGGTGGTTATTTGCAGGGACAGCGTCCCCGGAAGAGCAGGATTTCCCGTTGGTTCATCCGACCAGTTTGACCAGGTCTTCCGCCGCGCGGCGCATCTCCAGGAAGATCAGGCCCAGTTTGGCTTCGTGGCGCGCCAGCGCGGTCAGCACGGCTTCCTGGCCGACCGAGGTCAGCACGATGGAACCGGCGTCGCCTTTGATGTAGACCTGTTCCAGCCCGCCGCGCCCCAGTTCGCTGGAGATACGCTCGCCCAGGCTGAGCATGGCAGCCGACATGGCCGAAACGCGGTCTTCTTCCACGCCCTGTTGCAGGGCAGAGGCCATGATCAACCCGTCCACCGAGACGATGGCGGAGGCTTCGATATCGGGGGCAGCGGCCTGCATGGAGCGCAGGCGGTCTACCATTTGGTCAGCGCGGGATTTACTCATGGCAGGAATTCTCCTTGGGAATATTTTACGCAGCCAGAGTCTACCATAAAAACGGGCATTGCTGTATAACGCAATTCTCGATTTCCGCTTCATCCCTTGACCCCGGCCTGCTTCCGCACTACAATCCGACCGCTCCCTGAAAGGAAACCATGTTCGAGACCCTCACTGGACGACTCAACCAAGTCTTCGACGCGCTGCGCAAGCGCGGCAAACTCTCCGAAGCCGATGTGGACGCCGCCATGCGCGAAGTCCGCCTGGCGCTGCTCGAAGCGGACGTACACTACAGCGTGGTCAAAAGTTTCATCGCGCGCGTGCGCGAACGGGCGATTGGCGCAGAAGTCTCCAGGGCGCTCAACCCCGGCCAGCAGGTCATCAAGATCGTCAACGAAGAATTGATCGGCACGCTGGGCGCGCCAGCGCCGCTCAACCTGTCTGGCCCCAAGCCGCGCGTGGTCATGCTGGTCGGCTTGCAAGGCTCCGGCAAGACCACCGTCGCCGGGAAACTGGCGCGCCTGCTGCGCTCGAAGGGCGAGCGCGTCATGCTGGTAGCCGGCGACCCGTACCGCCCGGCCGCCGTCCAGCAATTGCAGCAACTGGGGGAACGGCTGGATGTGCCGGTGGAGGCCGCCAGCGGGGTCAAGCCGCCCGAATTGGCCGCGCGCGCCCTGGACAAAGCCCAAAAGGGCGGGGTCAGTGTTATGATCGTGGACACAGCCGGTCGGTCGCAGTTGGATGCGGCGTTGATGGACGAGTTGAAGGCCATCGTCGCCAAAGTCCCGCCGGTGGAGACGCTGCTGGTGGTCGACTCCATGATCGGGCAGGAAGCGCTGAACATCGCGCAGGGCTTCCGCGACAACGTCTCGATCACGGGCCTGGTGCTGACCAAAATGGACGGCGATTCGCGCGGCGGCGCGGCCATCTCCATCCGCTCGGTGACGGGCGTGCCGATCAAATTCATCGGCGTGGGCGAAAAACTGGACGCGCTCGAAACCTATGACCCGGCGCGCCTGTCTTCGCGCATCCTGGGGATGGGCGACATGCTCGGGCTGATCGAAAAGGCCGAAGCCGCCTTCGACCAGGAAAACGCGCAGAAGACCGCCGAGCGCCTGATGAAGGGCGAGTTCACGCTCGAAGACTTCCTGGAGCAACTGAAGCAGATCAAGAAGATGGGGTCGTTCGCGCAAATCCTGGAGATGATGCCGGGGCAGATGGGGCAAATGGCGCGCCAGGTGGACCCGAAACAGGCCGAGCAGGCCTTCAAGGGCAACGAGGCCATCATCCATTCGATGACGCGCCAGGAGCGCCGCAACCCCGACATCCTGAACGCCTCGCGCCGGCGGCGCATCGCCGCCGGTTCCGGCATGCAAGTGCAGGACGTGAACCGCCTGGTCAAGCAGTTCCGTGAAATGCAGAAGATGATGAAGACCTTGCAGAAAACCGGGGGAAAGGGACTGGGACGGTTGTTCGGGTAAACTGCGAGAATACCTGGCTCAGGCGGCGCCCTTCTTTTTTCCCTTCGCTTCCGCCTTTTCCAGGTTTTCCTCCACCCGGAACGCCACGATTTCGCTGATCAAGTCGAACGGAAGCGGTTCGTCCAGCGGGAATTTTACCGAGCCCTTTGCCTTCTCATAAGGCGATAGTTCATTTTCGAATTCCGCAATGCTCGACGGCGCAGGATAGAACCCGATGTGGTTTTTGTAGGCGGCAAAATGCACCAGGTTGCCTGCGAGCGTGAAGGTAGGGATTTGATAACTGATCGTCTCGGCTGCGTCCGGCGCGGCTGCCCGGATCACACCCCGTAGTTTTTCCAGGATTTCCTGTACATCTTTGGGGAAGCCCGCAATGTATTCGTCTATCGTTTGGGGCGTCGTCTTAGTGGTTGTCATGGTTCACAATTCCTTTCATCACCTGGTACACCAGCGGGCCGACCAACCCCTTGAAGGTGTGCGCCCGCAATGCCCGATCCAGGTCGCGGATCAGGTCGTCGGCGCTTTCCAGCCCGATGCTGGCGCGGATGATGCCCTCGCCCGTCCACTCACGGATGCGGCGTTTTTGTTCAGCGGTGTAAAACGGCATGGCGTCAATGTACATGTCGGTGGGATAGTAGAACAGCAGGCTGTGCGCGTGTCCCAGCGAGGTGGCGTAGGAAAATAGTTTAATCTTTTCGGCCAGCGTGATGGCCGCGCCCAGCCCGCCTTTGAGACGGAAGGTGAGCATTCCGCCGAAATCGGACATCTGCCGCGCGGCCAGTTCGTGATGCGGATGACTCTCCAAGCCAGGATAGAAGACGCGCTCGACCTTTGGGTGGTTCTCCAAAAACTGGGCGATCTTTAGCGCGCCCTGACAATGCTGTTTCATTCGCATTGGTAATGTGACCAATCCGCGCAGGATGAGCCAGGCGTTGAACGGACTGAGCGCGCCGCCGAGGTGGACGAGCATGTCCTTGCGGATTCTCTGCACGTTCTTTTCGGACCCGAGGACTGCTCCCCCTAAAGCATCGCCGTGGCCGTTCAGGTACTTCGTCAGGCTGTGGATGACAAAGTCCGCGCCGAGGGCGAGGGGCTTTTGGAGAACTGGACTCGCCCAGGTGGAGTCGACTGCCAGCAACGCGCCCGCCTCGTGTGAGAGACTGGCGAGAGCGGAAATGTCCGCGATGCGGAGAATCGGATTGGCGGGAGTCTCGGCGTAGATGAGTTTGGTGTTGGGGCGCAGCGCGGCGCGGACCTGTTCGAGGTCGCTGGTGTCCACGAGGCTGACTTCGACCCCGAAGCGCGGCAGGTGGATGCCGAACAGTTCCACCGACCCCGCGTAACAGACTTCGCTGGCGATGAGGTGGTCGCCCGCGCTCAGGAAGGTGAAGACCAGCGCTGAGACGGCGGCCATCCCGCTGGCAGTGACCACCGCAGACTCGGCGCCTTCCAACGCGGACAGTCTGTCTTCGAGGGTGCGCAGGGTGGGATTGCCCCAACGCGTGTACGCGAAGGGCGGACGCGACGAGTCCATCATCAGCGCGTCGAAGAGTTTGATGCCGAATTTGGGCAACTTGAAGGTGGTCGCCATGTGGAGGGGCAGGCGCAGCGCGCCCGTGCTTGGGTCCGCGGATTCGCCCGCGTGGACGGCGAGGGTTTCGAAGTCGAATTCGTCCATGAGATTCTTTCTTTGGTACACGGATGACACGGATTTTACGGATTCACACAGAGATCTTTAAAAAATTTGTGAAATCCATCCTTGTCCATGAAATCCGTGTACAAAAAATTAGGCCTCCCGATCAGCCAGTTCCTGCAAGGTGGCTTTGTGGCTTTCGCGCGTGATGGGATATTTCCAGGCGAACAAGACGGCGAGGAACAGCAACACGGCGGGGATGGGGCCAGTAAAAACTCGAATGGCCGCGATAGCCGCGTCGGGCTGGACAGGCAGGGGTCCAGAAGGAAGCGGGGTGAGGTAACCTGTCAGCGCGAGGGCTTGTCCCATCCCCCATAAAGCGAGACCAGTCGCCAGTTTTTGGAAGAAGGAGGCGAAGGCGTAGTACGATCCCTCGCGGCGTTGTCCCGTGCGGACTTCGTCGTATTCGACTACGTCGGGAACCATTGACCACGGCACAACATAGGCGGTGGCGATGCCAAAGCCTGCCAGCGCGGCGAGAACGTAGGCCAGCCCGACCTGGTCGGCGCGGATGGCGGAGATGCCGAGCAGGACAGCCACCCAGGTGATCGAACCGATCATGAAGGCGCGGCGTTTGTCGAGGCGTTGTGAAATTTTGACGATGACGGGGATGAACAGGATGGCCGAACCTTGCGCGACGAGAACGAAGTAATTGGCCTGGTCGGGGATGCGCAGGTAGTAGTTGGCGAAATAGAGTAGCACCGCGGCGATGATGCTGGCGGTCGTCCAACTGAGCAGGTACAAGCCCATCACCATGCGGAAGGGTTGGTTGCTGAGAGTCTGTTTGAGCGCCACGCCGAGGGGAAGCGGCGCGGGCAGTTCGTCGGCGGGCTTTTCGCGGGTGATGCTGAAAACCACCAGCGGCGGGATGATGGAGATGAGGCCGAGACCGATGCCGAGGATCAGGTAGAGCAGGCGGGTGTCGGTGATGCTCCAGCCCAGCACGGTGGCGAGGATGATCGCGCCGAGCGTGCCCGAGATCGAGAAGACCATGCGATAGCCGTTCAGCGAACTGCGCTCGTCGTAGTCGGAGGTCATTTCGGGGGTCAGGGAGTTGTAGCCGACGTGGACGATAGTGAAGGCCGTGTCGAACAGGATGAAGGTGACAGCGTAATAGACCGCCATCCAGAATTGACTCAACGCGGGGACGATCCACATCAGCATGAAGAAAATGCCGAGTGGGACCGCGCCGAAAAGCAGGAGTGCGCGGCGGCGTCCCCAGCGGGTGCGGATGCGGTCGGAGAGCAGACCGAAGAGCGGATCGTTGACCGCGTCCCATAGGCGGCTCGCGCCGATGGCCCAGCCCGCGTAGTCGGGACGCAAGCCCGCCACGTCGGTCAGGAAGTAGAGTTGGAAGAACATCAGGATCGCCAGCGGGATGCTGGTGCTCAGGTCACCTGTGCTAAAGAGCAGTTTCGTGCGCAAAGGAAGGCGGGAAGCGGTTTCGGTTTTCATAGGTTTTTGAAATCCTGTTTCTCTTCAGTCTCGTAAAGATAGAAATCTTCCAGGTTGCGGGTTGCTACCATCTGACGGAACGCGTCAAGTTCGGATTCGATGGCGGGATCAATTTCGCGAGGTTGGTGCTTTGCCAGAATATCGAGGGCGCGCTCGCGGGCATGGTCAATGGCGAGTTTACTGCCTTCCTTTTCCCAGGCTTCGTAGGGTTCGCGGGAAAGCATGGTCGGGATGAAAAGTTCCTTGCGGAACATTTTGGAGGTCTCTTTGGCGGTGATGTAATTGCCAGAGTAGCCCACCTTCTTGATCAAATCCAAGGCCAGCGTGTCATCGTTGACTTCGATGCCGCGCGCCAGTCGCAAGGCCGCGCCACAGATTTCATCGTCCAACATCAGCAGGGCGTGACTTTCGAGCATGGTGCTGTCGAGTGTGCCCGCGCAGGTGATCAGGTTGACGCCCGCCAGCACCGCGGGGAGTAGCGTCCCCATGCGCTCGAATCCCGCTTGCAGGTCTTCGCGCTTCGAGTCGGTCGCGCCGCCCACACTGCGGATGGGGAGGCCGTAATAGCGCGCCAGTTGTGCTGACGCGGCGGAGATCAACCCCGTCTCGGGCGAGCCGAGCGTGACCGTTCCATAGCGCATGTTGGCCGTGGTGGAGACGGTTCCGTACAAGACAGGAGCGCCTGGACGGAAGATCTGCGCCAGCGTGATGTGCGCCAAAATCGCGGCGTTCTCCTGGGCGAGGAGTCCCGCCAGGGTAACGGGAGCCGTTGTCCCGGCGATGGCTTCGGGGGCGCAGGTGACGGGCTGTCCGTACTCGGCGCAGACCAACAATCCCTCGGCCTGCGCCTGGTCCATTTGCAGAGGGCTGACGACCGAACAGATGGCAAAAAAGCGCGGCCGCTT
>JBMOMO010000177.1:0-14083 GCA_049324135.1 Chloroflexota bacterium
CCATGGTACTCGGTCTGCTCGAATCGGTCGGCCCCAGCCTGTTCCTGGATGGCATGGGCATTCCCGCCGCTTACCAACTGAAAGACGCGATTGCCTTCACTATCCTGGTATTCATTTTGATCTTCCGCCCAAGCGGCATCCTGGGCGAGCGACTGACGCAGGCCAAGGCCTAGGAGGCAGAAGATGCAAACTCCAGATTCATCACCCTGGAAACAGGTCATACAAACCGGCCTGATCGCGGGCGCCATCGCTGTCCTCCTATCGTTGGTTGGCATGGTGGCATCCTTCCGTGAACGCTTCATCGTAAGCGGCGTCTTCACCATGGGGCAGGTCATCTTCCTGGCGCCCATACTTTTGATGGCTTATTTCTTGCTCCGTCGAATTGCACCTCAATCCAATCGCATTGTGATTCTTTCCGGTCTACTAACCGGCTTTTTAGGAGGAGTCGTTCTTGCGGCGCTGGTATTGATCGGCGCAAACATCAACCTGCAGGTGATGTTCGTAAATTCCTCGCCCACGCTTCACAAAATCCTGACGTTTGGCCAGGAGTTGGCTTCAGGGCTACTCATCCTGCTTGCAATAAGCGCACTCATGGGTCTCCTTGCGAGCGGAATCTTCCTCCTTCCCAAGCGCCTTTCCAATGCAATTACTCAGGGACTGATCTGGATGCTCATGGTCGGTCTGCTGCGCGACCTGATCCTGACGGTTACTTCCCGCTGGGGACCGCTGGCTGGCCTGGTCAAATCGCTATTTGCCACCAGCGGCCTGAAACCCTTCAGCGCGGTACTGCTTTTCGCCCTGGTCGCAGGGGTCTATTATTGGCGCGGTGGAAAACCTGCCGCAAAACAAAATCGCGTTTTATCCCAACAGCCCCCGCTCGTCCGCTATTTGACCTGGGCAGGAATTGCCCTGATCCTCGTATTGTTGCCTCCCATCCTGGGTACCTTCTTTAGCGATATCCTGGACACGGTGATGATGTATATCTTGATGGGGATCGGCTTGAACATCGTCGTCGGCTTTGCGGGGCTGCTCGACCTGGGTTACGTGGCCTTCTTTGCCATTGGCGCGTATACCATGGGCGTGTTGACCTCCCCAGAGTTGAACGCCAACCCGATGACGTACTGGCAGGCGCTGCCATTTGCCATGATCGCCTGTGTAGTATCTGGCGTGGTCCTCGGCCTGCCGGTGTTGAAAATGCGCGGCGACTACCTGGCCATTGTGACCCTGGGCTTCGGTGAAATCGTCCGCCTGCTGGCGCTCTCTGACTGGCTGCGACCCTGGTTTGGCGGTTCGCAAGGCATTCAGTTGATCGCACAGCCAAGCATCGGTGGGTTCCTGTTGAACACGCAACAAGAACTATATTACCTCTTCTTAATAGGGGTCGGCGTTGTCGCTTTTGTTGCCTGGCGATTGCGAGACTCCCGCGTTGGGCGCACCTGGATGGCGCTGCGGGAAGACGAGGATGTGGCAATTGCAATGGGCATCAACCATGTGGCCACCAAACTCATGGCCTTTGCAACCGGCGCGCTCTTCTCAGGCATCGCAGGGACGATCTTTGCGGCCAAACTCCAATCCGTCTATCCGCATAGCATGAACTTCCTGGTCTCGATCAACGTGTTGAGCCTGATCATCATCGGCGGCATGGGGAGCATCCCCGGCGTCTTCGTCGGTTCCCTGGCGCTCATGGGATCGCCGGAACTATTGCGCGAATTTGCCGAGTATCGCTACCTGGTCTATGGCGCGCTGCTGGTCGTTATGATGTTGACCAAGCCCGAAGGCCTGTGGCCGGATGCGCGCAGACGGCTGGAACTACACGAAGAAGAACTTGCAGCCGAGGCTGGAACCACAGCCGCGCAATCCACACAGTAGCGAGGAGAAGACAAAATGGCTGTTCTAGTTTCTAAAAGCGTTACAAAGCGTTTTGGCGGCCTCGAAGCGCTTGGCAAGATCGACCTGGAAGTCGAAGAAAAATCCATTCACAGCATCATCGGTCCCAACGGCGCTGGCAAGACCACTTTCTTCAACTGCGTGACCGGCTTCTATACCCCCGAAGAAGGCGGCATCTTCCTGAACGGGAAAAACATTACCGGCCTGTCCCCAGACCGCGTCACCCACCTGGGTGTTTCGAGGACATACCAGAACATCCGCTTGTTCAAGAATATGACCTCGGTCGAGAACATCCTGGTTGGGATGCATCCCCATCTAAAGTCCGGTCTGATTGGCGGCGTGTTGCGCGACCCGCGTACCATGAACGAAGAAAAGACGGCCATCGAGGAAGCGCGCCGCCTGCTCCAATTTGTCGGCCTGCGCGGGAAGGGCGACCAGATGGCAATGAACCTGTCGTATGGCGATCAACGCAGGCTGGAGATCGCCCGCGCCCTGGCCAGCAGGCCAAAAATTTTGCTGCTGGATGAACCCACCGCAGGCATGAACCCCAGCGAAACGCAGGAAATGGTACATTTCATTCGCCGGTTGAGGGATGAACTCGAAATTACCATCTTGCTCATCGAACACCAGATGCGGGTCGTTATGAGCATTTCGGAAAAGATCACCGTTCTCGATTTCGGAGTAAAAATTGCAGAGGGGACGGCCACTGAAATCCAGAACAACCCGAAGGTCATCGAAGCATACCTTGGGCGCGGCGCGGCCAGCGGCCTTGGACAAGCAAACATTGCGGCAGCCGCCACAGCCTGATCAGGAGCATTTACCATGCCAATGCTTGAAGTAGACAATATCCATTCATATTACGGCAATATCCATGCCCTAAAAGGCGTTTCATTGACCGTTGACCAGGGGGAGATCGTCACCCTCATCGGCGCAAACGGCGCCGGGAAATCCACCACGCTGCGCACCATCACAGGCATGTTGAAGCCCCGCGAAGGCCATGTACGCCTGGAAGGGGACGAACTCTCTCGCTACAAAGCCCATGAAATTGTATACAAGGGCATAGCGATGGTTCCAGAAGGGCGGCGGGTCTTTGCCCGCATGACTGTGACCGAAAACCTGGAAATGGGCGCGTATAGCCGGGACAACAAAAAAGCGATCGCAGATGACCTGGATCGCGTCTTCACCCTGTTCCCAAGATTGAAAGAGCGCCATAGCCAGGTGGCCGGTACGCTTTCGGGCGGTGAACAACAAATGTTAGCCACGGGTCGCGCCCTGATGGCCCATCCTCGCATTTTGCTGATGGATGAACCTTCTATGGGCCTGGCGCCCGTCTTGGTGGAGGTCATTTTCGATACCATCGAAAAGATCAACAAAGACGGAACGACGATCCTGTTGGTAGAGCAGAACGCCCTGATGGCGCTTTCGATAGCCCACCGGGGTTATGTTCTCCAGACAGGTGAAATCGTACTCCATGACGTGGCAGCCAATCTCAAACAGAACGAGACCATCCAGAAGGCATACCTCGGCATGGAATAAGAGGTCGTCCGTTTCATTGCGCAGAGGCACAATCCAGCATTGCCTCTGCGCTTTTGTTTGCCTGTTTCTCTCTTGGAGGCCCGATGTTGATCTTGACCGCTGCTGACGTGCAGAAGGCTTTGCCGATGGTAGAAGCCATCCAGGCAATGAAGCATGCTTACGCTTCGCTCTCCGACGGGAGGGCTGAGATGCCGTTACGGACGCGCTTACCCGTCCCCAAGCACGACGCCGCCGCCCTGTTCATGCCCGCTTTCGTCCAATCCGAGGAGGGGGACGCCCTGGCCGTCAAGATCGTTTCGCTCTTCCCCGGCAATCCCCAACGCGGACTGGCTTTCATCCAGGCAGCCGTGCTGGTGCTCGAGCCGGATTCGGGCTGTCCGCTGGCGCTGCTCGAAGGTTCGTCCCTCACCGCCATCCGTACGGGAGCGGCCAGCGGCGCCGCCATTGACATCCTTGCGCGACCCGACAGCCGCGTGTTAGCGGTATTCGGCGCAGGCGGGCAGGGACGCTCACAAGTGGAAGCAGCCTGCAGCGTGAGGAAGATCGAAAAGGTCTGGGTGTTCGACGCGTCCGTAGAACGGGCTGAGGCGCTCGCAAGGGAAACGGCCGGGAAGGGCGGCATCCCCAAAGAGGTAAGCGTTGCGGCAAATCCCCAACAAGCGGTCAAGGACGCGGACATCATCTGCGCGGCGACGACTTCCAAAACGCCGGTCTTCCATGATGAAGACCTGAAACCCGGCGTGCACGTCAGCGCCATCGGCTCGTACCTGCCAGACATGCAGGAGACGCCCGCTGAAACTGTTGCCCGCGCGTTGGTTGTGGTGGACTCGCGTGCGGCGGCCCTGGCCGAGAGCGGCGACCTGATCCAGCCCATCCGCGCCGGGCTGTTTGGCGAAGAGCACATCCACGCCGAACTGGGCGAGATCGCGCTGGGGCGCAAGACAGGCAGGCTCTCGCCTGGGCAGGTCACGTATTTCAAATCTGTCGGCCTGGCTGTGCAGGACGCTGTGGCCGCGCAATTGGCCCTGCAGAATGCTGATAAAATGGGGCTTGGACAAACGGCGAATTGGTAAGGAGCATAACTCCCCATGCCCTCCGCTGAAATCATCACCATCGGCACCGAGATCTTGCTCGGTGAGATCGTAGACACCAACACCCGCACCATTGCCCGCGCGCTGCGCGGCCTGGGGGTGGACCTGTATCGCACTGTCACCATCGGCGATAACGTCGAGCGCATTGCCCAGGCCATCCAAACCTCCATGCAGCGCGCCGAGATCGTCATCACCACCGGCGGGCTTGGCCCTACGGTGGACGATCCTACCCGCGAAGCGGTGGCGCGCGCCTTCGGCGTGGAAACGGAATTCCGCCCGGCACTCTGGGAGCAAATCATAGAAATCATCACCCGCTACGGGCGCACGCCCAGCGAAAACCAAAAGCGCCAGGCCTACGTCCCGGCCGGGGCTGTGGGGTTGAAAAATCCCGTCGGCACTGCGCCCGCGTTCATCATGGAAGCGCCCTCACCTCTCACCCCTCTCCCTCAGGGAGCCCCCTTCGGGGATGATAAGGGGCCGGGGGTGAGGGTAGTCATTTCTCTGCCCGGCGTCCCCAAGGAAATGGAATACCTGCTGCGCGAGGCGGTCATCCCGTACCTGCAAAAACGCTACCATCTCGACCAGGTCATCAAAGTCCGCTTGCTGCACACGGCCGGCGCGCCCGAAGCGGACATAGATGCAAAGATCGGCGACTTCGAGACGCTTGCCAATCCCACCACTGGCCTGGCAGCGCATACCGGCATTGTGGACATCCGCATTGCCGCCAAAGCCCCAACCGAAGCCGAAGCCGACCGGATGATCGCAGGCGTGGAAACGCAGATACGGGAACGGCTGGGAGACGTGGTTTTTGGCGCAGACGAGGACACGCTGGAAGCGGCCGCCTTGCGGGCCGCTTCGAACCGGACCTGGAACCTGGTCGCCGCGGAAGCAGGCCTGGACGGCAGCCTGACGCGCCGCCTCGCCAACGCCGAGGCGCGGAACCTGCTGGCAGTCGAGTCCGCTGACCTGGGGCCGGGAGAATTGTCCGCCTTCCTGGAAGCATTGCGCGCCAGGCACAACGCCCGCGCCGCGCTGGGCATCGCCGTCTTCCCTGAAACGCGGAGCGCAGAAATGGCGCTGGCAACCCCCAACGGATTCGAGGAACGGCGGCTCTCCTTTGGCGGGCACCCTGCCCTGTTGTCGCGTTGGGCTGTCAATATTGCGCTCAACTGGCTGCGCCAAACCGCGGAGAAGAACAAGTAAAGATGAAGCGCACGCGCTCCACGCCCAGCCTGTGGCTGGTGACAGCCATCTGGGGGCTGAATGCCGTAGGCCTGGTCAGCGCGCTGGCGGGGGCGACGTTTTACCTTGCCAACCGGCAGCCTGCCACCCAGCCGCTCGACCTCCCGCTTGCGCCCGCCAGCAGCGCCACGCCAACGCCGCCGCCGCAAATCTATTACCTGCCTACCGTTACGCCCAACCCATTGACCACCCCGATCGCGGTCTTTACGCCTACCGCCTTTGTGCTGGAGAACGGACCGCGCCCAACCATCGTCGGGTACTCGGTCTCAGGACGCCCGCTGGAGGTATATACCTTCGGCCAGGGCGAAAAGCAAGTGATGATCGTGGCCGGCATCCACGGCGGGTACGAATGGAACACGATTGCGCTGGCCGATGAGTTGATTATTTACATTAACAGTCACCCTGAGATCATCCCCAGCGATACAACCCTGTTCATCCTGCGCAACATGAACCCCGATGGCGACGCCCGCGCCCATACAGTGGACGGCCGCGTCAACGATCACGGCGTAGACTTGAACCGCAACTTCCCCGAAAACTGGCAGTCCGAATGGGACCGCGACGGCTGCTGGGATTACACGGCCACCACAGGCGGAACCGCGCCCGGCTCCGAACCGGAGACGCGCGCGGTGATGAATTTCCTGTCCACACATAAAATTGTGGCGCTCATCAGTTACCACAGCGCCGCGCTGGGCATCTTCCCGGGCGGGGAACCCTGGGACGAAGATTCCATCGCGTTTGCCAAAGCGCTCGCCAAAGCGACCAAGTATCCCTTCCCTCCCATCGACACCGGCTGCGTCTACACCGGCACGCTGGCCGACTACGCCGTCTCGCTCGGCGCAGACGCAGTAGATATGGAACTGCGCAACCACCGCGACACCGATTTCAGCCAAAACCTGAAAGCCCTGAAAGTACTGCTGAACTGGCAGCCTTAGCGGTCATGCTATAATCGGCGCGCGAGAGACGCACACCCATGAAAAAAACAATCTCCCTCCTGATTGCCCTTTACCTGCTGGCAGCCAGCCTCCCTGTCCCTTCTGCGGCGGCGCAAACGCCGCTGCCCAACGAAACCGAAAGCGGGGCGGTGGTATGCGCGCCAGACGCCTACCTGCAAACGCCGGATGACTGCCTGCCGCTCGGCCCGTCCCACTACCTGACGGAACTGGCTAAACTGGGACTGACCATCCCGCCGCGCCCCCTGCCGGCCTACAAACCGGACCCAAGCCTGGCGCAACTGCCCTACCGGTATTTCAAACTGGACAATGATTATGTCCCCATCTACAGTTCGCCGGGCGAAAGGGGCGCGGGGTCCAACCAATTCCCACCAGGCTTTGTGTACATTTCTTACATTGACATGTGGGACCAGGCTGGCGTGTACTTCCTGATGCAGAACGGCGGCTGGATTCCCGGCAAAGGCTCGCGCATCGGCGAAATCCCAACCTTCCAGGGGCTGGCGTTCCGCTCTACGCCGCGCAATTCGTTTGGCTGGCCGTTCGAGCAGATCCCGGTCAAGAGCGGCCCGGGGTACAGCATTCCCGATAGCGGCGAATGGCTAAACGCCTATTCCGTCATCCAAATCTACGCCACCCTGAACGTAGACGGCGCAGACTGGAACCTGATCGGCCCGGGGCGCTGGGTGGAAGCGCGCAAGGTCGCCCAGGTGAACATCAACACGGCCCCGCCCCAGGGCGTAACCAATAATCGCTGGATCGAGGTCAACCTGGCCGAACAGACCCTGTCCGTGTACGATAATCGCCAGCTGGTCTTCGCTACCGTCATCGCCAGCGGATCGGAACCCTACTGGACGAAACCGGGCCTGTTCCAGATCACCCAGAAAAAAGAAACCGAAACCATGCGCAACAACGACCCGGCCGATTTCTACTACCTGGATAACGTTCCCTGGACGATGTATTACGACGGCGCGCGCGCGTTGCATGGCGCATACTGGCGTACCCGTTTTGGCTACCCGCAATCGCATGGCTGCGTCAACCTGTCGGCCGGCGATTCGCACTGGCTGTTCAATTGGGCGGCCGAAGGCGAATGGGTGTACATCCACGACCCATCCGGCCTCACCCCCACCGATCCGGTGCTGTATTCTGATTACGCGTATTGACACCAGCCCCGGTGTATGATACACTCCTGCCCGCTCAACAACTGGTCCCGTGGTGTAGCGGTTTAACATGCGGCCCTGTCAAGGCCGAGATCGCGGGTTCGAATCCCGTCGGGGCCGCTGAGTTGAAACGAAAAAATCGAGTTCCCTACTCGATTTTTTGTTTTTTATGCCATCGGCTAGACCGGTTTGCGGGCCCAACTGAGATAGCCGACCAGGAAGAGCGCCAGCAAGAGGACTCCGACTACAATCCCAACGGTCGAGCCGGGTTCAGATTGTAGCGGCGCTGCCGGAGGGCTTGTCGCTGTTATCGCCGGGGGCGCAATGGGCGATGGTGGATAAACCTCCACCAGGGGAGAGGGGGGCGCTGGAATGACCGTCTGGGTAACGTCCAAGAGAACGGATGGTGTACTGGTAGCCGTCGGGGGAGGCGGCGCATCTTTCCTGACCAGCAGCCTGTCGCCCTGGTAGATTTCTGTCCCTTCCCCGAGGTTGTTCAGGGCGCGGATCTGGTCGATTTTGACGCCATAAGCAATGGCAATCGCCCACAACGTTTGCCCGTATTGGACCTCGTGATACACCGATCCTGTTGCGTCAGGCGTGCTGGTGACCACCGGCGCGATAAAGTCCCCGGGCGAATAGGGGCCAATCGTTGGCTCGCCCGGCGCCGGGGTATACGCCTGGGGGACGCCGCTTGTGGTAGGCAAGGCGCAATCGATCACGAAATAGACCACATTTCCCGCTTTGGCAACGCCCGCGCCGATTTCGGTCAGGGTAGGTGAAAGCATGGTATTCAAGTGCAGCGCGTCGCCTTGCCATGACTGCACGGCAACCGCAGCCGTCATCCCTGAGCCGCCGGCAATATTCTCCGCGCGGAAACCGCCCTGCGAAAGGTCGCCCGCCAACGGGTATCCAGCGCCGAGCAACCGTTGGGTGAGACTGAGCCCCCCTGCCCCGCTGTGCGTCACCTGGCCGGTGGCCGCCATGTAGTCTGCCTGGCCCTGCGCGGTCTGCATCAGGATCGAACTGACCGAATAAGGGGCGAGGCCATTGGCGCTCCGCAGGGAATTTACTGCCGCGATCAATTCCGAAGCAGTCGCCTGGACCACATCGGCGGGAGTCGTCTCTGCCCTTGCAGAGCCTTGGGGAAACACAAATGCGAGAATGAAGGGCAAAATGAACAGGAAAAGGGAAACTTTTTTGAGCATTTTCATTCCTGATTATAACTGGCGCGCATTTGTACCAACAAGTAAAGATAGATGCGCTCACTTGTCCGTACAGCCCATAATTCGAACAAGATTGGATGGGAAAACGAGACATTAATCCTGCTTTCGCCTGACAATACTCACAACTTTGTTTCAGATAACCTGGCTGATGCTAGAATAATAATGGTGAAGTGTATCATCAGTCTCGGATGATTTCTTGTTCCAAAACACCGATCAATCTGGCTCTTACAGGAGGTGCTGTTATGGAAACCAAGGCGTTTAGCGCGCCTGCGCTGTACGGGGACCACCATGTTTCAGAAGTACGGCGTATTCTCATGGAGCTGCCTGGCGTGGATGAAGTATATGCCAGCAGCGCTTTTCAGGCAATCGAAGTCTCGTTCGATCCGGCAAAAGTAAAGGAAGAACAGATTGCCGCCCGCTTGGAAGAAGCGGGGTACCTGGGGGACATCCCGATGCTCGCCGAAATGGGGGTTGCAGCCTACGGAAAGGAAAATGCCGACAACAACTTCCGTCACACCGCTGTATACGAAACAGTCAAACAAACCGTCAGTTTTGCGCAACGGGTCCAATACCAGGGACGCCCGCTCTGGCCATGCCCTGGCATCGGGACCGTCAAAATGGATGAATAATTATAAAGGTAGGTAAAACATGCCAAAGAAACGTGAGATTAACGAGTACTCGACCGACCCGGCCGCCCAGCAGATGCTGATCCGCGCCGAGGAATTGGGCATTGGAACAGCCTTTACCCGCGCCGACGCCATGTCGCCTTGCAACATTGGCGAATCTGGGATGTGCTGCAAGAACTGCAGTATGGGACCTTGCCGCCTGACCAAGAGCGGCGACGTAGGCATCTGCGGCGCAACCCTGGACACCATCCAGGCGCGCAACCTGACGCGCGCTATCGCGGCAGGCGCAGCCGCCCACTCCGACCACGGACGCGGCATGGCGATGACGTTGAAAGCCACCGCGAACGGCCAGGCCGAAGGGTATTACATCCGCGACGTGGCAAAACTACGCACCACAGCCGCATTGTACGATATTCCCATCGAAGGGCGTTCCCCCGAAGAGATCGCCAACGACCTGGCAGACCTGTATTTGTCGCAGTTCGGCCAACAGGAAGGCGCGGTTGTGCTGACAAAACGCGCCACGGCAAAGCGCCAGAAGCGCTGGCAAGAAGCGGGCGTGGTGCCGCGCGGCATCGACCGCGAGATCGTGGAATGCCTGCACCGCACGCACATCGGCGACGACCAGGACCCTGCCCACATCCTACAACACGCCGTCCGCACCGCCATCGGCGACGGCTGGGGCGGCAGCCTGCTGGCGACCGATATTTCGGACATTCTCTTCGGCACCCCCGCTCCTGTTCTCGGACAGGCCAACCTGGGCGTGCTGAAAGATGACTACGTGAATGTGGTTGTGCATGGACACGAACCCACCCTGAGCGAGATGATCGTGGCGGCCTCCCAAATGCCGGAGATCATCGAGTACGCGCAGGCGGCTGGCGCGAAGGGCGTCAACCTTTCGGGGATCTGCTGCACCGCCAACGAAATCCTGATGCGCCAGGGTATTCCCGCCGCCGGCAACTTCCTGCAACAGGAACTGGCCATCCTGACCGGCGCTGTGGAAGCCATGGTCGTGGACGTACAGTGCATCATGCAGGCGCTGGTAAAACTGGCGAACAATTTCCACACCAAGATTATCACCACCTCCCCCAAGGTCAGGATCACAGGCGCGACCCACATCGAATTCGACGAACACCATGCCCTGACCATTGCCAAAGATATCTTGAAGAACGCGATTGACAATTACAAGAATCGCGGCGCTGTACAGATCCCGGATGCGCGCGAAGACCTGGTGCCCGGCTTCTCGCACGAATACATCAATTACATGCTGGGTGGTTCTTATCGCGCCTCCTTCCGCCCGCTGAACGACGCCATTATGAGTGGACGCATCCGCGGCGTGGCGGCCATCGTGGGCTGCAACAACCCGCGCAGCCAGCACGACTTCCTGCACACCTACGTCACCAAGGAACTGCTCAAGCGGGATGTCCTGGTGGTCGAGACGGGGTGCGGGGCCATCGCGTCAGCCAAGCAGGGACTCCTTTTAGGGGAAGCAGGCCTGGACCAGGTTGGACCCGGTCTGCGCGAAATCTGCGAGACCATCGGCATCCCGCCTGTCCTGCACATGGGTTCGTGCGTAGACAACAGCCGCATCCTGACTGTGCTGACCCAAATGGCCGAAACCGGCGGACTGGGCGACGATGTAGAGCAGATCCCGGCCGTTGGCCTGGCGCCCGAATGGATGAGTGAAAAGGCACTGTCCATCGGCACCTATTGCGTGGCAACCGGCGCGTATGTCATCTTTGGCGGCTCTTCGCCGGTGGGCGGCATGCCCGACCGCGTGGCTGATAGCGACATCGTTGCCAGGTTCATCAGCCAGGGCTGGGAAGAATTGTATGGCGGCAAACTGGAATTCATCCCCGACCCGGATAAGATGATCGAAGCCACGCTGGCGCACATCGACGCCAAACGCGCTGCCCTGGGGCTGCCCGAATACGACCCGGCTCGCTTTGGCCGCAGCGGCGACGCCAAAATGATCGAATTGGAAAAGTTGCCTCTTTCGCAGAAACGCGAGGCGATCTACGGTTTGGCGGCTGATTAGGAAAAAGGAAGAGAGAGGAAAGAAGAGTTCCACATCTTTCTTCTTTCCTCTTTCATGGAGGAACTTATGTCAAAATACATTGCTACCCGCGCCATCCGCGGCGCAAACGCCCTGGTCACCGAAGCCGAGGTCATGCTCAAAAAAGCGCTGGCAGAAAAAGGCGCCGAGGCCCCGGTTTCCTTCCCCAACACGGCTTATTACCTGCCCACCATCCTGGGCATGACCGGCATCGAAGTCACCAAATTAGGCGACCTGCCCCCCGTCATGGAACAGGCGCGCCAGATGCTGCACCCCGTACCGGCCAACAGACACTGGACGCCCTACCTGGGCGAGACGCTCGACTCCGGGATGTCCACCCTGCTGGCGGCCGAGGTGATCGAGGCGGTGCGCTTCATCTATGGACTTCAGCCTGAGCCGATGCCCGAAGACTTTGTCCTGGCTGGCGGGACCGCCTACGGCGGCGCCAACGGGCACGGACACTTGAACGGCCCGATCGACGATATCCAACTCCGCTCCTGGGGCATCCAACTGGTAGACGGGCGTATGCCCGGCTTTGCAGCCATCGTAGGCGCGGCCAAGTCCAACGAAGTAGCGGTCAAGATCGTGCGCGAACTCCAGCGCCGCAACATCCTGACCTTCCTGTCTGGCAACGTCAACGGGCGCAGCATCATCCACCAGTTGCAGGAAGAAGGCGTGGAACTGGGCTACGACACGTACACCGTGCCGTTCGGCACGGACACCATCTCTGCCATCTATGCCCTGGGCTTTGCCACCCGCTCTGCCCTGACCTTTGGCGGCATGAAACCCGGCATGTCGCGCGAGATCCTGCTCTACAACAAAGAGCGCGTGTTTGCCTTCGTGCTGGCGCTCGGCGAAGTGGATGACCTGAAATATGCGGCTGCCGCCGGCGCGATCAACTACGGCTTCCCGGTCATTGCCGACACGGTCATTCCCGAAATCCTGCCGACCGGCATTACCACCTACGAACACGTCGTTTCCATGCCCTTCGAGCAGATCGAAGGCAAGGACGACCTGGAAAAAGCCGAACGCCTGGTGCAAAAGTGCATCGAGGTGCGCGGCGTCAAGGTCAAAGTATCCAACGTGGACGTGCCGGTCCCGTACGGCTCGGCCTTCGAGGGCGAGGTTGTCCGCAAGGCCGACCTGCGCGTGGAATTCGGCGGCAAGTACAGCCGGTGTTTCGAGTACCTGCACATGGCAAAACTGGACGAGGTCACCGACGGCAAGATCGATGTTGTCGGCCCCGACTTCTCCCAGGTCGCGGCGCAAGGTTCGATGGACATGGGCATCATCATCAAAGTGGCCGGACGCCAGATGCAGCAAGACTTCGAGCCGGTGCTGGAACGCCAGGTGCATTACTTCGTCAATGGCGCAAGCGGCATCCAGCACGTCGGCCAGCGTGACATCGCCTGGATCCGCATCTCGCAGGCTGCGGCCGATAAGGGCTTCAACCTGGAGCACTTTGGAAAGGTCCTGCATGCCCGCTTCCACGAAGATTTCGGCGCCATCGTGGACAAAGTACAGGTTACCATTGTCACCGACCCCGCCCAACATGCAGAATGGCTGGACAAGGCGCGCGCCTCCTACGATTTCCGCAACAAGCGCCTGGCCGACCTGACCGACAACAAAGTGGATGAGTTCTATTCCTGTACGCTGTGCCAGTCCTTTGCGCCAAACCACGTCTGCGTGGTCTCGCCCGAACGCCTGGGCCTGTGCGGCGCGTATAACTGGCTGGACTGCAAAGCCTCGTTCAGCATCAACCCAACGGGACCAAACCAGCCCATCAAACTGGGCAAGGTCATCGACCCGGTCAAGGGATATTGGGAAGGCACCAACGATTACGCCAAGATCGGTTCGCACGGCGTCGTCCAGGAAGTGACCATGTACTCCATCATGGAAAACCCGATGACGGCCTGCGGCTGTTTCGAGTGCATCGTGATGCTCATCCCCGAAGCCAATGGCGTGATGGTCGTCTCTCGCGAAGACACCGCCATGACCCCCGCCGGTATGACCTTCTCCACGCTGGCCGGTATCGCGGGCGGCGGCTTGCAGACTCCCGGCGTGATGGGCGTGGGCAAGTTCTACCTGATCAGCCCCAAGTTCATCTCGGCCGACGGCGGCTTCAAGCGCATCGTCTGGATGTCCTCGGTGCTGAAGGAAAGCATGGCCGATGAGTTCAAGACCGTTTGCGAGCGCGAAGGCGACCCCGACCTGTTGAGCCGCATCGCCGACGCCAGCGTCGCCACCACTGTGGACGAATTGCTGGCCTTCCTGGAGGCGCACAACCATCCCGCCATGGCGATGGAGCCGATGTT
>JBMOMO010000178.1:0-1839 GCA_049324135.1 Chloroflexota bacterium
GCGCGCCGCTTCGAGGACCTGCCCCTGCGCGCGCAGGAGTATGTGCAGATGATCGAATCCGCTACGGACACTCCTGTCAAATGGATCGGGGTCGGGCCCGAGCGGGAAGCCACGATCCGCAGATAACGATGGAGTCCGCAAGCTCTGCTTGCGGAAAATGTCCAGAAGTGGAACTTCTGGACTCCAAAACAGAAGGTCAACATTCACCATGCCGAACAATGAAAGCCGCACCGTCTGGTCGTCCGAGCAGGGCGACTTGCGCAAAACCAGTCAAAACCATTCCGCTGGCAAATCCCTGCCGCCGCAGCAGCAGACCGTCTACCTGCACCGCGAGTCGAAGGGCCGCGGCGGGAAGACGGTCACGCTGGTCAAGGGACTGGCGCTCTCCGAAGAGGATCTGAAATCCCTGGCCAAACAGTTGAAACAGGTTTGCGGCACAGGCGGAACATTCAAGGATGGCGTCATCGAAATCCAGGGCGAGCACCGTGAGAAAATCGCCGAGGCGCTGAAAAAGCTGGGCTACAAGGTCAAAATTGCGGGCGGATAGCTGCACATCGAAAAGAGGAAATCATGAATCACCCCGAAGTCACGCAAATGGCATTGGACATCCTGCGCAAGGGAGAAAATTTCCAGTGGTACGTCATCACCCTGCTGGCGCTGGTCGTGTACGTGTACATGAATGAAATCGCCAAAAAGAATTGGAAGGGCATCGCGGCTGGACTGGCGCTGTATTCCGTGCACTGGTTCTACGAGATTCTCAACGGACTCATCCAGCATTTCAGCGGTCACGCATTGTGGACAGTGCCGACGGGCACGGCCTTCCTATTGCTGGTCGGGGTGGGCATCGAGTTGAGCTTCATGTTCTCCATCGCGGGCCTGGTGATGAGCAAAATCCTGCCCGCCGACCCCAAGTTGAAAATACTGGGAATCAACAACCGCCTGCTGTTTGCGGTCGGGAACGCGGCCTTTTTCTCCATCGTGGAAATCTTCCTCGCCGGGACGCCCGCCTTCGTTTGGGTCTATCCGTGGTGGGGCGCATTCCCTGTCTTCGTCACCGTCTACATCCCCTTCTTCCTGGCAGCCTTCTATTGTTACGACTGGAAGCCCAAAACACAAATCGCGTTCATCGGGACAATGGCCGCCCTGGATGCGCTGTTACTGTTCGTCTTTGCGGGCCTCCTGCCGTGGATTTGATCCCTACTCGGTGAGCAATCCCTTTTGCGCGGCCACAGCGACCGCCGCCGCGCGGGAATCGACCCCAAATTTTTGATAGATACTTTGTAAGTGCGCCTTGACGGTTCTTTCCGTAATCCCCAATTTATACGCCATCTCTTTATTCCGTTCCCCTTTTGCCGCAAGTTGTAACACCTCAAGTTCGCGCCCGGTTAGGGTCAGTGTGGAATCGGTCAGGGTCGTGGACTCGGGCTTACCCTGAGGTCCCTCGAATGGCTTGCCCCGGGAAGAAGGCGCGAGCACACGCGCAAGGATTTCCGGCTTGAGCAACGTTTCGCCTTTCGCGGCGGCGTGGATCGTATCCAACAAACTTTCGCGGCTTGAGTCCTTGAGCAAATACCCGCGCGCGCCAGATTGCAAGCCGCGGATCATCAAATCATCCTCGTTGTAGGTGGTCAGGATGACGATGGCAATGTCGGGGTAATCTTTTCGCAAATGTCCAATGGCGGTGATGCCGTCCATGCGCGGCATTTGCAAATCCATGAGAATGACCTGCGGATTTAAATTCGGGACGAGTTCCAGGCACTAGGCGCCGTCCATTGCTTCGCCGACGACTTCGATATCATCAGCCGTTTCGAGGATCAGCCGCAAGCCTTCGCGAACAAT
>JBMOMO010000179.1:0-14030 GCA_049324135.1 Chloroflexota bacterium
GGCAACCGCTGGACAGTACCCGCCATCATTTTCATGTCGCGGGCCAACCAGGCAGGCGCAGTACGCGATTCAGCAATAGCGCCCAGGTCTTTGAAATAGGTCAAACCCTTCGAGCCTTCGCGAATGGAAATCTCATCCCCGTCCTTCAACAACATGGACGGCACATCCGTACGACGGCCATTCACGGTAAAGTGACCGTGCGTTACCAGCAAACGCGCTTGCGAACGGCTGGAAGCAAAGCCCAGGCGATAGATGACATTGTCCAGGCGTGTTTCCAGGATCTGCAACAGATTCAAACCGGTCAGGCCGCGGCGCTGCAACGCGGTTTCATAGTAGCGGCGGAACTGGCGTTCCAGCACGCCATACACACGGCGCGCGCGCTGCTTGGCGCGCAACTGGAGCGCAAAGTCGGATTCACGCCCGGTGCGGCTTCCGCCTCGACCACCGCCGCGGCTTGCCATACGCCCGTGCTGGCCGGGAGCGAAATCGCGCTTCTCGAACGAACATTTCGGGGAGAAGCAGCGTTCGCCCTTCAAAAACAATTTTTCACCTTCACGCCGACACAATTTACATGCCGGACCAAGATATTTCGCCATATTTTTCTTCCCTCATACCAAACTAAACGCGGCGCTTTTTGGGAGGCCGGCAACCATTATGGGGTACCGGCGTGATATCCGAAATGGAGCGCACTTTCATGCCCGCTGCCTGTACGGCGCGGATGGCATTCTCACGACCAGGACCGGGGCCTTTGACGATCAAGTCCACTTCCTGGATGCCCAAATTCTGGGCGGCTTTGATCGCCTGCTCTGCAGCCAGGCGCGCAGCAAAGGGAGTGCTTTTGCGCGAACCCTTGAAGCCCGCCGAGCCTGAACTGCCCCAAGCCACCGTATTGCCCTGTTGATCGGTGACGGTAACGATGGTGTTATTGAAAGACGCGAAGATATGCACCTGCCCGGAAGACAGGGTTCGCTTTGCCTTTTTAGCGCCGCCAGAGCGACGCGTGGAACGAACACTTTGAGCCATGTAACCTCTCTAACCTTTCACCAGGATTACTTCTTGCCGCCGCGACGACGCCCGCGACCAGCCACCGTCTTCTTGGGGCCTTTGCGCACGCGGGAGTTGGTGCGGGTACGTTGCCCGCGCACCGGCAGGTTGCGGCGATGGCGCAAACCGCGATAGCAACCGATCTCTATCAGGCGCTTGATGTTCATTTGGACAGAACGCCGCAGGTCGCCCTCAACGGTGAAATTCTTGGAAATATACTCACGCAACGCAGCGGCATCCGCCTCGGTCAGGTCTTTGACGCGAGTGTCAGGATTTACCTTGGTCTCCGCCAGGATCTTGCGCGCGCGCGTCGGGCCGATGCCAAAGATATAGGTCAAGCCCACTTCAACCCGCTTGTTGCGGGGCAGGTCAACGCCTTCAATTCTTGCCATAGTTCACACTAGCCCTGTCGCTGTTTATGCTTGGGATTTTCGCAGATGATGAATAATCTGCCTTTGCGCCGTACAACTCTGCACTTGGCGCAGCGTTTTCGAATGGATGGTGAGACTTTCATAAATTCAAATCTCCTTACAAATTCCAGGGGCCGTAACCTGTACAGCCAAAGGTTTTATTATATATGTTATTTATCTTTTCGTCCAGTGCAATCGTGTTCGCTGAGGCCTATAGGACAGTCAGGACGAGAGGTTCGCCTTCGGTAACAGCCACACTATGTTCGAAGTGCGCTGTCAACGATCCATCAGCAGAGACAACGGTCCACCGGTCGGACAGGACGCGCGTGGCGGGCGTACCCACCAGGGTCATCGGTTCGAGAGCAATGGTCATCCCCGGGCGGAGGAGGAGGCCGCGTCCGGCTACCCCATAGTTGGGTACCTGGGGGCCTTCGTGCATCTGCCGCCCAACGCCATGACCGGTATATTCGCGGGTCACGTGATAGCCACGACTCTCGACATATTGCTGTATCGCCGCCGATATGTCACCGGTACGGTTGCCTGGCTGCATCTTTTCGATGCCGGCCCATAAGGCGCCCTGGGTGACTTCGAGCAGGTTCTGGGCTTGCGGGGAAATCTCCCCTACCCCGGCCGAAAAGGCCGAGTCGCCCACAAACCCTTCGAATACGGTCCCGCAGTCAATAGAAACGATGTCGCCGGCTTTCAACTTGCGCTTCTTGCTCGGGATGCCATGCACCAGTTCCTGGTTGATACTGACCGTGATCGAAGCCGGGAATGGCGGGTGGCCATATCCTTTGAACGGCGATATACATCCGTGTTTCCGCAGCACAGCCTCAGCAGCCGCGTTGAGGTCGGCTGTGGTCACACCGGGTTGTAAAAGTTCTTCGACGGCCGCCAGCGCCGCCGCGTTGATCCTGCCTGCTTCGCGCATGATTTCCAATTCGGCAGGGGTTTTAACATGTACCTGGCGTTCCCAACTCATTTTGTTTCTACTTCGTCAACGCCTTTACCAGGGCATCTGTCACTTGCTCTATCGGCTGGGCGCCGTCGATTTCGACCAGTGTGCCTGCCTGGCGATAGTACGCGATCAATGGCGCTGTCTGCTCCAGGTAGACCTGGATGCGACGGGTAACCGTCTCGGCTTTGTCATCGTCGCGCTGGTACAGTTCGGAGCCGTCCAGGTCGCAGACGCCCGGTTGTTTGGGCGGGTTGAAGGTCGCGTGGAAGACGTGTCCGTTAGCGCGGCAGGTCCATCGTCCAGAAAGACGCGAGATGAGGACGTCTGCCTCGGCGGTGATGTACGGAACTGCGTCCACGTCGCCGTCGAATCCAGCCAGCATCTGCTTCAGGGCGTCGGCTTGCGCCGGGGTGCGAGGGAAACCGTCCAGGATGGCGCCCTTCCCGCAATCAGGGCGGGCGAGGCGCTCGCGGATCATGGCAATGGTCACATCGTCCGGCACCAGTTCGCCCTTGTTCATGAAAGACTGCGCCAGTTGACCGAGTTCGGTCTGGTTTTTTATGTTTTCACGGAACAGGTCGCCCGAAGAAACATGCACCAGGCCGGTCTTTTCGGCCAGGACTTTGGCTTGTGTTCCTTTTCCGACACCCGGAGGGCCAAGCAGCACGATGTAGGCGGCCATGTTCTATCCTTAGCGCACGAGCAGCGAGTCCTGGTAGCCGTGCATTTTCAGTTCGGCGTCGATGTTCATGAAGGTGTCGCGCACAACGCCAACAACGATGAGCAGGCCTGCCGAAGAGACCAGGAAGATACCCGCAGCGCCCGAGGCGGCCGGCACAATCAATTGCAACAAAAACGGCATGACCGCCACCAGGCCGAGGAAAAGGGCGCCCGGCAGGGTAATACGGCGCTGGACGCGCGTCAGGTATTTTTGAGTGGGAGCGCCGCGATTGACGCCCGGGATTTGCGCCCCGACGCGCTTCAGGTTTTCGCCGTAATTCTGCTGGGAGAATAACACATCCGTGTAGAAGAAAGCAAAGACCACCACAAAGATGAAGTAAATCAACCAGTAACCCCAGGAACTGACGCCGCCTGGGTTGAAGAAATTCTGGGTGCTGACCGCCATGTTCCTTACCCACTCGGTTTCAGAGCGTGTAAAGTAACTGGCAACAATCGCCGGGAACTGCAACAAGGCGCTGGCAAAGATGAGCGGGATCATGCCCGCCAGGTTGACCATCAACGGCAGGGTGCCTTTGACCGGCATGGACATACGGTTGCCGACCCGGCGGCCCGGGTACATGACCGGAACATTGCGGCGTCCCTGTTGGATGATCACGATGGCAAAGATCGTCGCAACAATAACGACCACCGTGAAGCCAAGCAATACCCAGCGGTTCTGTTCATCGGACAAGATGATGCCAATGTTAGATGGGATTTGCGCCACGATACCCGCAAAAATGACCAGCGAAAGGCCCTGCCCGCGGATGCCGAACTCGGAGATCAATTCGCCTAACCAGATGGCAAACATTGTGCCGGCCGTCATTGCCAGCAAGACAGCCAACGAAGGCAACCAGGTCTCCGCAGTGAAGCCAAATTGGATCAAGGGCTGGTTGGCAAGCGAGTTGATGATGTTGATCTGCCCGATGGCCGAAAGCGCAGCCATAGGAACCGCCAGGTAATACGTCCACTTCTCCATCCACTTGCGGCCTTCGCGCGGGTCGTCTTCCATGCGGCGCTGGAGCGCCGGGATGATCGGGACCAGCAATTGCAGGATGATCTGCGCGGTAATGTAAGGGTAGACGCCCATCGCCAGGATGGAGAAATTGGAAACCGTACCGCCAGACAACAGGTCAAGGAAGCCTAGAAAGCCGCCAGCCGCCGAAGCGCTCTGGCTGAACGCCTTCAGGGCCTCAGCGTCCACGCCCGGCGCCGGCACGTTCGCAGCAATGCGATACAGCGCCAGCAAAGCCAGGGTAATCAACAACTTTCGGCGGATGTCATAGGACTTCCACAGGAAGCGCCAGCCTGAGAAGGTAGTCTTCATGTGACTTCTACTCGTTTCGGTTAAGCGATCGTCTCGACGCTGCCGCCAGCCTTTTCGATCTTGGCCTTGGCGCCAGCGCTGACGCGATGGGCGCGCACTTTAAGCGCGACGTTCAAATCGCCTCGTCCCAGGATAACGACCGGGTTGCGCTTGTCCCGAAGGAGACGCGCAGCCTCAAGCGACTCTGGCGTGACTTCGGCGTTGGCTTCGAACGCCTCGCCCAACTGGTCCAGGTTGACCTCGTTATATTCGACCTGGTTGGGCGGGGTAAAGCCTTTACCGCGCATGAACGGCAACCGACGATAGAACGGCAGGTTACCGCCCTGGCGATACAAGTTACCGCCTTCACCCGAGCGCGAACCCTGGCCTTTGGTGCCGCGGCCAGCCGTCTTGCCCTGGCCGGCCGAGATGCCGCGTCCCACACGCTTACGGTTCTTTTTTGAGCCCACATTGGGCGCGAGATCGTGTAGCTTCATCGTTCGTTCCTACTCTTCGATCTTGATAAGGTGAATGATTTTGTTGAGCATGCCTCGTAGCGCGGGTGAATCTGTATGCTCAACGGTCTGGTTCATGCGACGCAAGCCCAACGCGCGGACGGTTGCCTTCTGGTCTTTGGTATAACCGATCGGGCTTTTCGTCAACGTCACACGCAGGGACTTGCTGGCAACTTCTTTCTTAGGCATGTTGCTTCCTCCGTTCCCAGAACGGCAACAGATCTTCCACTTTCTTGCCGCGCCGGGCAGCCTCCTGCTGCGGCGATTTCAACTGGTCGAGCGCATCGAAGGTTGCCATGACCACGTTCAATACATTGGCGCTGCCCATGGATTTGGTCAGGATGTCGCGCACGCCCGCTACTTCGAGCACGGCGCGCACACCGCCAGCGGCGATCACGCCCGTACCGGGGGAAGCCGGTTTGAGCAACACTTTTGCGCCCGCTACCCTTCCCAGGATTTGGTGAGGAATGGTCGTACCTGCAAGATGGACGGTCCTCAAGTCTTTGCGGGCGCGCTCGGAAGCCTTGCGCATCGCATCTGGCACGGCGTTGGCCTTGCCCACCCCCATCCCAATATTGCCTCGTTTGTCGCCGAGTACAACCGTTACGCGAAACTGGAACCTGCGTCCACCTTTTACCACTTTGGCAACGCGGGCGATCTCGATTACGCGCTCTTCGAATTGCTCTTCAAACTGCTGCTGTTCAATAGTATCAAATTCCGACATTTTGCTCTCCACGCAGCCTAGAACTGTAAACCGTTTTCACGCGCACTATCAGCCAGCGCCTTGACACGACCGACGTAGCGGAATCCACCGCGATCGAAGACGATCGTCGTAACGCCCTTGCTTTTTGCGCGTTCTGCTACAGTCTGTCCAACCAGTTTTGCCTGTTCGGTCTTGTTCAGGCCCTTCATCTTCTCGCGCAGTTCGCAGTCAACCGACGAGGCCGACACCAACGTGTCACCGGCCTGGTCATCGATCACCTGCGCATAAATCTGCGTTGCGCTGCGAAAAACGTTCAAGCGCGGGCGCTGGGCTGTGCCAGAAACCAGTTTGCGGACACGCGCGTGCCGCCGAATGCGCGCAATAGAACGACTCTTGTTCGCCATAGACTACTTGGCTCCTTTCCCGGCTTTACCGGCTTTGCGCCGAATGCGTTCCCCGGCGTAGCGGATGCCTTTGCCATGATACGGCTCAGGCGGGCGAACTTTGCGGATATTGGCCGCAATCTGCCCAACCTGTTCCTTGTCATACCCCAAGACTTTGATCTGACGGGTCTTCGCATCTGCCTCAAAACTGATACCATCCGGAGGCGCCATTTCAACCGGGTGAGAATAACCGACGTACAACATCAGGTTCTTGCCGCTCATTTCAGCGCGATAACCAACGCCTTCCACTTCCAACACGACCTGGAAACCTGTGCTAACGCCATAAATCATATTTGCAAGTACTGCACGGGTCGTCCCATGCAACGCGCGTTCTGCAGGAGCATCAGATTTGCGCTCGACCGTGATCAGGTTCCCATCTTTGTTGAGAGCGATGAGCGGAGAAAACACCCGCTTCAACTCGCCTTTGGGGCCTTTTACCTGCACGTTTGCGCCATTGATATCTACCTGCACGCCGCTAGGGATTTCCACCGGCATGCGTCCAACTCGAGACACTTCTTACCTCCTGCCTACCAGACTTTACACAGGATTTCGCCGCCAACGCCTAACTGGCGGGCGCGCTGGCCGGTCATCACTCCCTTTGGCGTGGACAAAATTGCAATGCCAATGCCAGAGAGCACCCAGGGGATATCCTGCTTTTTCGTATAGATTCGGCGGCCAGGCTTGCTCACACGTTCCAGGCCAGAGATAACCGGGCGGCGTTCACGGCGTTCACCGACATATTTGATCTTGACGCGCAAGACCTTATGTGCGGCCTGTTCACCATCAGCCACTTCGAAATTCTCGATGAAGCCTTCTTCCTTCAAGATCTTGGCGATCTCTAGCTTGATCTTGGAACTCGGCAATGCCACCTGAGAGTGACCGGCCATTACGCCATTGCGTAAGCGGGTCAACATATCAGCGATCGGATCAGTAACACTCATGCTTATACCTCCACCCGGCTACCAGGACGACTTGACAACGCCAGGAATTTTGCCCTGCAAAGCCAGTTCACGGAAGCAGATACGGCACAGGCCGAAGCGACGCAGATAGCCTCGCGGCCGGCCACAACGCTGGCAACGGTTACGCACCTGGATGGGATTGCGACGCCGCAATTCACGATATTGCATACATTTTTGAGCCATAAGTTATACTTCCTTTTTGAATGGCATTCCAAGCAACTGCAACAAAGCGCGCGCCTGGTCATCTGTTCTGGCTGTGGTCACGATCGTGACCTCCATGCCACGTAACTTGTCGATCTTGTCATACTCAATTTCAGGAAAGATCAACTGGTCGCGCAGGCCAAGCGTATAGTTCCCGCGCCCGTCGAAGGCATCCGGCGAGACGCCGCGGAAGTCGCGCACACGCGGCAGGCCAACGTTCATCAGGCGATCCAGGAAGGCCCACATGCGCTCTCCACGCAAGGTCACTTTCGTGCCAATAATGCGACCTTCGCGCAATTTGAAGGCGGCAATGCTCCTGCGTGACTTCGTCATGATCGGTTTTTGGCCGACGATCTGCGTCAAATCCGACACCGCAGCCTCGAGCGCCTTGGGATCATCCATAGACTCGCCCAAACCGATATTGACCACAACTTTTTGAATGCGCGGCACTTGCATCACGTTCTTGAAATTGAACGATTTGAAAAGCGCAGGCGCAACTTCGTTTTGATAACGTTCTTGCATCCGGTTCATATTTCAACGCTCCACAGGCTAGTCAATCGTGGCCTGGCATTTTTTGCAGACCCGGTGGGCGCCTTCCTCATCGCGCTGCACGTTGACGCGCGTCGGCACACCACACTTCGGGCAGACCAGCATCACATTCGAGATGTGAAGTTTTCCTTCGAACTGGATGCGGCCAGGGTTCACGTTACGGCCTGCCTGGGTCTGGACCTGCCGCTGGTGCTTGGTACGAATGTTGACGCCCTGCACCACCACGCGATCCTCGTCCGGCAAGACATTGATGACCTCGCCGCGTTTCCCTTTATCTTCGAGGCGGCCGCTGATGATCTCAACTGTGTCGCCTTTGCGAATTTTGACTCTCATTCTTTCACGCTCCCACACCAATCTATAGCACTTCCGGGGCCAGCGAAACGATTTTCATGAAACCTTTTTCGCGCAGTTCACGGGCCACAGGGCCAAAGATACGGCTGCCTTTGGGGTTTTTACCGTCACTGTCCAGGATCACCGCAGCATTGTCGTCGAAGCGGATATAGGACCCGTCTTCACGGCGCCACTCTTTGGAGCAGCGCACCACTACGGCGCGGACGATCTCGCTCTTTTTGACCGCGCCCTGCGGCGTCGCCGATTTAACGGTAGCAACCACCACGTCGCCGACAGAACCGTATTTGCGCGTCGAGCCGCCTAATACGTGGATCACGAGCAGTTCACGCGCGCCAGAATTATCCGCAACTTTGAGATGTGATTCTTGTTGGATCATGTCCTATTCTCCAACTCCGACATCCTCTGTGCGGACTTCGCGCTTGAGAATGGTTTCCACGACCCAATGCTTATCACGGGAAATCGGTTGCGATTCCACAATTTGCACCTGGTCGCCGACCTGGCAATCGAGTTCATCGTGCGCCTTTACGCGCTTGCTGGTCTGTACAACCTTTTTATATAAAGGATGGCGATACGTGCGCGTGATCTCGACCACAACGGTCTTGGTCATTTTGTTACTGGTGACGACACCAGTGATGCGACGACGATTGTTCATGCTTCACCTTCCACAGCAACCAACTGCTCGCGCAAGATGGTCTCCATGCGCGCAATGTCTTTGCGCAGGATGCGCAGGCGGCTGGTGTCCGTCAACTGGCCCGTCACTTGCTGGAAGCGGAGTTTCATCAACTCTTCGCGCGTATCTGCCAGTTTGGACTTGATTTCTTCAGATTTCAAGGCGCGGATCTCACTGGACTTCATGCTTGCTCTCCTGCTTCATGGCGCGCCACGACCTTGGTCTTGATCGAAAATTTGTACTGGGCATGCTTCAAGGCAGCCACGGCAATTTCGTCGGGCAGGCCGCCTACCTCGAACATGATGCGCCCGGGTTTGACAACTGCGACATAGTACTCTACATTTCCCTTCCCGGAACCCATACGAGTTTCAGGGGGTTTGTGCGTATACGGTTTAGCCGGGAAAATCCGAATCCAGACTTTACCGCGGCGCTTCATTTCACGAACGATGGCGCGGCGGGCGGCCTCGATCTGGCGGGCGGTGATCCAGCCCGGCTCCAGGGCCTGGAGGCCGAATTCGCCAAAGGACACCTGCGCGCCGCGCAGGGCTTTGCCTTTCATGCGGCCGCGCATTTGCTTGCGCCATTTAACACGTTTTGGCATCAACATAGCAACTACCTCTTCTTAGAGATTAGAGAGTGGAGATTAGAGATTAGTTCAGGTTGGCTCGCCTGCTATTCTCTACTCCCTATTCCCTACTCACTTACGTACACACCTTCCGTCGCTTCGACTTTTTCTTCCATTTCGAGCACTTTTTCGCCCTTGTACACCCAGACCTTGATACCGATCTGGCCGTACGTGGTGGTCGCCTCTGCGTATGCAAAGTCAATGTCTGCGCGCAGGGTCTGCAGGGGAACGCGACCATCGCGCAGCCAGACGGTGCGGGCCATTTCCGCGCCAGCCAGGCGGCCGCCAACCATGATTTTTATGCCCTGCGCCCCCGCGCGCATCGCTTGTTGGATAGCGCGTTTCATCGCGCGCCGGTAACTGATGCGGCGCTCCAACTGGTCAGCGATATTGTAAGCAACCAGTTTCGCGTCCAGGTCAGGCGATCCAATTTCTTTGATGTCCAGGTCTACCTTCTTGCCGACCAACGCTTCCAAGCCCTGGCGAATTTTCTTGACCGCTTCGCCCTTGCGACCAATCAGGATGCCGGGTTTGGCAGTGTGAATGGCGACGCGGACTTTGCCCGGGAAACGCTCCACTTCCACACGGGAAATGCCTGCGCGGTTCTTGAGCACCGACTCTGGCATTTCGTTACGCAGTTTGCGGACTTCTGCGTTATAAGCCGAGCCGCCTTTGGAAGTGATTCCCGTCAAAAGGCTGCGAATGGCAAAGTCCTGCTGCAACTGTTGGCGGTATTGAGCGCCTTCAGCAAACCAACGCCCTTGCCAGGTCTCGTTCACGCCCAGGCGCATACCCA
The DNA here is from genome assembly GCA_049324135.1 of Chloroflexota bacterium. GTDB lineage: Bacteria > Chloroflexota > Anaerolineae > Anaerolineales > Villigracilaceae > JAABUE01. Next base: position 10,248 of record JBMOMO010000179.1, read on the forward strand.
CCGGATGAACTTTTCGTCCCATAATTTCTCCTTCAGAATCCTTTCCTGTCCCGGTTATGCACCGCGCTCGCGCAAGATGACAGTGACATGTGATGTACGGCGGAGGATCGGTTTGAAACGACCGCGCGCCCCGAAGCGCCGCCAGCGGCGGGTAGGAGCCTCATCGGCAAAAATCTTGGCAACATAGAGATCATCGCGGCTGACGCCGAAATTCTCTTCCGCGTTCGACACGGCCGAAGCCAGTAATTTGCGAACCGGGTCTGCGCCGCGCTTGGTAACGAACCGCAACATTTCCAGGGCCTCATTGGCATTCCTGCCGCGCACCATATCCACGATCAAACGGACTTTTTGAGCAGAAAGAGGCAGAAAGCGTAATTGCGCATGAATATCTTGCATGGCTCTCTCCTATTTCTTCTCCGCCATATGCCCGCGGAACGTGCGGGTGGGGGCAAATTCGCCCAGGCGATGGCCGACCATGTTCTCGGTCACATAGATCGGGACATGTCGGCGGCCATCATGCACGGCAATCGTATGCCCCACCATCTGGGGAAAGATCGTGCTGGCGCGGCTCCAGGTGCGGATGACTTTCTTCTCACCCTTCTGGTTCATCGCCTCGATTTTCTTAAGCAGTTTTGGCTCAATGAATGGGCCTTTTTTCAACGAACGTGACATATCTGCTTACCTCATTAACTCTTAGCGCCTAACGGCCAGACTTTGACCGGCGACGCACAATATATTTATCCGTCTGCTTGTTGCGGCGGGTCTTGTAACCCAGGGTCGGCCGGCCCCATGGACTTTTCGGGCCAGGGAGGCCAATCGGCTGGCGTCCCTCGCCGCCGCCATGCGGATGGTCGCGCGGGGACATGGCTGTGCCGCGCACCGTCGGGCGGATGCCCAGGTGGCGCTTCCGGCCTGCCTTGCCCAACTTGACATTGCTGTGATCCACGTTGCCGATCTGGCCAATGGTCGCATAACATACCTGGCGCACCAGGCGCACCTCACCCGATGGCATACGGATCTGGGCAAAATCGCCCTCCTTCGCCAACAACTGGGCCGAACTGCCCGCCGAACGCACCAACTGACCGCCTTTGCCTGCGCGCAACTCGATGTTGTGGATCGTCGTACCGACCGGGATACTCGAAATCGGCAACGCATTACCGGGGCGGATTTCTGCGCTTGCCCCAGCCAACAATGTATCGCCAACTTTCAACCCAAGCGGCGCAACAATGTAACGCTTTTCGCCATCCGCGTAATGCAGCAACGCCAGGCGCGCCGTGCGGTTGGGATCGTATTCGATGGCGGCAACCTTCGCAGGGATGTCGCGCTTATCGCGTTTGAAATCCACGATGCGGATGAAGCGACGATGCCCACCGCCGCGATGACGAACGGTCACGCGCCCATAAGAGTTCCGGCCTCCCTGCTTGCGCAACGGCAACAACAGGGAACGTTCCGGGGTATCCTTGGTTATCTCTTCGAAGGTGTAACCGGTCATGCCGCGCTGACCGGGAGTCACCGGTTTATATTTCTTGACTGCCATTATTGCACCCCTTCGAATATTCCAAGCGTTTGCCCCTCTGCCAGGGTAATAATGGCCTTTTTATAGCCGGGGCGGCGCACCAAAAGGCGGCGGCTGCGGGCTCGGCGTCCACGCTTGGCAGGGGTATTTACGATATTCACGCGCACCACACTGACATCGAATAATGTCTCGATGGCATCTTTAACTATCGTCTTGGTAGCGCGGTCTGCAACCACAAAGGAATACTGGCTCAATTTGCTAGACTGGTAATTGGACTTTTCCGTGACCAATGGACGGACAAGCACATCATATATCGTCGTCATGCTCAACTCCTATCCTAAGTGCGCCGTCAGCACATCCAATGTCTTCAGCGGCAGGACCAACTTGTCATACCCAAGCAAGTCGCGGATATTCAAGTAACCAGCCAGCAAGACTTTGGCGTCGGCAATGTTATCGGCAGAACGCATGACCGTATCGTAGGCCTGGTCCTTTTCGGGCAACAGGACCAAGGCGCTGGCCTCGCCGACCAGGGAACCCAGGGCCTCAGCCATCAACCGCGTTTTGGGCTCTGCCAACGCGATCTCATCCACGACGACGATGCCCGCTTCCGCTGCCTTGACCGAAAGCGCCGACCGGAGCGCTGCCCGCCTCATCTTCTTGGGCATGGCCTGTTCGTAACTGCGCGGCTGCGGCGTATGAACACGACCGCCGCCTTTCCATTGTACAGCGCGGGTCGAGCCTTGACGGGCGCGCCCCGTACCCTTCTGCTTCCACGGCTTGCGTCCGCCGCCAGCCACCTCGCCGCGCGTCTTGGTCTTATGCGTCCCCAGGCGCGCATTCGCCATCTGGCGGATATAAGCCTGGTGCATCAAATCAACATTGATTGGCGCTTCGAAGACCGCCGCAGGTAACTCGACCTGCTTGACCTTCTTGCCTGCCATGTCGAAAACGTCTACTTTCATCGCTTTCATGCTCCCATTCATCCAGCGCCTACTGCTTGCGCGCCTCTTTGATCATAATCACGCCGCCCTTCGGCCCAGGGACTGCGCCGTGCACGCCCAGCAGGTTGCGCTCGTTATCCACCAGGATAACTTTCAGAGCCTGCACAGTGACGCGTTCGCTTCCCATATGGCCCGGACCGCGCGCGCCTTTATACACGCGCCCTGGCGTTGTGCCTGATCCGCGCGAACCGGGCGCGCGCTGGCGGTCAGATTGACCATGCGTCTTCGGCCCGCCGCGAAACCCGTAGCGCTTCACGCCGCCAGCGAAGCCTTTGCCTTTGCTGGCGCCGATCACATCTACGCGCTCTCCAACAGCAAAAGAATCCACTGTCACTTTCTCGCCGATATTGACTTCTGGATTCTTGACGCGGAACTCGCGCAAAAAACGCATGGGGGGAATCTCATTGGCCTTGAGGTGGCCCAATTCACCACCGGTCAACCGCTTGGGATTGACTTCGCCAAAGCCGAGCTGAACCGCTGAATAGCCCTCTAATTCAGGACGGCGGATCTGTGTAACGTAACATGGCCCAGCCTCGATGAGCGTCACTGGATGAGCGACGCCTTGATCATCGAAGATCTGGGTCATGCCGATCTTCTTCCCAATCAGCCCTTTCAACATGCTCAATTTTCTCCTTCATAAAAATTTGTCGAGACTGTCAGCCTGGGCTTAGGCTGCATCATCTCCACACAGAACAGTCAACCCGTCCGGCGCGATGCGCAGTTTTTTGCATCCACGCGCAGACTGATTCTTGCGCTGTGTTTTCTTGCCATACAAACAGGCCTGACGGTCAGACAAGTCAGACCTGTAGGCAACGAACTTACTTAGATTTTGATCTCGATGTCAACACCCGCAGGCAGGTTGAGACGCATCAACATATCAATCGTCTTGGAATCGGGATCCAACACATCAATCAGGCGATTGTGGGTGCGAATCTCGAAATGCTCGTGCGAGTCTTTGTCAATGAAAGTCGAGCGCCGTATTGTAAACCGTTCTAACTTAGTTGGCAAGGGTACAGGCCCAACGACATGGGCGCCGCTGCGTTCCGCGGTTTCGACAATACGCTTGGCAGACTGGTCGAGAACGCGATGGTCGTACGCCTTGAGACGAATACGGATTTTCTGCTTAGACATGCTCCACCTATTCGATGATCTTGGTGACGACGCCAGCGCCGACGGTGAGGCCGCCTTCGCGGATGGCGAACTTCGAGCCTTGCTCCAGCGCCACCGGCACGATCAGTTCCACTGTCAGGTTCACGTTGTCGCCCG
>JBMOMO010000180.1:0-1812 GCA_049324135.1 Chloroflexota bacterium
AGCCGATTTGATACAAAAACTGTTAGCGCGTCAAAGTGATGGGATGGCGGCTATGCAGCGGCTTGGACGGCCAGGGTCCAAGCAGGCGGATGATCTTCAGGTGGAATGACCTCAATCGGCCCTTGTTACAGGGGCCCTCCCTGCGTCACCCCAGGCGCGGACAGGATTCACACAAAAACCCCGAAGCCTTGTGTGTGACCTCGGAGTTGAGCGTTATGCCGCAACACCATGCAATTCTTCGCGCACCACCCGTCGAAGTAACTCTTCCAGCGGCTGTTGTTGCTGTTGTAAATATTCGCGCAAAGCATCGTTAATCAGCGCCTGGTAACTGCCACCGCCCGCCGCTTCGACTTCGCCGCGAAACCATTCCAGAATGTCATCGTCAATGCGGATGGTGATTCGAGTCTTTCCTTTCGGCGCGCGGACGACTGCTCCGCGCTTGCCTTTGCTGAAATCATATTCCTTCTTCATTTTGTTCCTCGTAAATCTTTCTCTCTCTCGCGGTCGCTTTCCGCGCGGAGATGATTCGGATGATCACGCCGCGAAATGTGTAAACAACAACCAGAATGCGGCGCAGAAAATCCCTGCCAATGGTGATGAAGCGGCTTTCACTGGGATGTTCGTCTTCGATCGTGACGGCGTTCTCGTCTTCAAAGACGCCAACAGCATCCGCAAAACTGACGCCATGTTTTCGCAGATTTGACTTGGCTTTGTCGGGGTCCCATTGGTAGGTCATTGAAATCAATTATATGCACAAATGTACACGGGCGCAAGACTCCACCCAAAAACCTGACATGTCCACCCTGGCGGGCGCTATAGTCCGCGAAAGCCCGTTGATTATGACCTTCGTCCCCGCGCGAAGGCCTTGGTCAGCCACGGCGCGGATGAGACACTTCGACAGGGTCTCGATAAACTCGCCCCGGTGGCTCAGTGCAACGCATGTCAGGTTTCCAATCATGGACAGCGGCGCGGGTGAGACAGGTCAGGTCTCTACCACCCCGCCAACCCAAGCGCGGACAGGTTCCAATACAAAAATCCGAAGCCTCGCGACCTCGGATTTTTTCAAAATACAGCCAACCTACGCGGCGACTGGCACGAAGATACTCGGTTTCCATCGCGCCGTCATCGCGTGCGTGTTGATCCGCGCAAAGACAATCGGCTTGCCATCGCTTCCGTATTTGTCCAGCAAATCCAGATTCAACATGCGGACTTCGGGATCGTCCTCTGGCAGGAGAACCAACTCGAACTTCTCTGGCAGGGCATCCAGCATTTTAGGATGGTTCAAAATGTACTTGATAATCTCGCCCGTCAAACGCACATTGCGCTCGACAACCTCGTTTTTCACTTTTGTCTTAGCCATGCTTCGTACCTCCTGCGATACTCATATCGCTTTTCAACCACATCATCCATCGCAATGCTAAAGGCTTCGTTGTAATCCTGCACGGACATCCTGGACTTTTCTTCCTTCTCGTTCGGGCGCATAATATCTCGATGGGCATATCCGTGCGCCGTGTCATATCTGACCACTGGAATCCAATCTCCATCTCCCATGAACTGACATTCCAACTGCACCACAAAGCGGACGATCTGGCCGCGCTCGGATTCAAACGTGACGCGCAGGGCGTTGTCATAATCCAGAAGACGGCGAAACTCGACCGTGCGTATAGGTCTATTTTACAACAAAATGTAACTGCCTACCCCGCAAGTAGGGTGACTGGCTGATAGGCGAATAGGCTGTGCAAGACGGCGAAGACATTTCGCTCCTGCTTGCGGCAAGTGGAAATCACGGCTTGTAGTCGGGCATACACCTTT
>JBMOMO010000181.1:0-1789 GCA_049324135.1 Chloroflexota bacterium
CAACGCGCGCGCCTTCGGCGTGCAGGATTACATCGCCCAGTTGATGTTCAACAGCCCGGCCGAACTCTCGGACAAAATGGACCTGGCCAAGATGCTGGCGATTTTGGAGATGATCGCCCCGCTCGCCCTCACCCCTGGCCCCTCTCCCATAGGGAGAGGGGAGTTCCTCACCCCCGACCCCTCTCCCGAGGGGAGAGGGGAGTATTTCCGCATCTGGAAGCAAACCCGCACCGGCCTGCTCAGTTACCCGGTGGAGGAAAACGCAGCCCGGGCGCACCTGGCGGCCAGCATCTACCTGCAAATGGCGCTGCGCCCCGATATCATCCACATCGTCGGGCACACCGAGGCCGACCACGCCGCTACCGCAGAAGACGTGATCGCAGCCGCCCGCATGGCGCGCCGCGCCATCGAGAACGCCATGGGACAGCCGGACCTGGGCGCCGACCCGGCCGTCCAGGAGAGGCAGGCCGAATTGGTGGAGCAGGCCGGGGTCACGCTGGAGGCGATCAAGTCCATCGCGCCCGCTTCCTGCCCGGACGCGTGGACGGATCCCGCTACCCTGGCGCGCTGCGTGTCCCTGGGCATCCTGGACGCGCCCCAGTTGAAGAACAACCGCTTCGGGCGCGGCCAGATCGTGGCGCGCATAGACGGGCGCGGGGCCAACCTGGCCGTCCACCAAAAAACAGGAAAATTCCTGACAGAAGAAGAACGAATAAAACAACTTGAAACCTAATCATCAGGAGGTCTTTTTATGTGTGGGATTGCAGGCGTTCACAATGCGCACAACACAAACCTTGTCGAAAACATGTTAATGAAAATCAATCACCGCGGCCCAGACGGCTGGGGCGCGCAGGAAACCCGCGCCGGTACAATCGGACACCGGCGTCTTGCCATCATCGATGTGGCAGGTGGGCGACAACCAATGCACACCGAGAATGATTGGATCGCCTTCAATGGCGAAATCTATAACTATAGAGAGTTACACAGCAAATACCTTGCGGACCAACCTCTCAAGACCAATTCTGATACCGAGATCATCCTTCAACTGTTCAAAAAAATGGGACCGCAGTGCGTTGGGTTGCTGGATGGGATGTTCGCCTTCGCCATCCATAGCGGGAACGAATTGCTACTGGCGCGTGATCCGCTTGGCATCAAGCCGCTTTACATCAGCGAAGTCAACGAGAAGTTGTACTATGCGTCTGAGATCAAGGCGCTGGCCTTGATCTCAAATCATATTCGGGAATTCCCACCCGGTTACTGGTTTCACAGCCGGCTGGGATGGCGGAAATACGTCGATATTGCCGCGCTTCCCAAACTGGTCAAGACAATCGAAAATGATGACGATGCTATCAAGCACATCCGGGTAACGCTGCGAACGGCCGTCCACAAGCGGTTAATGTCGGATGTGCCAATAGGCGTCAGTTTGAGCGGCGGCTTGGATAGTTCCATCGTTACTGTCCTGGCGCGTGAAGGCATACAAGATCTGAAATCATTCGCGGTTGGCGTGGAAGGCAGCGAGGATATCAGGGCTGCTCGATTGGCAGCGAAACAGATTGGCACCATCCATTATGAATATGTTTATTCGAAAGATGAGATCATGCGCGTCCTGCCAAAGGTCATCTACAACCTGGAATCGTTTGATCCCGCGCTTGTTCGCAGCGCAATTGCCAACTACTTCCTGGCGCGCCTGGCTGCAGAACACGTCAAAGTGTTCCTGACGGGCGAAGGCGCTGATGAATTATATGCAGGGTATGCCTATCTCAACCAATTTGACGACCCAAAGGAATTA
>JBMOMO010000182.1:0-10168 GCA_049324135.1 Chloroflexota bacterium
TTCGCGCACAAGGCGCATTGAATACACCTGCCTTGATTGGGGCAGTTTTGATTTTTTGAATTTGTCCCCTCTCCTTTTGGGAGAGGGTTAGGGTGAGGGAGGATTCGGCAGCGTCAACGGCGGCAGGTTGTGGATGGTCTTCAACATCTTCTCATGCCATGCCAGTTCGAACTCGTAATAATCGATTCCATAGTCGAGGGTGATCTGCCAGAGTTGGCGGGCGCGTTCGATGCCGATCTGCCTTGCGTTTTCATTGATCGCCGCCTGCGCCACGGTTTTCAAAATATGCAGTTGTTCGCGGATTTCCTTCATGCGGATTTCGAACAGCGCGGCAATCTCTTCGTTGGCGCTGAAATGGGAGAAGAAAATCTGGATCAGGCAAGACTGGCGGACGGGTTCCATCGGCAGGGGAGTGACCAGCCAGCGGCGGAGTTCGGTTCTTCCCTCCGCTGTAATCTGGTACTCTTTTCGATTGGGCTTGCCTTCCTGTGGGATGGTTTGCGATGCCGCCCATCCTTTTTTCTCCAGCCCTTCGAGCGACTTGTAGACGTGGCTTTGGGTGGTGGACCAAAAATGGGCGACCGATACATCGAAGAACTTCTTCAAGTCGTAGCCCGACATGGGCTTGAAATCAAGAAAGGCGAGGATGGCGTGTTCGAGGGGCATAATACTCCTGTTGTTTTATATATCTAATTAGGAATATTATCAAATAGTATTATATCTGTCAAGGGGTATTTTCAACAAAAAACACCCGAAATTGCTTCGGATGTTGACTCAAAACGGAGGCTACCTGGGTTTCTTTTCAGGCTTGCTTCTTTTTCATCATCCACAAACCCACAACCCAGAACAAGAGTATCATCACAAGTCCATCGGTATTCGGGGAAAATACCAACTCCGCATTGGGCTTGAATTCGATGAACCCTTCCACGATCAGTTGTGCGCTGAGCGCATTGGTCAGGTTGTGCGCGATGTATGCCGGCCAGACGGAGTTTGTTTTGAGCCGGAGTTCGCCGAGGACCAACGCAGTCGGGAAGATGCCGACAACTCCCAGCGCGATGAACCACATCATGCCGAGGTTGCTGTAACTGGCAATGATCTCTTCGCCCAGGAAAAATATCCAATAAGGGATGTGCCAGAGACCCCAGATGACGGCGGTAAGCATGTGGTTGGCGAAGTCCCCCAAACCTAGCGCCTTGAAGCGCGGCGTAAGGTATCCGCGCCAGGCAAATTCTTCACCGATGTTCTTGACCAGGGAGGCCAGGATTCCCACAAGAAAGATGGGGAGCAACTCGGCGAAAGGCCGCCCCTGGGACGAAGCGCCAAAGAGGCGGGACAGGCCAAGGCTGAAAGCAATGGTCGCGGGGTAGATCAAAATCGAGAGGGCGTACCATCCCCAATTTCCCTTGAGATTCAAGCGAAGCCCAACGTCAGACCAGCCGTCGCCGCCGAATCCGCGCAGGAGGAGGCCGGTCAGCAGCGGCGCAATGATCCAAACCAAAAGCCCCAAACTTTGTTGCGGGCTGGGGCTTTCGATCTGTGAGTTGATCCACACCCCTAACCAGCCGCATGAAACAGCGACGAACGCAAAAATAACGAGATTGCGAGTGGCTCTGTTCATTTGTCACCTATGTGAATTGTGTAGTTTTTGGATTCGATGCGTTGAATGGCGGAGCGCAGCCAGGCGGCGATGGATTTTTCGCTGGCGTAGCCCGCTTCGAGGGTGAGGGCAGCGAGGAAGACGGCGCGGGGGTCGTCGAGCGTGGGCGGCGTGTTTTGAATGGATCGATGAATGGCTTCGTACACGGCCAGCCTCTCGCGGGTCTGTTTGAGTTTTTGCTTGAACAGGCGCAGGGTTTCTTCATCGTTGAGTTGCCCGCTGAAATAGACCTGGATGAGGAAGGGTTCGCGCTCATCGCGTTCGGGCAGGGGCGCGGCAAGCCAACGATGCAACTCGGCGCGGCCGGCCTCGGTGACGTGGTAGATTTTCATGTCGAGCCGTTCTTCGCGCTCGATGACCTGCTTGCCGACCAAGCCGCCCGCTTCGAGTTCAGCCAGCGTGCGGTAGATCTGGCTCTGGTTGGCGGGCCAGAAGTGCTGGACCGACTTGTCGAAGGCTTTTTTCAGGTCGTAGCCTGAGAGGGGGGCGTAGGATAGAAACCCGAGGATGGCGTGTTTCAGGGACATTATTCTCTTTATATTATAATATTAATCATATAGTACCAATACTATATAGGAATTCTCCCGACTTGTCAAGGGAAAAGGGAAAATTGGTGGTGGTACAATTCAAGCAGAACTTCACAATCGGAGAATCAAAATGAAAACCCCTGTCATTGTCGACGCCATCCGCACCCCCATCGGCGCGTTGGGAGGCGTCCTGGCGCGCGTCCGCCCGGACGACCTGGCTGCTCTCGTTATCAAAAGCATCGTCGAACGCAACGAACTGGATCCCGCCCTGGTCGAGGAGGTCTACCTCGGCTGCGCCAACCAGGCCGGGGAAGACAACCGCAACGTGGCGCGCATGGCGGCCCTGCTGGCCGGGCTGCCGGTCGAAGTGGCCGGCGTGACCTTCAACCGCCTGTGCGCTTCGGGGCTGAACGCCGTCAACCAGGCGGCGCGCGCCATCAAAGCCGGGGAGGGGGACGTGTTCATCGCCGGGGGCGTGGAGGCCATGTCGCGGGCGCCGTACTCGCTCCCCAAATCGGAAGCAGGCTTCCCGTTCGGCAATTTGACCGCCTGGGATACCGCCCTCGGCTGGCGTTATCCCAATCCCAAGATGAAAGAGAGGTACGGCACAGAGCAGATGGGCGAGACCGCCGAAAACATCGCCGAGATGAAGCCGCACCTCACCCGTCAAATCCAGGACGCCTTTGCCCTGCGCTCGCACCAGCGCGCCATTGCCGCCATCGAGGCGGGCAAGTTTGCCGAGGAGATCGTGCCGGTGAGCATCCCGCAGCGCAAGGGCGAGCCGCTGGTTGTGGACACGGACGAACGCCCGCGCCGCGATACGAGCATGGAATCGCTGGCGAAGTTGCGCCCGGCCTTCCGCGAGGGCGGCTCTGTGACGGCCGGCAACTCGTCCGGCCTGAACGACGGGGCGGCGGCGCTGTTGTTGATGAGCGAGGAGAAAGCGGCGGAACTGGGCTACCAGCCAATGGCGCGCGTCCTGGCCTCCGCTGCGGCGGGTGTGCCGCCGCGCATCATGGGACTTGGCCCGGTGGGCGCCACCCGCAAGGCTCTCCAGCGCGCTGGCCTGGAACTGGAGGACATCCGCCTGGTGGAACTCAACGAGGCCTTTGCCGTGCAGTCGCTGGCGGTGATCGAAGACCTGGGACTGGACCCGGAACTGGTCAACGTCAACGGCGGGGCGATTGCGCTGGGGCATCCGCTGGGCTGCTCCGGGGCGCGCATCTTGACAACGCTTTTATATGAAATGAAGCGCCGCGCTGTGAGCGAGAAGCGCCCGTATTACGGCCTGGCGACCCTGTGCGTGGGCGTCGGCCAGGGCGAAGCGACGGTGGTGGAGTGGATCGGATAGAAAGGAGATGGAGGTGTCGTATGGTCGAGCAAGTCTATAAGCGCCTGGCCGAGCGGCTGGACGCGCTGCCCAACGGCTTCCCGCCAGCGCCGGATGGCGCCGAACTGCGCCTGCTGGCAAAGTTGTTCACGCCCGAAGAAGCCGCACTGGCCTCGCAGTTGCGCCTGACCAGGGAGGCCCCGGAGCAGGTAGCGGCGCGGACGGGCGGCGACCCGGCGGAGACGCGGCAACTGCTGAAGGGCATGGCGCGGCGCGGACTGATCGCCGCCGGGCGCACGGAGGCCGGTCTGGGTTACGGCCTGATGCCCTTCGTGGTCGGTATCTACGAGATGCAGATCGGCAACATGGACGAGGAACTGGCGGCCCTGTTCGAGGCTTACTACAAACAGGCTTTTGTCGAGGTGTTGCGCGTCAAGCCGCAGGTGCATCGCGTCATCCCGGTCAATGAGAGTGTCAAGGCTGATCTGCAAGTGCATCCGTTCGAGAGCGCGGCCGGCCTGGTGAACAACGCGCAAGCCTGGGGCGTGCTGGACTGCATCTGCCGGGTGCAAAAGGCGCTCATCGGCGAGCCGTGCGGGCATCCCGTGGACGTGTGCATGACCTTGAGCGACCTGCCCAACGCCTTCGACAACAATCCCACCATCCGCGCCGTGAGCAGGGACGAGGCGTTGTCCACCTTGCGGCGCGCGGCCGAGGCCGGGCTGGTGCATTCGGTCAGCAACAACCAGAAGGGACTGCACTATATCTGCAATTGCTGTACCTGCTCGTGCGGCATCCTGCGCGGCATGGCCGAAGTGGGCATTGCCGGGGTAGTGGCGCATTCGTCTTTCATCAACCAGGTGGACGCCCGGCTGTGCAACGGCTGTGAGACCTGCCTGTCGTATTGCCAGTTTGGGGCCCTGGCGATGGGCGACGACATGATCGTGCAGGTGGATGCGCTGCGCTGCGCGGGCTGCGGCGTGTGTGTGCCAGCCTGCCCGAACGGCGCGCTGGGCATGGTCTACCGTCCCGAAGCGGACCGGCCAGCCATCCCGGAGACGATCAAGGAATGGGGCGGGCGGCGCGCGGCCGAGCGCGGCATCCGCCTGGCGGATGTGCTTTGATCGGGTTGGCTGCAAGGAGAGTGCAAATGCGTTCGAAGATGCTGCTTGCGCTGTTGCTTTTGATGTTCGCCAGCGCCTGTCAGGCGCCGCCTTCGGGAACTGCACAGGCAGGAACAGCCCCCTCCACCGATTCGCTGACAGAACCGGTCGAAGCGCTGGCCTCTGCCGCGCCCCTCGCCCCGGTCGAGGTCAACGGGCCGTTGGTGGAAAACCCTGACATCGTCTCCCTGCACATGCTGGACGAACTGAACGGTTGGGGCCTGACCGCCAGCGCCGTCGTGCGCACCAACGACGGCGGCGCGACCTGGCGGGATGTCTCGCCAGAGGGGGAAACGGGATTCGGCTACAGCGCAGGGGCGACCTTCCTGAATGCCGGGCAGGCCTGGGTGTTGGCGCCGGATGCGGCCGATCCGCTGGGGAGCGGCATCCTGTACCGCAGCGAGGACGGCGGCGGGACGTGGACGCCCATCCAAGTCCCCTTCGGCAGCGCCGACCTGGCCTTCCTCGATGATGAAACCGGTTGGGCGATGGTGGGGCTGGGCGTGGGCGCGGGCAGCATGGGCGTGGCGATCTACCGCACCAGCGATGGCGGCGCAACTTGGGAACAGGTCTACACCAACGACCCCAACCTGGCAAACGCGACCGAAGGCCTGCCGCTGGGCGGCATCAAGAACGACCTGACGCCGCTGGACGCGCAGACCGCCTGGGTGGGCGGCGTGGTCTACGCGCCCGAAACCTTCTACTTCTTCACGACCGGCGACGGCGGGCGTACCTGGACCGAGCAGCCCTTACCGACCCCGCCGGGCGCGCAGGGCGCGGACATTTCCATCGACGCCGGCCCGACCTTCTTTTCGGCGCAAGAAGGCGTGCTGCCGGTGCGTTTCAGCGGCGAGGCCTACAAGACGGCCTTTTACGTCACGCGCGACGGCGGCCAATCCTGGGAGTTCCTGGCGTCCATGCCGGGCGCGGGCGCGGTGGATTTCGTCTCGCCGTCCGAGGGCGTCTTCTGGACCGGCGAGCAGTTCTTCGTCACGGCTGACGGCGGCGCGTCCTGGACCTCGGTCGCGCCGGACATCCTGTTTGGCGAGACCTTTGCCGGCATGGATTTCGTGGACGCCAACACCGGCTGGGTGTGGACCTACGACCTGACCGGCCAATACGGCCTGTACCAGACCACCGACGGCGGGCGGACGTGGCTGCCCTTGAAAAAATGAGACCGGCTGGACGGCGGTTCTTCCTGGCGGCTTTCCTGCTGCTGCAAGCCTGTTCCGCTGCCGGGACGCCTGCCCCGCTTCCCTCCCAGCCTGAACCTGTATCATCCCTGGAGGGGGCTACCGTTTCCCCGGCCCCTACTCCCCTCGACCCCTTCCTGGAGCGCGTGCGGGACACCGACTATCCCCTCGGCGCGGTGGATGCGCCGCGCACGGTGCGCCTGGCGGACGGAGGGTACACGGAGGGCAGTTCCGGCGCGGACTACCTCGCCGTGACCATGACCGGCTTCCTCGCCCTCGGCGACCTGGACGCTGACGGGGAAAACGAGGCCGCCGCGCTGGTAGCGGAGCAGTATGGCGGTTCGGGCGCGTTCTATTTCCTGGCCGTGTACGAGAACCAGGGCGATGAGCCTGTGTACGCCGCCTCCACGTTCATCGACGACCGCCCGCTCCTGACCGGCCTGTCCATCCAGGACGGGGAAATCTACGTGGACGCGACCGTCCATACCGGGGACGATCCCGTATGCTGCCCGTCCCTGCCGACCTCGCGCCGTTATCGCTTCTTCCCGCCCAACCTGGCGCTTACCTATTACGCCACCCAAACGCCCGCCGGCCAGCCGCGCGCCATCGCCATCCAAGCGCCGGTGGACGGGGCGCAGGTTTCGGGGACTGTGCGGCTCAAGGGCAGCGTCAGTGTTGCGCCGTTCGAGAACGCCCTGGTCTACCGTATCTTCGACATGGGCGGCGTGGAACTCTCGGCCGGGCCGGTCGAAGTGGATGCGCCCGCGCCAGGCGCGCCCGGGGAATTCGAAACGGCCATTGACCTGGGCCGCATCCTCACCAACGCCTCCATTCGCATTGCGGTGCAGGAGGCCAGCGCCGCCGACGGTTCCCTGCTGGCGATGGACTCGATCCTGTTGCAGGTCAGGTGACTGGGCTGGGTTGGCCTGGGAACGAGAAGGCCGCAACGGCGCTACAAAAACAACTTGACACAATCGTCTTTCTGGATATAATCAGCGGAAATATTCGAAAGGCTGTGACGAGGACGAGTACGCGCTGGACGACGGCACAGAGAGCAGGCGGTCGGTGAAAGTCCTGCCCGAGACGACAGCGCCGAATGGACCTTCGAGCCGCAGGGCGAATATTTAGTCTAATCGTCTGATGGTCAGATGGAGGCTAAATGAGTAGCCCGAGCCGGAAGTCGCCACCGTTATCACGGCGAGGTCACTTGGTCCATGTGATGATTGCGGTCACAAAACCAGCTGACTACGAGTGAGGCTGGCTTCCCCTTCCCTGTTGCTTCATCAGGGAATTTTTTTTGTAAGGCCAGGGCCGGCCTAAGTTGGGTGGCACCACGGATGCGACAGCGTTCGTCCCATGTTGGGATGGACGCTGTTTTTGTTTGTACGAGAAGAATGCAAAAGGAGAAGAAATGACCACACAAACTGAATCAACCCAAATCGAGACCGCAGCCGCCGGGCGCGAGGAGATCATCCCCTTGCAGGAACGCTCGTGCGTGCAGGTGGCCGAGTCCGTCGAAGAGGCGGCCGAGGCCGTTTTGACGGCAGGCAGGCTTGAGGTCCGGGAAGAGGCGGGGGGGACCTTTGCGGCGCTGTTCGTGCCGTAGGTCAAATCTCTATGTCCAAGAAACGCATCCTCACCGGTCACCGCCCTACCGGGCCGCGCCACCTGGGTCACCTGGTCGGGACGCTGGAAAACTGGGCGCGCTTGCAGGATTCGCACGAGTGCTTTTTCCTGGTGGCCGACCTGCACATCCTGACGACCGACTACGCGCACCCCAAGCGGGTGCAGGAGAATATCCTGAACATGCTGGCCGACTGGCTGGCGGCGGGCATCGACCCGCAGCGCGCGACCATCGTGCTGCAATCCATCATCCCGGAGCACGCGCAACTGGCGCTGTTGCTGGGCATGTTGACGACCGTCGCGCGCCTGGAGCGGGTGCCGACCTACAAGGAGCAGGTCAAGGAACTGGACTTGCAGCCGTCGTTGGGGCTGTTGACCTACCCGGTGTTACAGGCGGCGGATATCCTGGTCTATAAAGCCAACGTGGTGCCGGTGGGCGAAGACCAATTGCCGCACATCGAACTGACGCGCGAGACAGCGCGGCGATTCAACCAGGCCTACGGCCAGACCTTCCCCGAGCCGAAGGCGCTGCTCTCGAAGGCGGCGCGCCTGCCCGGGCTGGACAACCGCACCATGCACACCTCCTACGACAACGCCATCTACCTGCAAGATACCCCGGAGGAGACGACGCGCAAGGTGATGTCCATGTACACCGACCCGGCGCGCGTCCACGCCACCGACCCCGGGCATGTGGACGGCAACCCGGTCTTTACCTACCACGAGGTCTTCAACCCCGACCAGGCCGAGGTGGAGGCTTTCAAGGAGCGTTACCGCGCCGGGAAAGTGGGCGACATGGAGGTGAAAGGCCGCCTGGCGGAAGTGTTGAACGCCTACCTGTCGCCGCTGCGCGCGCGGCGGGCGGCGTTACTCTCCCAGCCCAAAATGCTGATGGAAGTGTTGTTCAGCGGCACGGTGAAGGCCAAGTTCATCGCCCAGCAGACGCTGGAGGAAGTGTACGCCCGCATGGGCCTGCTGCACAGCCAATCCTTCAGCGAAAAAGTGCTGGCAAACAATATCAGCGGTATTTTCTGCTGAAGTCACAAGGAGCAATGATGCGCGTGAAAATCTTGTTTCATCCACCTTGAAGGGTAGAGCGTAATCCGTAATCCGTAATTCGTAAATCGCAAATCCAAAATCGTAAATCGTAAGGAGTTTTCCATGTCTGAACAAACCCGTTTCCTTTTGAACGAGAGCGACCTGCCGAAATCCTGGTACAACGTGATGGCCGACAGCCCGCTGCCGCCGACCCCGGTCCTGCGACCGGATACGCTCGAACCGGTCACGCCGGACTTCCTGGCGGTCCTGTTCCCGATGGAGTTGATCCTGCAGGAGGTCTCTACCGAGCGTTTCATCGACATCCCCGACGAAGTGCGCGAGATCTACAAGTTGTGGAGGCCGACTCCGCTCATCCGCGCCCGGCGGCTGGAACAGGCGCTCGGCACGCCAGCCCATATCTATTTCAAAAATGAAGGCGTTTCCCCGGCCGGCAGCCACAAGCCCAATACCGCCATCGCCCAGGCCTACTACAACAAAATCGCCGGGACCAAGTCGCTGACCACCGAGACCGGCGCCGGTCAGTGGGGTTCGGCGCTCTCGCTGGCCTGTAACTTCTTCGATCTCAACCTGGAAGTGTACATGGTCAAGGTTTCGTACCAACAGAAACCCTATCGCCGCGTGATGATGCACACCTACGGGGCGCAGGTCTTCGCCAGTCCCACCGACCGCACCAATTACGGGCGCTCGGTGCTGGCGGCCGATCCCGACAACCCCGGCTCGCTGGGCATTGCCATTTCGGAGGCCGTGGAAGTGGCCGCCACTTCGGGCGGCGCAAAGAAGTACAGCCTGGGTTCGGTGCTCAACCACGTGTTGATGCACCAGACGGTGATCGGCGAAGAAGCGCTCAAGCAGATGGACCTGGCCGGGGAATACCCGGACGTGGTCATCGGCTGTGTGGGCGGCGGCTCCAACTTCGCCGGGCTGGCCTATCCCTTCTTGCGCGAGAATCTCAAGAACGGACAGCGCGCGCGCCTGCTGGCGGTGGAACCGACCGCCACGCCATCTATTACGAAAGGAATGTACACCTTCGATTACGGCGACACGGCCAAGATGGCCCCGGTGGTCAAGATGCACACGCTTGGGCATGACTTCGTCCCGCCCGCCATCCACGCCGGCGGGCTGCGCTATCACGGCATGGCGCCCAGTTTGTCCGCCTTCTGTGACGCCGGGCTGATCCAGGCCGCTTCTGTGCCGCAAAAAGCCACCTTCGAAGCCGCCATCCAATTTGCGCGCGCGGAGGGCGTCATCCCCGCGCCGGAGACAGCGCACGCCATCCGCGTCGCCATAGACGAGGCGCTGGACGCCAAGGCCAAAGGCGAGAAGCGCGTCATCCTCTTCAACTTTTCAGGGCATGGACATTTCGATATGGCGGCCTACGAGAACTACCTGGGCGGCAAACTGGAAGATTACGAATATCCCGCCGAGGCGATCAGGGCGGCCATGGAGAAACTGCCGAAAGTGGGACTGTCGGCCTGAGCGGCGGCGTTTCCCGCTGTGGTTGCAACCTGGCAACAGACGAGCAAAGTCCTGCGGATTTCAGTCCGCAGGACTTTGTTTTTTGGGGGATGCATTGGTTGTTGCCTGCACGCCTGATTTATCCAGGCGGGCAAGGATTAACC
>JBMOMO010000182.1:10268-13507 GCA_049324135.1 Chloroflexota bacterium
GTCAAGCAGGTTTGGTATCGGGCTGAACGATTTCTGTCACTCTTTCTTTTACTTCCGGGGCGATCAAACCCAGGATCAAAAGCGCTTCGTTGCGCATATGCCCCGCAGAAGGGTCTTTGACAATTTCCAGGAGCGGAAAGATGGCAGCCTCCCCATCTCTTCGATCCCGCTCTCGACCTGCGCGGCGTAGGTACTTTGATGCCATACATGATCGCTCCATATTTGCGAGATCGCGCCTCTCATCTGCGGGGTGATGGAGCGTCCATTCCCATCCAAGCCAACCAGGGCAAGCACTTTCTGGTACGCCTGTTCTTGACCCGTAAGGGTTGCCGCCTTTTCCGGGTTTGTCCTGGCAAAAAATTCGATCTTGTGTTGGTAGAGGTCGAGTTCTTTCTGGATCATTTTCGACAGGCTGTCTTTCAGCAGGCGATAGAGATAATCGCTGAGTTCATTCGCTTCCACGCTGGCCGCATATAATCTGGCGAGCCGGTTCGTTTTCTGTTTCAACTCTTCGAGAGTATAGTCCGCCAACGTTTCATTGACCTGGTCGCAATCTACCCGAAATTCGTCGGACATGTAATCCGCCTGGAAGGAGACAGTGACCGCGCCCTGCTCCTTTACAACTTCGTAGTAGACGGGGTTGTCGATGAACTCATTCAACACGGCGAACACACGCGCCGCGTCACGACATGCGATCAGTTTCAATTCGGCCACCGGCAACCCTTCGAATTGGCTGTGACATAATCCGTTTTTGTCGATGCGAAGGGTGATATCGTTTTCGCTCCTGGTAACTGCCAGGGGAATGAGTTCAATATCGTTTGTCATAGTCGGGTACTTTTTCGGTAATTATATGCTCGATCATCTCTGTAGTGGACGCGGTCGCCTTTTGATTCGAAGCAACTCCTGGACATCCCTGACATCCTCCTCGCTCCTGACCTGGATGAACAGCCAGCGCCCGTCATGGAATTGCGGCGTCTCTTCGAGGGCTGTCCTGACGTTCTTGCCGAGTTGCAATTGGAAGGCTTTCTCGACCTGCTCTTTACCCAACACGACCTGGGCAACGAAGTAGTCCTTCTGCGGGTAAAGGGACGCCAAGGTCTTGCCGCCCTTGCGATACCAGATGTTCCAGCCATATTTCTTGCCGCCAAAACTCAGATCATCGGGCAGTTGATAATTGTCCGCGACGAACTGTAGGAGTTGCTGCCACAAGGGCAGCCGGGAGCCGAGCGCATCGTGGACCTCCTGTTGGGTCGGTGGATGCGCTTTATCGACGAAGAGACCGATACTCATCGCAATCCGTTCCTTTCTTTTCCTTGCCGGTCTTCACCGCAAATGCGCCTGCACATCACCGACGCGCAACCGGTCATGGCGCAGGCAGGGGATGGCTTTCAGGGTGCGCCAGGCTGTCGTGGGACGCATTCACGCATCCTTTTGGGCCAATCGTTTTTCGATTTCTTTCGAAGTCTTTGTGATCGACAAGCCTGCAAGTGCTGTACAGCGCAAAGCGGAGGGGAGCATTTTGCCAACTTCGCCCATGCTTTGGATCACTTCATCGAGAGGGATTACAGGGTCATAACCAGCCAGGGCCATATTGGCGCACGCCAAGGCGTTGCTGGCAGCCATCACGTTTTTGCCCAAGCAGGGTACCTCCACACGGTTTGCGACCGGATCACAGACCATACCCAGGATGTTTTGGAGCGCCATAGAGGCCGCATCGACTGCCTGTTGGGTTGACCCACCCGCCAGCGTAACGAGCGCCGCAGCCGCCATCCCCGATCCAGATCCGCATTCGGCCTGGCATCCACCGACTTCGGCGGCAAAAGTCGCATGAGCGGAGATAAACACGCCGATGATCCCACCAGCAAGCATGGCGCGGGTAATATCATCCTTTGTAAGGCCCAAGGCGTCGGCAACCCCGAGGCACGCGCCAGGTAAGCCTCCACAAGCCCCGGCCGTCGGCGCTGCAACGATCAAGCCCATGGCGCTCTTCGATTCCATCAAGGCAGTGGTGTACAGAATGATTCGATTCAACACGCCCCCATCGATCAAATGACGATTTTCCATGTGAGTCTGAAAATTACCAGACTGATAGCCCAGAATCCGGTCGGCGTATTCTGTGCCGGCAAGACCCGCATGAATCGCATTCTTCATGATGTCGGTCATGTCTGCCATCTTTTGCAGCACTTGTTCGTCGGTGAGGGCGCCTCTCGCGCGCTCATAATGGACGGCTAGCTCCCATAGATCGAGATTTTTATCGCGGTTATATGCCAACATCTCCGCGCAGGTGATGAACGGGACTTCCAACCCCCGGCGCGATAGAACCGGGAGCACTGGCCGGATACGCTTGATAGACCGGACCCCGAACTTGGAGCGTAATTCGGAGATCGTTTCCTGATCCAAAAACTCCTGGGACTTGATCTCGACAAACCGGGCAGCCTCCCCGCGCAAGAGGTGAATTTCATCAGCCGAGACATTTTCGTTCACGTAGGCCAGCAATCGTTCAGCATCAGATTCGGAATAAAGCAGGGTTTCGTAGTAGTCGCCCGCCATGGAAACTTCGACGCCATCGATCTCGATCACTTCGATGATGCCTCCCCCGGTAGATATAGCGGTTATGGTATGAGTTTCCCTGGAATTGGCGACCGTCATCTTGTATGTGTTCGGGTGGTCGGCATCGATAGGGGTAATTTCGATGTTGACGTCGATCCCCGCTTCTTGAATCGCCTTTGGGGAATTCGCCAAGCGTTCATCCGTCGCATTCCATCCCAACAGGCCGCCAAACAACCCCATATCCGAGCCCTGGCTTTCATGCGTGGTCGCCAGCGAGCCATGCGGGTCAAACTTGATGAATACATCTTTGATTTCCCCGTCCATCAAGTCTCGAACCATCAGGCCAATGCGTACCGCGGCGGCGCAATGCGAACTGGAAGGCCCGCGCATGACGGGGCCGATCACATCATTGAATATACTTGGGCAGGTTTGGGAGCAGGTATTCAAAATTGGTTCTTTTCTTTCAACGCGATTTGAACTAACCGCGTACTGAGTTTACTATGGAACGTGCAATTTGCGGCCCTCGCGGTAGGACTGCCAGCCAGACTTCCGAAGTCTCAGCTACTTCGGAAGTCTTCTCCACGCCCCATTTTTTGAGAAGATACATTGCATGTTGTTCTTACTCCAAAAACTTCCATCCGTTCAAATCGGAAGAGTATTCATATTTTTCCAAATCGTTATATCGCCAA
>JBMOMO010000183.1:0-1759 GCA_049324135.1 Chloroflexota bacterium
CTGGGTGGGCTTCATCCTCTTGAAACTCACCGGCCTCACATTGACGGCCCTGGCCGTTTCGCAGGGGTCATCCTTCTGGTACGACCTGTTGAAACGCATGACCGGGAATAGCGGCAAGGAGGCTGGCGGCGAAGCCAGCGGATAAGAGAAAAAAAGCGGTCGGCTCAATCGAGCCGGCCGTTTTTTTGTTGCAGTCTTGATCCTACTTTGCGCTCCAGCGCGCATAGACCGCTTGCGAGAGCAGGCGGTTCGCGCTTTGTTCGCGCGTGACCAGCTCGCCCGCATCGACGCTGCCTTCGAAGCCGGACATCATCTCCTCCACGGTCTGGGCCACGTGAATGGCGGAGGCGCGCACCGCGTACACGGTTGCCACCAGGAAGAGCGGATCATCGCTCAGGATCGCGCGGCAGGCGGCCAGCAGGTCGGGCAGGGACTTATACACTTCCCACACCTCGCCCTTCGGTCCGCGCCCGAACTTGGGCGGGTCGAGCAGAATGCCGTCGTACTTTGCGCCGCGCCGCGCTTCACGCTCGACGTACTTGACGGCGTCTTCCACGATCCAGCGGATGGGGCGTTCCTCCAGCTTCGAGAGGGCCTGATTCTCGCGCGCCCAACCCACGGACTTCTTGGAAGCATCCACGTGCGTGACGTGTGCGCCCGCCGCCGCAGCCGCCAGCGAGGCCAGCCCGGTGTAGCCGAACAGGTTGAGCACCTTCACGGGCCCCCTTCGACTTCGCTCAGGATGCAGCCCCGCTTGTTGAATGGAATCCGCCACGAAGTCCCAGTGGGCGGCCACCTCAGGGAAAACACCCAGGTGACGCCCGGGCGTGGTCATCGCCCAAAAGCGGAGTTCGGCCCCTCTCGGTCCCCTCAAATCCGTAAGAACCTCGGATTTGGGGGGAAGGGGATAGGTCATGCTCCACTTCTCCTCCATCTTCTTTTTGGGTATCCAATGCCCGCCGCTTTCCTCGGCGCTGGGCTGGAAGGTGGCGTGGACATTGCTCCACTCGGAGGGGGACAGGGCGCGCGTCCACATGGCTTGCGCCTCGGGGCGCGCAAAGATGTATTTGCCGAAGCGTTCGAGCTTCAGGCCGTCGCCTGAGTCGAGCAGGGCATAGTCGCTCCAGCGGGGGGATTCGAGCAGGGTGAAGGAAAAGTTGGTCATGGCACCTTTAGGAAAAATTGTAGCATGGAATGCAGACTTCAGTCTGTGTATTATGGCGTAAGAGTTGCTGTCGGCATGGCTGAAAGAACCACTAGCGGCGGCTCCTTTGGATGTTCCCTCCTATAGTGAAGATGGTTTATTATTTCCTTTAGTCTTCCATAAAATAAAGAGTTTCCAGTGTACAAACTACATTTCTTTTGCACATCTGCTGGAAACAACTCAAGATCGAAAAACGGCCCGTTATACCTGGCAACCCTCACGCTTCGAATCGTCCCATCTGTTTCAAGATAGATCACAGTGGGAAAGCTTCCGCTCCCCCCCATAGTGGCGCAATATGCCCACACATACACTTCCTGACCGGAACGCCCTAAAATATCCCATTCACATAAAGCATATTTATATAAAGCAGGGTCGTATCCGGAAAGGACAGCCTTTATCAATTCCGTCTGGTATTCTTGCCATCGTTCCACTTGAATCGCGTCGGGTGTCAGGATAGGGACGGGCGGCTGTGTCGGAGGCGGCGTAGACAAAAATACAACAGCAGTGGCTGTTGGGGTAACAGTTGGCGGCGGGGGCGTGGCGGTTGGCAGGGCG
>JBMOMO010000184.1:0-1747 GCA_049324135.1 Chloroflexota bacterium
TCGCCATCGCCCTGAAGGGACAAGTGCTGGGCCATGATGTTCAGTTGACCGGTGAAGACGACGGTTGTTCCGCAGAGGGCGGCCAGGCCGCCGGCACCAAACTGGCTGCCGACCCGACCATCGTGGCGGTCATCGGCACTTCGTGCTCCAGCGCCGCCCGTGTCGCGGTGCCCCTGCTCTCGCAGGCCGGTTTCGTGACCATCTCGGCGTCCAATACGGCTCCCGATCTGACCGAGGCCGGAAATGCCAACCAGCACCCGGGTTACTTGCGCACCGCCCACAGCGACTCTGTTCAAGGCGCGGCCGCGGCCAAGTTCGCCTTTGAAGAGATGGGTGCAAAGAAAGCCGCCACCATCCACGACGGCTCGCTGTATGCAGAAAGCCTGCAGGCAGTCTTCGCCAAGACCTTCCAGGAATTGGGCGGTGAGATCACCACCCAGGAAGCCGTTGACCCGAACGCCACCGACTTCAAGTCTGTTCTCACCAGCATCGCCGCCGGTGAGCCGGAGTTCATCTACTACCCGATCTTCGTCAAGGCAGGCAGCCTGATCACCCGCCAGGCGAAGGAAGTCCCCGGCCTGGAAACCGTCTACCTGATGGGCGCTGACGGTATGTTCTCGCCCGACGTGGTCGAGGGCGCTGGCGACCAAGTTGAAGGCTTGTTCGTTTCCAGCCCCGACCTGGCAGCCTTCAGCGCGGATTATCAATCCGTGTTCCTGCCGAAATATAAGGAACTGGCCGGCGTTGATGCGCCGATCAGCATCTTCCACGCCCACGCCTTCGACGCGGCCAACATAATCTTCGCTGCCATCGAGAAAGCGGCTGTCCAGGATGAGGATGGAACGCTGCACATCGGGCGCCAGGCCTTGCGCGACGCCATGTACGCGACGAAGGACTTCCCCGGCCTGACCGGCAACCTGAACTGCACGCCAACCGGCGACTGCGCTGACCCGAAGATCGCGGTGTACGAATACCACGCTGGCGAATATCCGCCCGAGCGCATCTGGCCGTAACATTCTAGAACACGAACGATAGCAAGAAAGGTGAGGGGCGGATGATGTACATCCGCCCCTCAAAAAAGCCTACCGACAGGAGTACAAGATGCTGAGAACCTGGCGCCAGAAAATTACACTAACAGATATTATCATCTGGGTCATCGGGATTGCGATTGCGGTGATGGTGGTATATGGTTCCGCCGCAACAATCGCCATCGGAAAATATACCAGGGAAAATTGGATCGACCTGACCATTACCGGTCTGGCATTGGGCGGGGTTTATGCACTCATTGCTTTGGGTTACACCCTCGTTTATGGTATTTTGCGCATGATAAATTTCGCCCACAGTGAAGTTTTCATGAGTGGGCCATTCACCGCCGCGTTTGCTGCCGACGCCCTAATCGCTTTGGGATGGTGGAATAAATTTCCCATATTGAGCTTACTGATCGTGATGATCGTCTCTGCAAGCGTGTCTTCCTTGATCGCAATCCTGGTCGAGCGG
Organism: Chloroflexota bacterium; assembly: GCA_049324135.1. Lineage (GTDB taxonomy): Bacteria > Chloroflexota > Anaerolineae > Anaerolineales > Villigracilaceae > JAABUE01. The sequence goes on from JBMOMO010000184.1 coordinate 1,498, forward strand.
ATTGCCTACCGTCCCTTGCGCACCGCGCCCCGATTGGTCCCCTTGATTACCTCCATCGGGGCGTCGTTTTTCCTGCAATATACATTTCGAGGCCTGTACGGGTCTGGCCTCAAGGGCTATCCCGAAATGGATATTTTCAAGGGCTTCTGGATGATCGCCGGCATCCGCGTATTCAAGACCCAGGCCATCGCCATCGTTGGCGCAGTCGTCCTGATGTTGATCCTCTACGCAATCGTTCAGAAGACGAAAA
>JBMOMO010000185.1:0-1737 GCA_049324135.1 Chloroflexota bacterium
GCGGGGCCGGCTTTTTGCTGATCGCCCTGAGCGAGTCTTCCTATTACTACTCGAATACGATCCTGGATGCCGCTTATGAGAACATCCTGAACCTGGGATTGTGGCTGTTGATTTCGACCAACCCGCTTCTGGCGGCCATCTTCAGCGAGGTGATCCTGGTGGATGAGCAGAATCTCTTTTACACGAATGCGGCCACGAACTCATCCTTGATCGGGAGCAATACACTGTACCTGCCGTCGCCGTGGATCCTCTTCACCCTGATTTACCTTTTGCTGGCGGGCTTCATGGCGCTCTTGAGCGTGTATTTTGTCAAGCGGCCGGAGCGGTGAGGCGTGAAACGTAAAACGTATATGGAAGATGTAAGGTGATGAGTGCTTTGAGCGAACTTACTTGTGTTTTGGGAGGCTGGATGCGCTGGCTGCGCTTGCGGCGCGCCCTGGCCTGGGCCCTGCGTGGGCTGGTCATCGGGCTGGCGCTGGCCCTGCTGCTCGGCGCGGCTGGGATGTGGCAGGCGCGCCTGCTGCGGGCGGAGTTCCTGACGCTGGCGGGCGCGCTGGCGCTGGTCGCGCTTTTCCTGGCGGGCGGACTGGCGTACCTGTGGCGGCTGCGTCCGCTAGAGGCGGCGCGCTACTGCGACCGCGCCTTCCACCTGGACGAGCGCGTCAGCACCGCGCTGGAATTTGCGGACGCCCCCTCCAGCGACATGTTGCAGAGGCAGGCGGAGGACGCCTGGGATGCCGCCAAAAAGATGAAACCCGCACGCGACCTGCCGCTGCGCTTCCCCCGGACCGAAGGCCTGCTGGCGCTGACCCTGGCGCTGGTCATTGGCCTAGTGGGATGGCGCGGCGAGGCCTGGTTCCAGGCCGCCCAACAGGCGCGCGCCGTGCAGGCGGCGGTGCAAGAACAGGAACAGGCTATTGCCGAGATGCTGGTGAAGATCGAAAATGACCCATCCCTGAGCGAGGAACAAAAGCGTGCCCTGTCCGAGTCGCTGGAAGAGGCCCTGACCGCCCTGCAGGACAATCCCACGCTGGAGGGTTCGGTCTCAACCTTGACCGCCGCTGGCGAGGAACTGCAAGCCCTGGGCGACCCGCAGGCGCAGGAACTGGCGCGGGCGTTGGCTGAGGCGGGCCGGCAACTGTCCACGCAGGAGGGCAGTCCGCTGCAAGGGGTGGGGCAGCAATTGGCGCAAGGGGATGCGGTGGCTGCCGCCACACAATTGAGCCAGTTGGACGTCAGCAACCTGGGCCAGGCCGAAGCCGAAGCGTTGGCGAGCCAGTTAGAGACGCTGGCGCAGTTGCTGGCTTCCATGGACCCACAGTTGGCAGCGCAGTTGAACCAGGCTGCGCAGGCCCTACGCCAGGGTGACCTGGCGGCCGCACAACAGGCCTTGCAGCAGGCCGCCCAGTCGTTGGCGGAGGCCGGCCAGCGGATGGCTTTTTCGCAGGCGGCCGGGCAGAATGCCAGTCAGTTGCGGCAGGGCGCCGGGCGGATTCTTGCGGCCGGCGGCGGTCAGCCCATTCAGGGCGCGGCCGGTTCGCAGTCCGGGCAGGGGACCGGTCAGGCCGGGACGCAGCCCGGGGGCGCGGGAGCAGGCCAGGGGACGGGCAAGGCGGGTTCGTCCCAGCCGGGGGGCGAGGCCGGTAGTTCCCCCATCCCGCAGGACAACGGCCCCGGTGACGGCGGCCAGGAAGCCTACGAGCCGATCTACGCGCCAAGCCTGCTGGGCGGCGAGGA
>JBMOMO010000186.1:0-13303 GCA_049324135.1 Chloroflexota bacterium
ACGAATTACGCGATCTTCCAAAAACCCTCGCGAAATTCGCCCAATTCGCGTTTTTCGCGTTGAAAACGCCTTTTTCTCGAAAGCGCAATCATTCCCATCACTTCCTTCTTGACCACTACCCATATTTTATCTTGAAAATCCTCCTTTTGGTGGTGGAATTTCATGGGTGTGCACTCAAAAGTTGTCAGCGATGACAAGGAAAATCCGCAGATTTCGCAGATTACGCAGAAAAGTCTGAAAAAATCCGCGAGAATCTGCGTCACAGCGTCCCCTTTGGGGATCTGCGGATGGTTTGACAACCTTTGCGTGCACACTTCATGGTGGACTTGCTCATTTTTGTATTTCAAGATCGTAGACCTGCGCGTGGACTACGAGAAGTTGAGCAGCGACCGCCTGGGCGGGACCTCGGCCTCCATCCGCGAGCGGGTGCGGGCGGCCATGAGCCATGAACTCTTATGCGATTTTATTTTCTTCTGAAGAGGACTTATAAAATCTTAATGTGGGATTGGGAAATTCGTCGCTATAATTGGGGCGGAACACTCAACCATGCACATCCATTGCCCTGCGCTGTCCGATCTGCCCTCTCCCGCTTGTCGCGCGGGCATGTCTTCGCCAGCATGGCAGTGGGTAAATCATCCATCCATCCATCCATCCATCCCGGCATTGCGGCGGGATGGCGATGAAGGGATGACCATTTTTCCACTGTTGAGCAGCATTACCGCTTCACGCCGGACCAGGAGATTTGCTTGGCCGCCGAGGGGCGCGCGTTTTGCCTCGAACGACGCCGGGCTTTTGCCTGGCCTTCCAGTCTGTGAGTGTAGTCGAGGAACTGAAATGTTTTCCATGAAAGAATTGCTGGAAAAATCTGCGCTCGATCACGATCACCTGTGTCCACGCCAGGTTTTGGGTGTTCGTATGGGCGTCTACGCCGGTCGAGTGTTGGAACTTGACCTGCCCAGGGCCGATAAGCGATTGCTCATCTTTGTTGAAACGGATGGCTGCTTTGTGGATGGGGTCAGCGCGGCCACCGGATGTACGGTTGGGCATCGCACCATGCGCGTCGTAGATTTCGGGAAAACAGCCGCAACTTTCGTAGACACCAAGAGCAATACAGCCATCCGGATCACCCCGCTGACCCAGGCCAGACAGGCAGCCTGCCAATACGCGCCAACGGCCAAAAGTCGCTGGCATGCCCAGTTGTCAGCCTACCAGGTCATGCCTGACACTGAACTCATGGCTGTCCAACACGTCACTTTGACTGTCCCGCTTGGCGAGATTTTGAGCCGGCCGGGCATCCGGGTCAATTGTGATGTATGCCATGAAGAGATCATCAACAAACGCGAAGTCCATGTTAATGATCAAATCCTGTGCTTGTCATGCGCCGGGCAGTCCTATTATTCTTTGCGCCGTTCGGGCGCGGAACAAAACCTGGTAGAGGCTGTTTTTCAACCCTCGCCTTCGTAACGCGGTCTCCTGCCGCAACCAGGTTCGTTCTCCACAAAGGCGCGGCCTGCCCCCTGGCTTGACGGCAGGCCAGGGAGTTGCGGGGGCATTGGAATGGGGGGAAGTCCGCGCATTTTCTGTGACGTATTTTTTGATTCTTCCAGGCAATTTTCGGGTATAATACAATAAATTGCTATTGTAAAAACTTGCAATAAGGAACCTATGACCTGCGGCAACCAATACACCCCCCAACTGCGCGCGCGCGGATTTCGCATGACGCCCCAGCGCCTGGCCATCCTGCACGTACTCCACCATTCCGGCGGGCATCTCTCGCCGTCGGAGGTGTACGAGCGCGCCAAAACTGACCTGCCCGGCCTGACCGAGCCGACCGTTTACCGCACGCTCGAGTTCCTGGCCGAGAACGGGCTGGCGCATCCCGCCCACATGGGCGGCGGGCGCCTGGTCTACCAGATCCCCAAGCAGGACCACCATCACCTGGTCTGCCGCAAATGCGGCGCAGAGATCCAGATCGAACATGCCCCGCTCGAGCAACTCTACGCCGACCTGGAAGCCAGCAGCGGTTTCCGCTTCATCGATAGCCACGTGACCTTCTTCGGGCTATGCCCGGAGTGTCAAAAAATTCATTCAGGAGAATAAACATGTTCTATTCCCCCGCTCCCCTTCATATTCCCGACGGTTTCCTCAACCTGGTAATGTCCCTGCTCTTCTGGGCTATCACCATCGTCATGGTTGGGATCGCCATCTCCAAGACCAACAAATCGCTGGGCGAGAAGCAAGTCCCGCTGATGGGCGTGATGGCGGCCTTCATTTTCGCCGCGCAAATGCTCAACTTCCCGGTGGCGGGCGGCACGTCCGGCCACTTCCTGGGCGGCGCGTTGGCGGCTATGGTGTTGGGTCCCTGGGCCGGCATCCTGGTGATGACCGCCGTCATCGCGGTACAAGCCCTGCTCTTCCAGGACGGCGGCCTGCTGGTGATGGGCGCCAACATCTTCAACATGGGCCTGCTGACCGCCATGATCGGCTTTGGCCTGTACCGCGCTGCGGTTGGCCGCAGCAAAGGGACGCGCCTGGCGGCGGCGGGCGCAGCCGCCTGGCTGGCCGTGCTGGCGGCCGCCCTGGTCACCTCCCTGCAACTGTGGCTGAGCGGCGCCTCGCGCCTGGAGATCGTCGTCCCGGCCATGCTGGGCGTGCATGTGTTGATCGGCGTCGGCGAGGCCATCATCACAGTCGCGGCGCTGGCCTTCATCGAACAGACCCGTCCCGACTTGCTGGAAGAAAAGGCAGTAGCCGCCAAGGGCGGCAGCGGATGGGTGTACGCAGGCGTCGTCATTTCCCTGCTGGCGGTGCTGCTTTCGCCGCTCGCTTCCGCCTCTCCCGACGGGCTGGAGCGCGTGGCCGAGGACATGGGCTTCCTCGAACTGGGACAGTCCGCGCCGTATGAGATCCTGCCGGACTACACCATCCCGTTCCTGGGCGAGACGGCGCTTTCCACCATCGTGGCGGGCGCGGTCGGCGCGCTGGTGTTGCTGGGGCTGATGGCCGTCATCGGCCAAAGCCTGCGCAAACGGGGCGCTTGACAATCCTTCCGGGGTTGTGCTAAAAGGTACGCATCACGTATTGCGTAATACGTGATGCGTATTCGTTGTCTGAACAGTGCTATGCACGCCGACGTTTTCGACCGCTTTCACGAAGCCGAGAGCCGCCTGCACCGCCTCGACCCGCGCGTCAAGGTGGTGGTGACGATGCTCTTCATCCTGTCCAACGCCCTGCTGCTGGATGGCGCCTGGGCTGCCTTTGGCCTTTCCTGGATCGCCCTGCTGTGGGCCAACCAATTGTCGAACCTGGGGATAGAGTTCACCTTCAAGCGCTCGTTCATCGCCCTGCCGTTTGCGCTGGCGGCCGTCTCGGCCATCTTCTCCCCGTTGGGGAATCCGCTGGGAGATTGGTCCATTGGCCCGCTGACGCTTATCCCTACTGACTACGGCCTGGTCAAATTCGGCAGCATCCTGCTGCGTTCCTGGCTTTCGGTGCAGGCCGCCATCCTGCTGGTGGCGACCACCCGCTTTCCCGACTTGATCCACGCCTTCGAGCATTTGCGCGTCCCCAGAACGCTGACCACAATTGTAGCCTTCCTTTATCGTTATCTGTTCGTGCTGACCGACGAGGTGATGCGCCTGCTCAGGGCGCGGGAATCGCGCAGCGCAACGGTAGCACATCGTCCCGGTGAGGGAGGCCAAAGGGCGGGAAGAAGCGTGGCCTGGCGGGCCAGGGTCGCCGGCCACATGGCCGGTCAACTCTTCCTGCGCAGTTACGAGCGTTCCGACCGCATCTACAACGCCATGCTCTCGCGCGGCTATACCGGCCAACTGCGCACGCTGCATCCGCACGTCATGAAACCCGGCGACTGGCTCTTTGCCGCGCTATCGCTCCTTGTCATCCTGCTCCTGCAACTTACTGGACGGTTGTAATGCCCGTTACTCACAAGACCACCCCGATCCATGTGCCGTCGCTGGGCGGCTGCGAGAGCGATGTTCTCTCGGTCGAAAACCTGCACTTCCATTACCCCGACGGCCACGCAGCCCTGCATGGCGTCTCACTGAAGTTGTGCGAGGGCGACAAGGCGGCGCTGGTGGGCCCCAACGGCGCAGGGAAAAGCACGTTGATGCTGCACCTGAACGGGATTTTGACCGGCCAGGGCGACGTGCGCATCGGCGGCCTGCGCATCCAACCGGACAACCTGCCTGCCATCCGCGCAATGGTGGGACTCGTGTTCCAAAACCCCGACGACCAACTCTTCTCGCCGACCGTGTTCGAGGACGTGGCCTTTGGCCCGCTGCACATGGGGCTGCCCGAGGCCGAAGTCCATGCCCGCGTGGACGAGGCGCTGGAGATGGTGCGCATGACAGCCTACAAGGACAGACTCTCGCACCACCTGAGCGTAGGCGAGAAGAAGCGCATTGCCATTGCGACGGTGCTTTCCATGCGCCCGCAGATTTTGGTGTTCGACGAACCTTCGGCGGGACTGGACCCGCGCGCGCGGCGCGGGCTGATCCACCTGCTGCGCGACCTGCCCATCACCATGCTGGTCTCGTCGCACGACCTGTTGATGGTGCGCGAACTCTTCCCGCGTATGATCGTTATGGATGAGGGGAAAATCGTGGCCGACGGCCTGACCGCCGACCTGATGAACGACCAGGCCTTGCTCGAAGCGCATGGCCTGGAAAAGCCGTAATTTTTTCGCCTATTGGGTTGCTCTCTCAGGGAAAGGCAGGCGGACAATGAATGTGCTGCCCGGGCAGGTTGCTTCGTCAGAGCCGGGGCTTTCCGCCCAGATCTTGCCGCCGTGCGCCTTGACGATACCGGCCGCAATGGCCAGTCCCAGGCCGGGGCCTCCGCCCTTGAATGTGGTGCGGCCAGAAGAATGCAGTTCCACTTTGCCCAATTGGTAGAGTTTCTCGAAAATGATTTCCAGGTTGGCCGGGTCTATCCCAATGCCGGTATCTTGGATGCGGATTTCGCCACACGGCCCTAATTGCTCGTCCGTAACCGAGGCGGCGCTGACCAAAACTTTGCCTCCATTGGGGGTGTACTTGATGGCATTGACGATCAGATTGTCCAGCGCTTTCTTCATCAGTTCGGGATCGATCTGCAACCGGGGAAAGTGGTTGATCGATTCGTCCAGGTATAATACCATTTCCCGGGCTTCCAGTTCGTCCTGGTAATCTTTTTGGATCAGGCGCAGGAGGGGGGCAATCGGCAACTGGTCTGTGTGCGGCGTGAGCACCTGGTTTTCCAACCGGGCTACATCCAGCATACTGTTGACGATCTGGTGCAGGCGGTTGGTGCCTTGCATGACGCCGTTGACCGCCTGGAGGATGGCGGGATTTTCCTGCACGGCGTTATCATCGCGCATCATGCCCAGGTATCCCTTGATCACGGTCAGCGGTGTGCGCAATTCGTGGGCGGCCACCTGGATGAAAGCGGATTTGTTCTTGTCCAGTTTTTCCAGCGTACCGAGCGCGCGGTTCAACTCTTCTACGCGCTGCGCAACCATGCGCTCCATCATCTGGTTGAAGCGGTTCAGTTCATCGTACAGGCGGGCGTTCTCCAACGCAATGGCCGCCTGGACGGCATACGTAGTGCTCAACAGCGCATCGTCTTTGGTGTAGGAAAATGCCTGGCTGCGCAAAAGCACCAACATCCCCATTACCTTGTCTTTGAAGAAGAGCGGTACGCCCATCCAGGATGAGTCGCGGGGCAGCCAATCCGGTTGCTTCCAGCCTTTGAGTTTTTGTACATCCCCGATCTGGATGGGTTCTTTCATGCGCGCGACCGCAGTGTACATGTCATTGGCTTGCGCCTGGTAATGTAATTCCTCGATGGGCGCATTGGCCGGCAAACCGTGGTGCGCGGCTACAAACGGGATGCCGTTGACATCTTCCAGGAACAGGATGCCGCGGTCGAAAGGCAGGATCGTCCGCATCTGCTCCAGGATTTGTTGAGGGACGCGCTCGATTTTTTCCAGCGAGGATAGTTGGCGGGCAGCCCGGGCCAACGCTTCGGCCGCGCGACGCTGGGACTGCTCGTTCGCATACATTTTTTCTTTTTCGATGGCGGCCTTTTCGGCAATATCCCTGGCGACCGCCAGTTCGGCGGCTCGTTCACGCGCTTCTTCCAGCAACCGTTCCACTTCCTTTTGCGCCAGTTCGCGTTGTTGGGCCAACATGACGCGCAACAAGGCGCTGCTGACCAGGTTGCGGACACGGATATAGACATCCCAGTCATCCGGTCCCATTTCGGCCCACATAAAGCCGAAGCGGTTGCTGGCCAGCGAGAGCGGCATGATGACAGCCGTGTAGCGATGGTCTTTGAGCGTCTTGCCGCGCGGGACAAGGGTTCCGACGTCTGGCCTGGTCACTTTGGTCGGGATGTGGAACTTTTTGTTCTCGTACGCGAACAGGAGCCGGTAGTTTTCAGGCGGCGGCATCGTGGTCGGATGCGGCGTTGTCATGTCACTGTAGAACATCACATACCAACGGTCGATGCCTATCGCAGGGAAGTTCTGTTTGATGGCTTCGCCGATCTCCTCCAGGCTCATGGCAGGCGCTATGGAAAAGCCAAAGGCTTGCAGGATGTTCTCCTGCTGGTCGCGCTGCAAGCGGTTGAATGCCTGGGCGCGTTGGGAGAGTTCGCCGGTCAATAAGCGCGCCTGTTGGAAGAGGTTTTCGGCGTGCAGCATGGAGGTCTGGTTGGCAACGGGCATTCCACCCAATGTGTAACGACGCAGCATAGAGATCACGTTATGCCAGGTAGAAGGATCGCGTCCCTCGCGCCGAAGTAATTCGATTGCAGTATTGGTGGCTTTCAAGAAGTCATCATCGCGGGCGTTGTCCTGCATACTGTCCAGGAATATATCCCACATGTTCCCAAAGACTTCACGGAACTGTTTGATGGCCGTATCCTGCCCGGTGACGTGCGCCGCTCCAAGCAAGGCGTCGATGGCGGCATCACGTTTGTTCTGGAGCCGCCCGGTGTGGGCAACTTCGCGCGGCGAGACCATCGCTTTTTGGATGGTCTCTGGCAGGCAGCCGCATGACCACCGGATGATCAACTTGGTCGGGACTTTGGTTACAAGTTCGACCGTCTCCCCATTGATGCGCCGCACCAACATGTTGAAAACATGTTTGCCCTGCTCGTAGAAAGACTGGCGTACGGTAGTCAACGGCACGCCCAGCGATTGGGCCTCGTCCACATCATCGAAGCCGGTCAGGGCCACTGACTCGGGCACCTGGATGCCGCGCATTTGCAAGGCTTCTAAGGCCCCAAACGCCATGCGGTCATTGGCGGCGGCGATGGCCTGGAAACGCATCCCGCGCTCGTCCATCAGGGTGCGGACGGCGGCGCGTCCGCTTTCCGGCGTGAAGTCGCCTTGTACGACTAATTTCTCATCATATTTTATCGAATGGGCTTGTAGTTCTTCGTGATAAGCCTGGAAGCGTTCTTCCGCCTCGATCTGCCCTGCCACCCCGCGGAGAAAAGCGATCCGATCGCAGTTGTGGACTTCGATCAAATGGCGGATGATCTCGCGCATGCCGTGCAAACTATCGGCGCGCAGGTGGGATATCCCTTCCGCGTCGATGGCGTGAGCAACCATCGGGATCGGCGCAAAGGCGCGACAAAAATCGCTGATCTCTTTGTATTTGAGTCCATGCCCAATATCTGCTGCAACGATCAAGCCATCCAACTGTTCGGGTTTGGCAAGATCATATAGTCCATAGGAAGGGGCTTGTTGGCCGGGCGCCAGGATGGAGGCCGGTTTCCCCCCTACAAAGCAGACCAGGTTGAAATTCTGGGCGTGCGCTTCGTCGTTGACGCCCGCCATAAACTCCACTCCCCAAACGCGGTTGATCTGCGCCAGGAATACGCCGATAGTCTTGCGGTTGGAGTCTGTTTTTTCGGGCATGATCTCAACCTGGATAAATTATAGCCTCTATTGCGAAGGAGAATGCTTGCAACTCGATGACCGGTTTTATGGGCGGGAGAATAGAGCCGGTGATATCACCCTGCCTGGAGTTGTTCCAGGATGCGCCGGTAATCTTCAGCGTTGGGAGGGTTCATCAACAAGATCTGTTGGATCACCTCCGCGGCTTCGTTTTTCTTCCCCTCATCTACCAATAACTCGCCAATGGCGTCCAACTGGGCAATGGCCTGATCGGTTTGGCCGGCTTGCCGGTGACAGTTTGCCAGCGCCCGCCGCAGGATGATCTGGTCTTCGTTTTCCTTGACCAATTCCTCGAGGAAGGGAATGGCTTGTTCGTTGTGGCCGGTGCTCTCCAGGTAGCCCAGGTAACTTTGTAATTCCGTTTCCGCTTGCGCGCGCTGGGCCAGGCGCAGGTTGAGATCGATCAGGTTCTTGCGGACCGTCTGTTCGTCCGGGCGCAAGGTGCGGATCTGTTCGTAGATTCGTATGGCCTGTTTCCAGTCCAGGCGCTGCATGTCGATATCGGCCATGCGTTGCAGGATATGGACGGTCCACTTCCGGTCGGCGTTGGCCTGCTGGGCCACTCGCAGCGCGGTGGTGTATGTTTTGCGCGCCGTGTCGAGTTCGGCCAGGCGGTAGTAAATATCCGCCAGGTCGAGGTATTCATTGATGGCGTCATCCACCTGGCCGCGCGCGATCAGTTGATCGATCATACGGGTGCGGGCTGCCAGGTCCATGGGCGCAAGTTCCAGCACGCGCCGCAATATTTTGGTGGACTGGTTGACTTCGCCGCGGATGCTATAGGCGTTGGCGATCACCATGAATTTGGAAATGGCTTCCTGGACGTGCTCCTCGCGGACGAGCAGGTCGCCGATCAGGGCGTGCAGCGGCAGGTAGGTGGGCGCGCTGTACAAGGCCCGGAAGGCTTCGTCCATTGCGGAACGCAAGTGTCCCAGGCGCGCCAGTTGGTTGACCTGGTTCATGGATTCCAGCACCTGGCTGCTCTGCGCCTGGATGATCACTTCGGCTAGCGGCAGGGGCGTATCGCTTTCCTGCGCCTTGGGTAGTTGCTCGCGCGACTTGAGCAGGTGCGCTCGCCAGTCCTTGCGTAACAACATTTCTTTCACATTCGCGCACAGGCGGCGCAGGTTGGTGTCATCGTTCTCGGCGGCCTGCGCTTCGATCAACGGCTCGTATAACTGGCGGATCTCGTCCGCTTTCTCTGGCGGGACTACCTGCGCGTCGGCCAGTTTGAGGGCCTCCAGGTACTCGACGGCCGCTTCCGGCATTCGTCCAGCCTGGAGCAGCGCCTGTCCCATCAGCAGGCGGGAGGCCAGCGCATAGTCTCCGTGTTTGACGGCGTGCTGCAGGTGGCGCATGGCGCTTTCCATGCGTTCCGCCTTGAGACGCAAAAATCCCAAACTGAAATAGAGCGCCGGGTGGTTGAAGCCCGCGTCCAGGGCGTGTTCCAGTTCCTCGGCGGCCTGGGCTTCCTGGTTCTTGGTCTGGGCGTCGATGGCTTGTCCCAGGTGCAGGACCACTTTGGTCTGCTCGGATTGTGAGAGTTGGCCGGTGCCCTTGACAATTGCCGCCATGCCGCGCCGTTCCTGGGCCGCGTTGTTTTCATCGGAATATTCGAAGAGCACCTCTGCCAGCGCGGTCAACGCCTTTTGGCGCGCTTCCGCAATCGGGTCCGGGGAAGAGGAGACCGGCGTCGTGGGCGGATTCAATTGCTTGACCTGCGACATGGCAAGCGGGGCAGTCCCCCCTTTGGGGCGCACCGGTTTGGGGAGCATTTGCCCGGCGCGCAATAACGTTTCAGCCTGCTTGGCTTCCACGCTGGTCGGAAGGAGTTGCAAGGTCTTTGCAACCAGTTCAAAGGCTTTTTCTGTGTTCCCGCCGCGTTGCAGCAGGCTGGCCACGGCCAGGTACTCGGTAACGGCTTGTTGTTTGTGCCCCAGTTTTTCGTGCGTCAACGCCAGCCGCGAATGCGCCAGGATGTGGTCCGGGTTGAGCATGGTGACATGCGCCCAGTTTTCGATGGATTTTTCGACCTCGCGGTTGTTGAGATGGAGTTCAGCGGCTTTTATGGCCGCATCGGTCGCTTCTTTGAGCCTGCCCAGGCGTTCAGACAGTTGCGCGATGCGCTCGAAGGGGATCGGGTCTTCGGGGGTCAACCCGGCGACGCGCTGGTAGGTTTTCAAGGCTTCTTCGAACTGTTGGGATTGCAACAACGCCAGTCCCAGGCTGCTCAATGCTTTGGGGTGGTCGGGGAATTCAGCCAATGCTGCGCGATAGGCATTGGCGGCCTTTCCCCACTCCTGGTCCCAGGCGTGGGAATGGCCCTGGTTCATTGCCTTCTGGAAAACATCTTCCCGTTCAGACATATTGCCTTGATTTTACCTTGACTATGCCCGCAATGGGCAATTTCGCATGGATTTGAAATTCCTTGCGTCGGCTCAAAGGCGCTACGCTTGCCGGATGACCTGCATTGCGCCCCAACTCGTCCCTGAACGCGCCTCCGTCAGCAGCGGGATGCCCAATGCGTAGGCTGATTCCATCGTTTGCTGCACCACGCGCGCAGTCTCATTCAACTCGTTTTGCGGACATTCCAGCACCACTTCGTCATGCACTTGCAGCAGCATCTTGCCGCGCAGCCCGGCCTGCGCCAGCGCGCCTGGCAGTTTGAGCATGGCGATCTTCATAATGTCCGCCGCCGTGCCCTGGATGGGCGCGTTGATGGCCTCGCGTTCTTCGCGGTTCCTCAGGTTCATATTGGTCGGGTTCTTCAGCATCGGGAAATAGCGGCGGCGTCCCAGCAGCGTTTCCACGTAGCCTTGCTCGGCGGCCAGTTTGCGGATGCCGTCCAGGTATTGCTTTACGCCGGGGAATTGCTGGAAGTAGGCCTTGACGAACTCCTCCGCCTCGGCCAGCGTCAGTTCGGTGGAGCGGGTGAGACCGAACGCGGACATGCCGTAGATCAGGCCGAAGTTGATGGCCTTGGCGTGACGGCGCATCTCCTTCGTGACCGCGTCCAACCCGACCCCGTAAATTGCTCCCGCTGTAATGGCGTGGATATCCTGCCCCTGGCGGAAGGCCGCCAACATGCCCTCGTCTTTCGCCATGTGCGCCACGATGCGCAGTTCGATCTGCGAATAGTCCACCGCCAGCAGGGCATTGCCCGGCGCGGCGATGAAGCCGTTGCGCACGCGCCGTCCCTCCTCGGTGCGGATGGGGATGTTCTGTAAGTTCGGGTCGGAGGATGACAGGCGTCCTGTCACGGCCCCGGTCTGGCTGTAGGAGGTGTGTACGCGGCCCGTGTTGGAGTCTACGGTCGCGGGCAGCGCGTCCACGTAGGTGGATTTCAACTTCGACAGTTCGCGGTGTTCGAGGATCCAGTCTACCACCTCGTGCTTGCCGCGCAGGGTTTCCAGCACGCCCGCCGAGGTGGAATAATGCCCGCTGGCGGTCTTCTTGCCGCGGTCGGGCGGTTCCAGCCGCAGGCGGTTGAACAGGATGTTGGACAATTGCTGGGTGGAATTGAGGTTGAACTCCTGGCCCACCGATTGGTAAACCTGCCTGGCGATCTCGTCCAGGCGTGTTTCCAGTTCCCGCGACATGGCCGCGAAGAAGGGCAGGTCGATCAGGATGCCTTCCATCTCCATATCTGCCAGCACGGTGATGAGCGGCATTTCGATCTCGTCCAGCAGTTTCATGCCGCCCACCCGTCCCAGGTCGGCTTTGAGAAGCGGTACCAGGCGCAGGACCGTTTCGGCGTCAGCGGCGGCGTATGCAGCGGCGGACTGCACGTCCACCTCCGCCATGCTGGCCTGGTTCTTGCCTTTGCCGATCAGGTCTTCGATATGGGTCATCGCTTCGCCCAACCGCGCTTCGGACAGGTTCTTCAAGCCCAGGTTGCGTGAGCCGGGGTCTACCACGAATTCGGCGATCATGGTGTCGAAGGCCAGCGGCGCGACCTTGATCCCTCGCCGTGCCAGCACGATGTAATCGTATTTGGCGTTATGCGCCGCCTTGCCGATGCTGGGATTGGTGAGCGGGGCGCGCAAGGCTTGGATGACCTGCTCCAGCGGCAGGTTCCGTCCGCTGTGGTGGCCGACCGGGATGTAGTAGCCCTGTCCCTCCCTGACAGCCAGCGAGATGCCTACCAGTTCGGCCTGCATCTCGTTGGTGGAGGTGGTTTCGGTGTCGAAGGAGATCAGTCTGGCTTTGTTCAGTTCCGCGACCAGCGCATCCAGCGCGGCGGGCGTATCCACCACCTGCACGTCCAGGTCGGCGGGCGGCGCGACAGACGCAATGACCGGGGCCGCCTCCTGGCCGAACAGCGACATCTGCTGGCCGGACCGGTAAGCCGGGGCAAGCGGGGCGGGTGGCCGCTGCCCTGTCAGTTCGGGGACTTTTTTGAGCAGCGAGCGGAATTCGAGTTCGGTGAAGAAAGCCGTCAGGGCGGCGGCGTCCAGTTGGTTGGCGCGCGCATGTTCCAGGTCCAGGTTGACCGGCAGGTCGGTGCGGATGGTCGCCAGGTCGCGGCTGAGCCAGGCCGAGGCCTTCCCGTCCTCCAGTTTGGCCCGCCAGCGGGTTTCCACCTCGTCCAGGTGGGCGTAGATTTCGTCCAGCGTGCCGAATTTTTCGAGCAGCCCGAGGGCGGTCTTTTCGCCCACGCCCGGTACGCCGGGGATGTTGTCGGACTTATCGCCCACGATGGCTTTGTAATCCACCACCTGGTCGGGGCGCACGCCGAATTTGCTGGCGAGTACGTCCTGCTCGGTGACGAAGGTCTTGTCGTCGCCGGCCACGTAGACGGCGGTGCGCGCGCCCACCAATTGCAGCAGGTCGCGGTCGCCGGTGATGATCTTCACGCCCAGTCCCTGCGCGGCGGCCTGTTTCGCCACCGAGCCGAGTACGTCGTCGGCCTCGTAGCCTTCCATTTCGAGGCGCGGCAGGTTGAAGGCGTCCACCATCTGGCGGATGCGCTCGATCTGCGGGCGCAGGTCGTCGGGCATCTTGGCGCGCGTGGCCTTGTATTCGGGGTACATCTCGTCGCGGAAGGTCTTGCCGGTGTCGAAAGCGACCGCCATGTATTCGGGCTGTTCCTGCTCGAGGATGCGGATCATCTCGCGCGCGAAACCGTAAATCCCGGCGGTCGGCTCGCCTTTGGAGGTGTGCCAACTTTGGGTATTGCTGCCGCCGGCCGTGAGCGCGTAATACATGCGGTAGGCCAGGGCGTGTCCATCGATCAGGTAAAGGGTGGGGGGCATGGGGATTCCAGTTTCCAGTGATCAGTTTTCAGTGATCTGTGGGTGGGTAAAAAAGGAAAATCGGCGCAATCTGCGTCCATCT
>JBMOMO010000187.1:0-1726 GCA_049324135.1 Chloroflexota bacterium
ATGGTTCCGGCGTGGGCGTTTCGCTCGCCTCCCAATTCGGGACGGGCGTGGCCGTCTCCAGCACATCCTGGATGATCCAGCCCTCCACGCGGATTTCGTCCCGGGTGACGATGACGTGGATCCATACCGCGCCGTTCTTTTCCTGCGTGCCGGGCAGGATCTGGACGATGGAGCCGTTGTCGAGCGTCGCCAGCACGCTGCCGCCCGGTTCCTTGCGCAGGAAGGCCCCGCCGCCCTCGCGCGCCCGGATGAGCGCGTAAATGGGCGTGGATTCAGGGAACGGGGTGGTAGTGTCCGCGCCGATGGCGGGCAGGCTGGCCGCCTCGGTCGCGGAAGTGGGCGAGGCGGTGGGGGTATCCGCTTCGGGCGTGGATTCGGTTGCGGTCGGCCTCAGCAGGACCTGGGTCGCCGTAGGAGGCGGCGTGGCGGACGGCGGCTGGCTGGGGAGCGGCGTCGCCGCCGGGAGGCTGGTCGCGGTCGGCGCCGTCGCGGGCGGGGAAGGCGCCCTGCCGGGCTGCGCCAGCCACACGACGGTCGAAATGGAAACGGCCAAGACCGCCAGCGCAAAGCCGTAACCGGCGGCCGAGAGCGGGCGGAAGCGCAGCGCGACCAGCGTCAACAGGCCGAACAGGGTGGCCCAGGCCAGGTTTACCGTGAAGACCAATACGCCATGCGGCCACAAGTCGCCCACGCCGCTGCCCACCCCAAAGCCGCCCGCGCTGAGCGGCAGGAAGAGTTCGTAGGCCACCAGCACGCTGGGCAGGTAGGGCTTGTCTTCGGAGCGCACGAAAGAGGCGGTCAACAGGACCGCGCCCAGGGCCAGGATGACCAGGTCGGGGATCCACAGGCGGCTGTGCAGGAAGGCCTGGGTGAGCGTGAGCGGCTCGAACAGGCGGGAGGCCAGGCCCGACAGCGCGCCGGCCAGGAAGACCAGGAAGGCGCTCACCAGCAGCCCGGCCAGGGTCTGCGCGAACAGGCGCGGCGCGCCGCTGACCGAGGCCAGCGTCAGCCCGACCCAGGGCGCCATGAGCGGGGCCAGCAGGATGCCGAAGAACAGCAATCCCTGCGAGTCCAGGATGTAGCCCAGACCGAGGATCGCGCCGCACAACAGGGAAAAAATGAACAGTTCGAGCGTGGGATAGGCGCGATGCGCCAGCGCCTCCAGCACGGCGGCGCGCCCTTCGGCGTCCCTGGGGAAGAAGGTGCGGCGCGCGCGGCGTCGCCGGGCGCGGGAGGCTGGCGGGCGCTCTGGCGGCCAGGGTTCGGGCGGGGGGGCGGGTTGCTCAGGGAAGTCCATGTTAGCGGCGCAAACTGGCGATGATGCGCAGGGGTTTATCCAGCAGGTCGAAGGCGGCGTGGATGTCGGGGACGAGCAGGTCGGCGGACGAGAGCGTCTGGACGGCCACGCCTTCCTGCGAAAGGACGCAGATGCCCAGGCCGGCGGCCTCGAGCATGGCGGCGTCGTTGGCGCCCTGGCCGAGCGCCACGACGGTTTCCGCGCCCAGGCTGCGCACGTATGCGGCTTTTTGCTGCGCTTCGTTGCCGGGTTGGACGCGCACCGCCGTCAGGTTGAGTTGCTGGTCTATGGCGGCCTGGCGTCCGTGCGTGTCGGCGGTCAGCAGGTGGAGCGTGAGCCGGTCGCGCAGGGCGGCGATGCGTTTGGCGAGGCCGTCCACCAGTACGCCATCTATCGCCAGGGTGCCGTTCACGTCCGTGACGAGGTGTT
>JBMOMO010000188.1:0-13153 GCA_049324135.1 Chloroflexota bacterium
CCGCATACGAATTACAGCGCCATTGCCAGTTTTTGGCTCAGTTCATCAATGACCGCTACCTCCTAATATCCCGTATCTATGCTCAGGTCGCACCTTTGGATCTATGAAATTTTCATCTACTGAGGCTCTCGTCGTTAGCAGGAGGTTGCAAAGGGGGATATTCCGGCTGGATTTTACCAGTATAATGATGGCAACCTGACTTGCTTTCTTACGCCGCGATCATGCTCGACTTGACCCTCCTCCCGCTCTACCGCCTTAACAACCAGGAACTGCCGGCGCTGCCCGGCTTGCTGGCGATGACCCCGCCGCATAAGACCGCGCGCGGCCGCGAAGCCGACCGCCTGGTGGTTTACCTGGCCTTGCCTGACCAGGTTGCTTTCAGTACGGCCGAAACCCTGCAATTGACCAGCCAGGCCGCCAGCCGCTTTTTCGGAACGCCGGGCGCGCTGACTTCGGCCATGCGCGCCGCCGCCGAGACGCTCAACCGCCTGCTGTTGGAGCGCAACCTGTCGCCTGCCGGGCGCGGGCAACGCGCTACGGGCTGGCTGGTGCTGGCTGTGCTGCGCGCCGCGAACTGCACCGTGCTTCAATCTGGCCCCACGCATGTCTTCCTGCTGAACCGCGAGGGCCTGCGCCATTGGCACGATCCGGCGCTTTCCGGCAAGGGACTTGGCCTGGGGCAGGCAACCCCATATCATTTCAGCCAGGCCGAATTGCAGCCCGGCGACCGGCTGGTCTTTTCCGGCAGGCCGCCCGAGATTTGGGAGCAAGCCCTGGCGGAGGATCGCGGCCCGGCCTCGCTGGAAGCGGTGCGCAGGCGGCTTTTCACGCGCGCGCAAGGCGACTTGAACGCCGTCCTGATCCAGGCGCAGGAGGGGACGGGCAGCCTGATCGTGTTGCGCCCGCTGCCATCAGAGGGACACCCTCCCAGGGACGCCGCCCCCATTGGAGTTCCGCCCGCGCCTCTTCCCGCGACCGAGGGCCTGCCTCCGCGCCCTGCGCCTGATCCCATCCCGGAGCCTGCTGCCCCCAACCCGCCGGGTCGAGTTCATCGAGACCTGCCGGCGCCGGGCGCAGCCCATTGGCTCTCGCCTTCTGGCCGGGAGCCAACTTCCATACCTGAAGTTCCTGAACCCGTCTCGCCGCCGCAAGAGGCCGTCTCGGCCTACGCCATCCCGCCCCAGCCGCGCGAAGAGGAATACCCGGTGGAACAGGCGTTCCCGGCCTCCATCCCGCGCGCCAGCGCGCCGCTTGCGGCGCAGCCGCCGTCCATGCAGGAAATGGACGAGCCGATCATGAGCGAGCCGGAGAAGCCGCGTGAGCCGCGCCAGCCGTCCGAGGCGACGCGCCAGACCGCGCGCGCGCTGGTGGGGGGCATCCGCGCCGGGCGGCGCATGGGCGAGGCGCTTTCGCGCAGCCTGCAAAAATTCCTGCCCAACCTTCTTCCGGGCGAGGAAAGCCCTGCTTCCTCGCCGCCCTTCTTGATGTTCCTCATCGCGGTGATCGTTCCACTGCTGGTAGTGGTAGCGGGCAGCGCGATCTACCTGAGGTACGGGCGTAGTTACCAATATGACCACTATTACCTGCAAGCCCAGGCGGCGCGCGAGCAAGCCATCAGCGCAAGCGACCCTGCCCGCCAGCGCGATGGCTGGCAATTGACGCTTTTCTTCCTCGACAAAGCCGAGGCCTACCACGATCCTACGCCTGAGTCGAAGGCCCTGCGCGAGGAAGCGCAAAGGAATTATGACGCTTTGCTGGGCATCCAGCGCCTGGATTTCTACCCGGTCTTGGGCAGCGGGGTGAATGCGCAGATCAGCCGCATGGCTGCCAATGAGACCGATCTGTACCTGCTCGACGCCGAACAAGGGCGCGTGTTGCGCCTCTCCCAGGTTGGGGATGGCTTCGAACTGGACAGCGCCTTCCGCTGTGAGCCGGGCATCTATGGCGATTACCAGGTCAGCCCGTTGGTGGACATCGTGATCCTGCCGCGCCTGAACGCGCTCGACGCCGCTGTGTTGGGTGTGGATGCGGGCGGGAACCTGTTGTACTGCGCGCCCGGCCAGGTGCCGCAGGCCATCCCGCTGCCGGTCCCCGATACCAACTGGGGCCGCGTCACCGGCTTTACGCTGGACGGCGGCAACCTGTACGCCCTGGACGCTTCATCGCGCGCTATCTGGGTTTACGCTGGGAGGGATGCGTCATTCGTGGATCGTCCCTACTTTTTCTTCGGCGGCCAAATCCCGGAGATCGAGGATTCGATTGACCTGGTCGTCAGCGGGGATGAGATGTTCCTGTTGCACGCCGACGGGCATCTTTCCACTTGTTCGTACAGTCGCCTGGATGCTGCCCCTACGCGCTGTGTGGACCCGGCGGCGCTGGTCAATACCTTCCCGGCTTACCAGGGACTGGATGTCTTTGCGGAGGCGAACTTTACGCAGATGCAACTTGCCGCCTTGCCGGATTCTTCCATCCTGCTCCTGGACGCCAACGCAAAGGGCATTTTCCGCATCAGCCCGCGTTCGTTGGAATTGCAGGCCCAACTGCGCCCTGCGCCCGGACGCGGCAATCCGCTGCCGCGCGGCGCGGCCGGCGCGATGACGGTCAACCCGAACGGCGTCCTGTTCCTGGCGGTGGACGACCAGGTCTATTTTGCAACCGATATGCCCTAGACCGGTAGGAAATTTGTTCCCGCCTTTCTGTTTATCCTGCAAGGAGTGTTCTATGGCTAATACGAACAAGAATTTCTTTCGCGTGTTGCTCGATTTCATCGCCTCCCTTTTCGGCGGGAAAAAGCCGACGACGCCCTCGCAGCCTCCGGTCCCGGTAAATGATCCGGCGGAACCGGCCCAGGTCAGCGTCAGCCGGGTGCTGGTCATCGTCTACGATCCGGTCATGGACGCAACAGGTCGGAAATTGTCCGAACACCAGGGCTGGAACCGCACCGAAGACCTGGCGACCGGCTTCATGGCCGACATCCTGCAGACCAGTTACGGCATGGCGCGTTACCAGGTGGTCGAGCGGATCGACGTCAATGAGTTCCCGGCTAAGGTGGATGGCTTCCGCTATACGCCCGCTGCCTACCTGGATGTGTTGCGCGGCGCCTCTGCGCCTTACATGCCGCAGGAAGTGGACTATTATGCCATCATCAGCCAGTTCGACTTGCTCCATCGCGTTGCCAGGAACGAAATTGATGAGGTGTGGGTGTTTGGTTTCCCTCATGCCGGGTTCTACGAATCCATCATGGCCGGGCCGAAGGCCTTCTGGTGCAATTCACCGGCGCTCAAGAATACCGAGGCCTCCAACCGCCGCTTCGTCATCATGGGATTCTCCTACGAGCGCGGCGCGGGCGAGATGCTGGAATCGTTCGGCCATCGCGCCGAATCGATCCTTGCCAAGACCTGCGAGCGCCTGGTCGGGGAGGCCAACCTGTGGCAGCGCTTCGTCCGCTACGAGAAGATTGCTCCCGGCAAAGCGGCAGTTGGCAGCATCCATTTTGCCCCCAACAGCGAGCGCGACTATGACTGGAACAACCCTACCCCCGTGTTGAGCGAGTGCTATGATTGGCTGTTGAACTTCCCGGCCTTCCAGGGCGACTTCCGTGAAGTGACCGCCAGGGAGTGGGGCAGCGGCGACATGCGCCTGCACCACCAGTGGTGGCTCAAGCATATCCCGCACACGATCGGCAGGCAGAACGGCGTCCACAACAACTGGTGGCAATACATCATCCACCCACAGAATGTAGCGGTGTAGAAACGGACGTCCTGCGAAGTACCCGCAGGGTGAAGGTTCAGATCCTTCGGCCGGGCTCAGGACATGTCTTCGGGACGCTTATTCGACGGGCAAGGGGTTATTTCGCGTTTGCCTTGTTGGATTTCTTCGTTTCCCTGGTATAGGCTTTCCGCAACTTGACCGGCTCGACTTGCAAGCGGCGCAGGCGCAGGTTGAGCATCTCGACGAAAACCGAAAAGCCCATGGCAAAGTAAATGTAGCCTTTGGGGATGTGCTGGTGCAGGCCCTCCACGATCAACGTGAAACCGATCAAGAGCAGGAAACTCAGCGCCAGCATCTTGATGGTGGGATGTTCTTCGACGAAATCGCCGATGGATTTGGAGGCAAAGATCATCACTGCCGCAGCAATGATGACCGCCCCGACCATGATGCTGATCTCATCCACCATGCCCACTGCCGTGATGACCGAGTCCAGGGAAAAGACCACGTCCAGCAGAAGGACTTGGATGATGACGCTGGTGAACGTGGCCGCCACTTTCGCGGAGCCATGTCCCTCCTTGCCCTCCAGTTTCTGGTGGATCTCGAAGGTGGCTTTTGCCATCAGGAACAGGCCGCCCGCCAGCAGGATCAGGTCGTGACCGGAGATGTCAACCGTGAGCAGGTTGAAGAGCGGCTCTTCCAGGCGGATGATCCACGAGATCGAGAGCAGCAGCAGGATGCGCGAGACGACCGCCAGCGAGATGCCGGTGGTGCGCGCTTTCTGCTGCTGGCTGACTGGCAGTTTGCCAGCCAGGATCGAGATGAAGATGACGTTATCTACGCCCAGGACGAGTTCCAGCGCCACCAGTGTCAGGAAAGCGATCCAGGCTTCGGGTTGGGTGAGCCATTCCATAAGATGATTTCTCCTTACAAGGGGGAGAGTATAAGGTAACTTTTCGGAAGATGCAAGGATTTGCTTGTCTGACATGCGGACTTGTCTAGCTTGTCTTCGGCGGCGCGGCCGGCCCATAGTCCAGCACTGAGCGCACCTGGGTATTGCCCTCCGGCGCGCCGACGATGCCCTTTTCCTCCATCTTGTCGATCAAGCGGGCGGCGCGCGTGTAGCCGATGCGCAGGCGGCGCTGGAGCATCGACACGGACGCGCGTCCCTCGCGGCGCACCAGGTCCACCGCTTCGGTGTAGAGCGGGTCGCTTTCCTCCTTTTGCAAGTCCTCCCACAGCGGCTGCTGCTTGAGCGGCGCGCCCGTTGGGGGGGGCGCGTCCACCGCGCCGCCGGCGGCCGCGTAGGGACTGCCGCCGCCCATCTGCGCGCGCCAGAATTCCACCAGGCGCTGGATTTCGGGGTCGGAGACGAACACACCCTGCAAGCGCACCGGCGAGGGCGCGTCGGGCGCCTGGTAGAGCATGTCGCCGCGCCCCAGCAGCCGTTCCGCGCCGGGTTGGTCGAGGATGACGCGGCTGTCGGTGTTGGAGGCCACCGCAAAGGCGATGCGCGCCGGGAAGTTGGCCTTGATGAGACCCGTCACCACGTCCACCGAAGGGCGCTGGGTCGCCAGGATCATGTGGATGCCGGTGGCGCGCGCCAGTTGCGCCAGGCGCGTGATGGTGCGCTCGGTTTCGTCGGGCGCGATCATCATCAGGTCGGCCAGTTCGTCGATGACGATCACCAGGTAGGGCAGTTTCTTCCCGCCCTGCGTCTGGACGCGGGCGTTGTAATCGCCGATGTTGCGCGCCCCAGCCTGGGCAAAGGTGTGGTAACGCTTGTCCATCTCGCGCGTCATCCATTGCAGCGCGCCCACCACCCGGTCCACTTCCACGATAACCGGCGCCAGAAGGTGCGGCACGCCGTTGTAACCGGTCAACTCCACGCGCTTGGGGTCTACCAGCACCAGGCGCAGGTCGTCGGGGGTGTTGTGCAGCAGGAAACAGGTCAGGATCGCGTTGACGCACACCGACTTGCCCGATCCGGTCGTCCCGGCAATCAGCAGGTGCGGCATCCCCTCCAGGCTGGTGATCTGCGGCAGCCCGGCCACGTCGCGCCCCAACGCGAAACTCAACCAGGAACGCTTGCGCTGGAAGGCCTCGCTCTCCAGGATGTCGCGCAGCGCCACCAGCGCCATCTCTTCGTTGGGGACTTCGATGCCGACGAAGCCGCGTCCCGGCACTGGGGCCTGGATGCGGATGCGCGGCGCGGACAACGCCAACGCCAGGTCATCGGACAGCGAGGCGATCTTGTTGACGCGCACGCGCGTGCGCCCGCCTCGCCCCTCGACGAAGAGCGGCTCCACCCCAAATTGCGTGACCGTTGGCCCGCGGCTGATCTCCACTACCTGCGCAGGCGCGCCGAAGGAGGCCAGCGTATCTTCGATCAAGCGCGCGCGTTGCTGGACGAATTCCTCGTTGACTTGCGGCGCGTCGCCTTGATCCAGAGTGTCCTTGACCAGCGGCAGCGTCCACTGGATGACCGGCTGCCCGCTGCCGGTGGTCGTGACCGGCGTCCCCACCGGCGGCGCGCCTGCCTGGGTAGGCGCGCGCTGCAAGGGCGTGTAGCCGTTGGCCTGCATATCGGGCGGTTGCGCGCCTGTTGCGTCGCTGCCCTTCTGGCGGATCGCCGTCCACGCCTGGCGCATGCGCTCGCCCAGCGGCTTGAGCCATTGGAACAGGTCGCGGATGGGGACATCCAGCGTGAGCGCCAGCGCGATCAACAGCCAGGCCAGCAGGACGACCACCGCGCCCGCCAGGCCGAACCAGCCCCACAGCGCGCGCTGGAACAAACTTCCGAGGTAGCCGCCGCCGACTCCCTCCAGCGCGGCCTGCTCGGCCAACTCGTAAGGCACGAACAGCGCGTGCATACCGGCCAGCAGCCACAGGTATAGCAGGCTCACGCCGGTGGCGCGCTCGACCGAAAAAGCCGGGATGCGCTCGATGTTGCGCAGCACCAGCCAGAAGCCAACCACGATCAGCCCCACAGGTAGGACGTAAATGCCCCAGCCGAAGATCTGCCCCAGGAACCGGATCAGGCTCGCGGTCAGGGCTGAACGGCTGGCCGAGACCAGGCTCAAGAGGGTCAGCAATCCGGCCAATCCCAGCGCAATGCCGATCACGTCCAGGCGTCGTTCCGGCGAGAGCGATTCCCAAAAGGTGGGCGCGCGCGGAGGCGGCGCAGGCGCTGGCTGTTTCTTGGCCGGGCGGGGCGCCGGTTTGGATTTGGCCGGCGCTGGTCTCTTTTGAGGAGTCACCGTCTTTCCTTTTGGGGACGCGCTTTTGGGAGGTGATTTGGGTTTGCTGACGGGCATGGGATCAGGGTGTAGAATGGAAACGTTTGGTTTGATTATAGCACAAATGGTCTGTTTTCTTTGCGGTACAATTGGAGGACATCCCGAAGGTTCGAAGCCTGTTATGCCCTTCGAGAAACTTTGGGATATGCTTATTGTAAAGGATGTTTTGTGTTCGAACTTTTGTTTCTCGGTACGTCCGCTTCCGCGCCTTCTGCCAAACGCGGGCTTTCTGCGGCGCTGGTCAGCCATGACGAATATCGCTTCCTGGTGGATTGCGGCGAGGGCACCCAGCGCCAGATCCTGCAATCGGGGGCGGGCTTCAAGCGCCTGACGCGCATCCTGCTCACGCACGGTCACCTCGACCACATCCTGGGGTTGGGCGGGTTGATGTCCACCTTCCTGCGTTGGGAAGCCATCGAAGAACTCGAGATCTTCGGCGGGCGTTCGGCGCTCGACCGCGTCCACGACCTGTTGTACGGTGTGGTGCTGCGCGGCAAGCAGCCTCCTATGCCGCTGGCGCTGCGCGAGATCAAGCCGGGCGTCTTTTTCGAGGCCGAGGATTTCACGATCACCGCTTTTTCCGTGACGCATCGCGGCCCCGACTGCCTGGGATATAGTTTCGAGACCAAGGCGCGCCGTCCCTTCCTGGCCGAAAAAGCGGATGCGCTGGGCGTGCCTTTCGGACCAGAGCGCCGGGAATTGGTCAACGGCCAGGCCGTGACCCTGCCCGACGGGCGGCGCATCATGCCGGACGATGTGCTGGGGCCGTTGCAACGGGGCGTGAAACTGGTGATGGTGGGCGATTCTGGCCGCACTGACGACATCCTGCCGCATTGCCGCGACGCCGATGCGCTGGTGATCGAGTCCACCTACCTGGATGCCGAAGCGGAGATGGCGCAGCAATTTTCGCACCTGACCGCCAGGCGGGCCGCAGAACTGGCCGTGCAGGCGGGCGTCAAGAGGCTCATCCTGACACATCTCTCGCGCCGTTATCGCGAACGGGACGTGCTGGCCGAGGCGCAGGCTGTCTTCCCTGGCGCGGTGGTGGCTCGAGATTTCGATACCTTCCAGGTCAAGCGCGAGTAACAACCTGCCGGGGGATTGCAATCGAAATGAAACATGCCTGCGGCGCGCTGTCGTGATAAGATTGTACAAACCATACGCAGAAGGTTTGGATGTCATCCTTGAACCAAATTCATGAAGCCTATCATGCCGCCAAATCAGGGGATAAAGTGCGCGCACGGCAGATTATCCTCGAAGTGCTCAAAACCGAACCCGGGAATGAACGCGCGTGGTTCCTGTACGCCAAGATTGCAGAAAGCAGGCAAAAATCCATCCAGGCCCTCGAAAAGGTGCTGGAGATCAATCCCTTCAATTCCGTCGCCAGCCGTGACCTGGAAGCGCTCGAACAGCGCCAGGCAGCCTCGCTGGCGGGACAATCTCCCCAGACGCCCGTTCCGCGACCGCAGACCCCGCCCCCGGCCGCAAAGGGCGGTCTCCCTGCCTGGGTGTGGATGGCAGGCGCCGGATTCCTGGGCCTGCTCCTGCTTGGCTGCGTGGGATTGCTTCTCATTCCCAGTTTGACCATCCTAAATACCAAACCGGTTGCCTCGGTTGCTGCCCCGCCTGTCGTCCAGCCCACACCGACCGAAGATTGCAACTGCGCCCAGGCCATCGCTTACATGGATGCCACCATCGCTCGTTTCGACGTCATTTCCTACCAGCTCGAGTCCATCGAAACCACAATTGATACCAGCGACATCACCCAGGTGGATTTCTATACTTTTAGTTCCGAGGCCAAAGCCCTTTACAAAGATCAATTGGGCGAGTCTCCCCCGTCTTGCTTGCAAGCCTTCCACACCAAAACCGTCTCCCTGTTGTGGAACTGGCAACAATCTATGCAGTATGCCGCTGACGGGCAGTACGATGCGGTGAATGTCTTCCTGCAAGGCTTTACGGATGAATTCGCTGCCTTGGAAAGCGAAGGCCAGAGCCTGGATGAAAAGTTGCGCGGCTGTATCCAGGAGCCCGGCTCGAATCCCAACCTTTAAGGGACAAACAAAAAGACGGCTCACGCGAGCCGTCTTTTTTATCCCAGGAAAAGCCTTACGCCAGTTCGATGACCGCGCCGGCCTCTTCCAGTTTCTTCTTGGCGTCCTGGGCGGCTTCCTTGCCCACCGCAGACAGGATCTTGCCGCCGGCAGTCTCGGCCATGGTCTTGGCCTCGCCCAGCCCCAGGCTGGTCAACTGGCGGATGACCTTGATGACCTCGATCTTCTTGGGGCCAGCGTCTTTGATGACGACATCGAATTCGGTCTTCTCTTCGACCGGTTCAGCGGCGGCGGCCGCGCCGCCGGGTATTGCAGCCATCGCAACAGGAGCGGCGGCGGAAACGCCCCACTTCTCCTCGAGCATTTTCACTAACTCGGCAGCCTCCAGGACGGAAAGCTCGCTCAGTTGTTCGACTAATTTGTCAAGATTAGCAGCCATTGCTTGGTAACTCCTTACTACTTAGAAAATTCAATTCAGTGTGCGTGATAAAAAGCCGGTCACGCTGCGGCTTGGGCTGTTTCTGAATAAGCCCGGAATACAGCCGCCAGGGAACGCGCCGGTTCCGCCAGCGTACGAACCAGTTTTCCAGCCGGGGCCTGCAATACGCCCAGCAACTGCGCGCGGACCACAGGCAGGGGCGGCAGGTCGGCCAATGCTTTCACCTGGGCGCTATTGAGCGCTTCTGCGCCCATGAAGCCGCCTTTTACCTTGATGGCCTCCATGCCTTTTGTGGCTTCAGCCAGCGCTTTGGCGGTCCCTGCCGGGTCGGAAAACGCGAACGACGCGGCAGTGCTGCTTTCCAACAAGCCTTTTGGAATGGTCATTCCGCTTGCCTCGAAAGCCCGCTTCGCCAGGGTATTCTTGATGACGTGGAACTCGCCGCCCGATTCGCGGATCTTGGCGCGGATGCTATCCATCGCTTTCATGTTCACGCCGGTATATTCCACCAGGATCACCGCCTGGCTGTTGCTCAACCACTCTTTATACTGGTCGAGCACCTCGTTCTTTTTCTGTTTCGATATTGCCAAAGGACACTCACCTCCTTTCATGCAAAAAGTCTTTGCCACTTATGGTACAGGCAAAGACTTTTATGCGCTCCTGGGGAGCATCCCTGGGCAGGGAACAGCCTGTTTGCAGGCTGCGGTTTGCATTCAGTCCTCGCCTGGGCAGGAAATTAAGTCCCGGTCGTGCAGGGACACCCGCTGTCATCGGCAAGTGGCTATTTCAAGATAACGGGATTGGTTACCCGGCTACCTCCAGCGCTTGGGCCTCGTTCGGCTCGACCTTGATGCCGGGGCCCATCGTTGTGGCGACGGTAATGCGCTTGATGTAGTTGCCTTTCGCGCCGGCCGGTTTGGCCTTGCGGATGGCGTCCATCAACGCAGAGAAATTATCGAGCAATTTGTCCGCTTCGAATGAAGCCTTCCCAATCGCTACGTGCATATTGGCGGTTTTGTCCAAGCGGAACTCCACGCGGCCAGCCTTGGCCTCCTGGATCGCGCGCCCCATATCTTGCGGGCCTACAACCGTGCCGGCTTTGGGGTTGGGCATCAGCCCGCGCGGGCCAAGCACGCGCCCCAGGCGACCGACTTTGCCCATCATATCGGGCGTAGCGATTGCCACGTCGAAATCGGTCATGCCGCCTTCGATCTTTTTCAGTGTTTCGTCGTCGTCGGCCACCAGGTCGGCGCCGGCTTCGCGGGCAGCGGTAGCGCCTTCGCCCTGGGCAAAGACCAGTACGCGCACCGTTTTGCCCAGGCCGTGCGGCAGCACAACCACGTCGCGCACTTGCTGGTCAGCCTGGCGCGGGTCGAGCATGGTGCGGATGTGTACTTCCACCGTCGAGTCGAATTTGGTGGCAGCAGTTTCCTTCGCCAAAGCCATTGCCTCGCCTGGCGAATATAATTTTTCCAGATCAACTTTGGCCAGGGCGGCCATGTATTTCTTACCGTGTTTTGCCATGTTTACCTCCGTGGTGCAAGCGGGTTTGTTAGTCGCTTAGTCTCTTAGTCACAAGCGCAAGACCATTCAACTACCTGACTATTCGACCATGAGACCAACCAACCCTCCCACTAATTTAGTCAACGACTGTAATGCCCATGCTGCGGGCGGTGCCGGCCACTTGTAGCATCGCGCCTTCGATATCAATTGCGTTCAAGTCCTTCATCTTCAACTCCGCAATTTCCTTGACCTGCGCGCGCGTCACCTTGCCGACCTTGTCCTTGTTCGGTACCGCCGAACCCTTCTCTACCCCGGCGGCCTTGCGCAACAACACCGCAGCCGGAGGGGTCTTGAGGATGAAGGTGAACGATCCGTCCGTGTAGACGGTGATCTCGGCCGGAAGCACCTCGCCCGGGCGGTTGGACGTGCGGGCGTTGTACTCCTTGCAGAACGCCATGATGTTGATACCATGCCCCGCCAACGCCGGGCCGATTGGGGGCGCCGGGTTCGCCTTTCCCGCCTCGATCTGTAAACGAACAATTGCCTTTAATTTCTTTGCCATTTCTACTCCTTGTACCGGAAGATACACCGGTACGTGTGGTTTTAGCGGGCGATTAGGGGACGCCCTCCCACCGCATCAGGCCTGCTTTCGGCCTGCTACCGTCAAATTTACGCTTTCTCGACCTGGAGGAAATCCAATTCCACCGGCGTTTCACGCCCGAAGAAACTGACCATCACGCGCACTTTCGTGCGTTCCATGTCGATCTCCGAGACCATGCCGCGGAAGTCGTTGAACGGCCCGTCGATGATGCGTACCCGTTCCCCAACTTTGAACGTGACCTTGACCGTCGGCGCTTCGGCTTCCATGCGTTTGACGATCTGGGCCACTTCCTCCGGGCGCAGGGGTGTGGGGTTGTTGCCCATGCCTACGAAACCGGTCACGCCGGGGGTGTTGCGCACCACATACCACGACTCTTCCGTCAGGATCATGTTGACCAGGACGTAGCCAGGGAAGATGTGCCGTTCCACGGTGCGGCGTTTCCCGTCGCGCACCTCGATCTCTTCCTGGGTTGGGACGACGACATCAAAAATCATGTCTTTCATGCCCATCGTCTCGATGCGCTGTTCGAGGTTGTGGCGGACCTTGTTTTCGTACCCAGAATAGCAATGGATCACGAACCAGGCTGCGCCTCCTTCGGCGGGGTCGACCTCTGCCGACACAGCCTCACCCTCGAAAACGGGAGCAGGTTGCTCGTCCGGTTCTGAGGCGGTCGAGTCGCTTAAAACAGGCTCATCCGAGGCTCCCACATTCTCCTCGGCCGGTTCGAGTGGCTCGTCGTCGAGCCGTCGTTCTTCCGGATCCTGCATCACCATCACAGACCTCGTCTTTTGCGGCGCATCAGGCGCCAATGAGCAATCCTAACAGCCAGCCAGCAATGCCGTCCACGATCAAGCCCAGGAAAACGCTCATGAATATCAGCACAACCAGGACGATGAGGGTCAACTGCCAGGCCTCTGAGCGGGTCGGCCAGGATACCTTGCGCAGTTCGCCCACTGTCTCGCGGACAAGTCGCTGGACGGCGTTCTGCTTTTTGGTTTCTTTCTTATCAGCCAAGCGGATTCTCCTTGGTGCGATCTTACGGCTAAAACGCCGCCTTTACAGGACGGCGTTGCCCTTCAGGCAGGCCAGGCAGGACTTGAACCCACAACCGCTCGTTTTGGAGACGAGAGCTCTACCAATTGAGCTACTGGCCTATGTAGTCAGATAGTCGCTTGGTCTTGTGGTCGTTTCGTCACGATTATCCGACCACTCGACTATCCGACCATCAGACTACTTGGTTTCGCGGTGCAACGTATGCTTACGGCAGCGAGGACAATATTTGTTGAACTCCAGCCGGTTTGGGTCGTTGCGGCGATTCTTCTCGGTGGTGTAATTGCGCTCCTTGCAATCGTTGCATTGCAATGTGATCACAGGGCGGATGTCTTTCTTCTTAGATGCCATTCTTGCTTACCAGACTTTCCAGGTTATTCGATGATCTTGGTGACGACGCCAGCGCCGACGGTGAGGCCGCCTTCGCGGATGGCGAACTTCGAGCCTTGCTCCAGCGCCACCGGCACGATCAGTTCCACTGTCAGGTTCACGTTGTCGCCCG
>JBMOMO010000189.1:0-13110 GCA_049324135.1 Chloroflexota bacterium
CGTAGTAGTCAGACAGTCGAATGGCCGGGTAGTCGAGTAGCCTTGACATAAACCAACACGACTATCAGGCTACGCGACTACCAGACCACAAGACTGATCTACTCCATCGCTCCCAACACCAGCGCCAACAGGGTCATCCGCATGACGACGCCGTTGAAGGCTTCCTGCCAGTAGCGCGACCAGCGGGTGATGTCCACGTCCACGGGGACCTCGTCCATGCGCGGCAGGGAGTGGAGCAGGATCGCGTCGGACTTGGCTTTCTTTTCCAAAAGTTCACGCGTGATGCGGTAATTGGCGGGCGTCAGGCTGAGTTCGCCCGTCCGCTCGTCGCGGGACTTGGTGTAATCGGGCTGGACGACCGGCTCGACCAGGATCACGTCCGCTTCGGCGATGGCCTTCTCTACATGGTCCACTTCCTTGAAATTCACGCTGAGTTGTTTGAGTTCCGCTTTGAATTCATCGGTGAGACTCATATCGGGCGGCGCAACGAACGTGATCGGACAGTCGAACTGGCTCAACGCATAACCGAGCGAGTGCATCGTCCGCATGCGCATATCGCCGACTGCCAGCCATTTCAACCCGTCAATGCGGCCCTTCTCGCGCAGCACAGTATAAAGGTCGGTGAGGATTTGCGTGGGGTGTTCGCCCCAGCCGTCGCCGCCGTTGATGATCGGGACGCTCGCCCATTTCGCAGCCTCGTGCGGCGCGCCCTGCTGGAAATGGCGCATCACAATGACATCGCCATAAAACTCCAGCATCTTGACGGTGTCCTTGATCGACTCCTGATAGAAGTCGCCTGCGCGCGTCATCTTGGCATCCGAGAAACCCGTCACGTGGCCGCCCAGGCGGTGCATGGCGGACTCGTGTGCGAGACGCGTGCGCGTGGACGGTTGATAGAACGCGGTGACGAGAGTCTTCTCCTTGAGCATGTCCACGTTCTTCCTGGCCCTGGCAATGGGTTCCATTTTCGAGGCTACATCGAACACGTGGAAGAATTCGTTGCGCTCGAAGTCCTTGAGCGAAAGAATATCACGACCGGCAAAACTACGCATTTTGAAACTCCTTGTGGTTTGAAAAATCAGTACACACGTAGACAAGTACACAGGTATACAAGTCACGTGTGTACGTGTTTACGTGTGTACCTGTTTACCCAGCATTCCCGGCAACAACGCATAGAACTCCGTCGCCGCGACCACTTCCTCGAGCGGGACGTGCTCGTCGCGCATGTGCGCAGACTTCTCGTCCCCAGGCCCGAAGCCGATGGACGGGATGCCCGCCTTCCCCGCCCAGTACGTCCCGTTGGTGGAGAAATCCCAGGCGCCGAGTTCGCGCTGTTCGCCCCACAAGGTCTCGACAGTGGCCTGCCCTGCCTGGGTCAAGGGGTGGTTGCCTTCCAACAACCAGGCCGGGTAGTATTTCGACACCGGGAAGACAAATCCCGTGTAGGACGGCTCATCGTAGAACAACTCCTCCACGTGGATCTCCTCCTGCAAATAATCGGGGATCAACCCCTTGATCTGCTGGATGACTTCCTCGCGCGGCTCGTTGGAGGTGATGCGGCGGTCAATGTAAATAGTGAATTGGTCTGGCACGGCATTGAGGGACGCGGTGCGCGCCGACACGTCGGTCACCGCGATGGAAGGGTAGCCCTGGATTGGGTGATAGCCCATCCCGAAGCGCATCCGACGGTCCAGTTCGCGGATTTGCGTAATGATCGCCATCATTTTGTAAACGGCATTGTCGCCCAGGTAGTGCGAGGCGGCGTGTGCGGATCGTCCGCTGGCGGTGATCTTCAATTCAATACGTCCCTTGTGACCGCGATAGACCTGCATCTTCGTCGGCTCGCCGATGACGACGAAATCGGGTTTCACCATCGGGTCGGCCTCCACGAACGCGTTGGGCGCGATGCCGTCGCACCATTCCTCCATGTTGCCGAAGTAATAGGCGGTGTAACCATCCAGCAGGCCAAGGTCACGGGCAATCGCCAAACCGTAGACCATGCCCGGCGTGGAGCCTTTCTCGTCCACGGCGCCGCGCGCATACAGGATGCCGTCCTCCACCTTGCCCTTGAACGGGTCCCATTCCCACTCAGCGGGATCGCCGATGCCCACCGTGTCGATGTGCGAGTCGAGGACAAGCACTTTTTTCCCGTCCCCGATGCGCCCGATGGTGTTGCCCATCTTGTCGAAGCGCGCCTCGTCGAAGCCAAGTTTTTTCATCTCGGCCTGGATGCGCTCCCCGACATCCTTCAACTGCCCGTCCATGCTGGGGATAGCGACGATCTCGCGCATGAACTGGATGATGTCATCCCTTGCCAGGGTTACACGCCGCTTGATGTCTTCAACGGGTAAACCGGTTGGTGTTGCCATTTTGAAACCAAAACTCCTGTTCTTTGTTATGCCTGCAAGGGCTATTAGATTCCTTGCGTTTGCCCATTCCCGATCCGCCGTACGACGTGGAAATTGAAGTAACCGGGAATGAAATTGCTGACAGAATAGTCCACTACGCTGCCGTCGGCCGTGTACAGTTGGGATGCAAACTGCAACAGTACATCCCCGCGCTGGATTTCGAGCGCGCGCGCCACATCCGCCGTAGCGCCGGTTGCGGTGATCTCTGCCCGCGAGACCGTCAGCGGTGTCCCGCGCGCAATCAGGAAGTCCAGCACAGAGCCGGTGAAGGTTTGGGGCAGTTCATCCGGCTGGAGGAACGCTTCCGGCAGGGTATCCACCAGGTAGGCCACCGGGCGGCCATCGGCGCGGATGACGCGCTGGATGCGCAGCAAACGCGCCGCCAGCGACAGGTTCAGTCCCTCCGCCAACTCCTGGTCGGCATAGATTCTCTCGATGTGCAGGTCGCTGACAGTAACCGCCAATCCCAAGCGGCGCGCCAGGGTCTCCAGGCTTTCCAGCACCTCCAGCCCGCTGTCCAGCACGGGCGCCTGGCCGACCACGAATGTGCCTGCGCCTTGCCGGCGGCGGATCAATCCCTGCGTCTCGAACGTGCGCATGGCTTCGCGCAGGGTAGCGCGTGAAACGCCCAGTTTCCGCGAGAGTTCCGGTTCCGAGAGCAGGCGTTCCCCGGCCGGGGTGCGCGCGATCAAAATTGCCAATTCCGATTGCAGGCGCTGGAAAGGGAAATTGCTCATGCTTTCTCCTCCAGCACCGGCACGACTTTGAACTTGTTCACATCCACCAGGCCTTTGTCCGAAATCCGCAGGTCCGGGATGACGACCAGCGCCATCAGCGACAATTGCATGTTCGGGTTGTTGAGCGTGCAGCCGCAGGCGCGGAAGCCCTCCAACACGCTGGCGGCTTTTTGCGCCACCACATCCGCTTTTTCTGTGGACATCAACCCGGCGATCTGCAACTCGACCTGGCCGATCACCTTGCCGCCTTTCACCACGACCTGCCCGCCTCCGCTTCGCGCCAGGCTGTTGGCTGCCTCCGCCATATCGGCCTCGTCTGTGCCGACGACGATCATGTGGTGGCTGTCGTGCGCCACGGTGGATGCAATGGCGCATTTCTCAGTGAAACCAAAGCCGCTCACCAACCCCACAGTCACGCCGCCCGTGCCCCGGTGACGCTCCACCAGCGCGATCTTGGCGAGGTCGCGGCGGATATCCACGTGCACCTCGCCCGCATTGGTTGTGACGGGCATTTTGAGATGGCGCGTGGGCGCCTGGTTCTCGATCGCGCCGATGACGTTGGCGGTCAGTCCGACGCCGTGGCCTGCTTCCGTTTTCAAGGCAAAATCCTGCGCCGCGAGCGGCCTCTGCAAATGCACCGATTGCGTGGCCCAGGCGGGATACGTCACGACCGGTAACTCCTCTTTCCAGGCGCCGTCTTCCGCGATCACCCTTCCCCTGGCAATGACCAGGTTGGCGCGGAAATCAGCCAGGTCCGTTACCAGCACAACGTCTGCCCAGCGGCCGGGCGCGATCATGCCGATTTCGCGGCTCAAGCCGAAATGCTCGGCGGTGTTGATGGTGCACATCTGGATGGCCGTCAGCGGTTCCAGTCCCTGCGCAATGGCGTGGCGCAGGGCGCGGTCCATGTGGCCCTCATGCGAGATGGTCTGCGCGTGCGAATCGTCGGTGCATAAAATGAAGCGGCGCGGGTCCAAGCCCTGCTGCGTGATGGCTTTGACTTGCGTTTCTACATCGTGCCAGGCTGAACCGTAGCGCAGCATGGCTTTCATGCCCTGGCGCACGCGCGCAATGGCGTCTTCCATGCGCGTGCCTTCGTGGTCGTCTTCGATGCCGCCAGCCACGTAGCCATGGAAGGGCAGTCCCAGGTCTGGGGTGGGATAGTGCCCGCCGATCACCTTGCCGGCCGCGTGCGTGGCGGCCAACTCGGCCAGCATCTTCTCGTCCGCGTTGAACACGCCGGGGAAGTTCATCATTTCGCCCAGGCCGATGATGCCCGGCCAGGTCATCGCTTCGGCCACCTCTTCTGGGCCGAGGGACGCGCCCGGCGTCTCCAGCCCCGGCGCGGACGGCACGCAGGATGGCATCTGCACCCATACGTGGATGGGCTGGAGGGCGGCTTCGTCCACCATCAAGCGGATGCCTTTCATGCCAAAGACGTTGGCGATCTCGTGCGGGTCAACGAACATGCCTGTTGTACCGCGCGGCGCGACCGCGCGCACGAACTCCGTCACCGTGACCATGCCCGATTCGACGTGCATGTGGCCGTCCAGCAGGCCAGGGACGAGATACCGCCCTTCGGCCTCGATGACTTGCGTCTCTTCGCCAATGCAGTGCGCAGCGTCCTCGCCCACATAGGCGATGCGCCCGTCTATAATAGCGATATCGGTATCGGGAATGATCTCCCCCGACTGCACGCTGACCCACTTCCCCTTGCGGATGACCATATCGGCCGGCTTGCGTCCCATGGCGACGTCGATCAGTGCGCGCGTGAGTTCAACAGTTTTGGGCATGGGGTTATCCTTGCAATAATCTCTTTGCGGCTTTGTTGTGTTTCTCGATCAATCTGCTTTCATCGAGCGTGGCGATTTGCCCTTCTTTCACAACGAACCTGCCGCCGACGACGGTATAGTCCACGCGGACGGGTTGGCAGAAGATCACCGCCGAGACCGGGTCATGGACAGCGCCGCCGGTGAATTCCAGGCGGTTCATGTTGATGGCGAAGAAGTCGGCGCATTTGCCGGGTTCGAGCGAGCCGATGTCCGCGCGGCCCAGCACCGCCGCCCCTCCGCGCGTGCCGAGATAGAGCGCTTCGCGGGCGGTCATTAACTTGCGCCCCTCCCCTGCGCCCCTCCCCATTTTCCCGGAAAATGGGGAGGGGATGGGGGTGGGGCCGGAAAGTGAGAAACCAGTGATGCCCTCCTTGACGCGCGACAGGAGGAACGCCTGGCGGACTTCGCCCAGTAAGTGCGAACCGTCATTGCTGGCGGAGCCGTCCACGCCGATGCCGACGTTTACGCCTGCTTTCCGATATTCCTTGATGGGCGCGATGCCGGAAGCCAGGCGCATGTTCGAGGTGGGGCAGTGCGCCACGCTGCATTTATGTTTCGCAAAGACGCCGATCTCTTCCTCGTTGACCCAGATGGCGTGCGCGAACCAGACATCCTCGCCTACCCAATCCACCTCTTGCATGTAGCCGACCGGGCGATGACCGAACATGTCCAGGCAGAATTGCTCCTCGTCTTCGGTCTCAGCCAGGTGGGTGTGCAGGTGCACGCCGTACTGGCGGGCTAACTTGGCGGATTCGCGCATCAGGTCGCTGGTCACGGAGAAGGGTGAGCAGGGCGCTAATACGACCTGCGTCATCGCGCCGGGTTTAGGGTCGTGGTAGGTTTCGATCAGGCGCTGGGAGTCTTCCAGGATGTGTTCTTCCGTGTCTACCACGCTGTCGGGCGGCAGGCCGCCGTCCTTTTCGCTCAACGACATCGAGCCGCGCGAGGCTTGCAGGCGCAGGCCAACCTCTTTAGCGGCGGCAATTTCGTCGTCCAGTTTCGAGCCGTTGGGGAACAGGTACAGGTGGTCGGAGGCGGTCGTGCATCCCGATAGGGCCAGTTCGCTCAGGGCCGTCTGCGTCGAGGTGAAGATGTCGTCCGGCGTCAGGCGCGCCCAGATGGGATAGAGCGTCTTGAGCCAGTTGAACAGGTTGGCGTCCTGCGCAGGCGGGACAACGCGCGTGAGGGTCTGGTAGAAATGATGATGCGTGTTGACCAATCCCGGCAGCAGCACGTGGCCGCCCAGGTCGAGGACTTCATCGGCGTCATTGGGCAAATCGCCAGTTTGCCCGATCTGCTCGATGAAGCCGTCGCGGATGAAAAGGCCGCCATCGGGGATTTCCCGCTGGCCGTCATCCATGGTGACAAGATATGCGTGCTTGATCAGGAGGGTGGGCATGGGTAGTTGGATGGTTCGATAGTTGGAAATTTGTCTGACAACTTGCTTATAGTGTAGCAAAAAAAGGGGAGGATGTCAATTAGTCCGCTATAATTCTTCATAATCCTTTTGGAGTATGCATGAAAATCCTCGCCCTCGAAAAAGAACTCCCCAACGTCTCCCCCGAACAATTCGCGCCGCACCTGAAAGCCGAAGCCGCCCGCGTCTGGGAGTTGTACCAGGTTGGACAGGTGCGCGAAATCTATTTCCGCGCGGATCGCAGGGAAGCGGTCTTGGTCCTGGAATGTGTTGACGTGGAAGAAGCAAAGAGGCTGCTGGCTACGCTGCCGCTGGTGCAGGCGGGGTTGATCGCGTTCGAGGTCATCCCGCTGGTTCCCTATCCCGGTTTCGAGCGGCTGTTTGGGAAAGAGCAACTTTCCTGAGTTTGATAATATGCCAAATGACAAACAGGGCGGCGTCTTTCGCTGCCCTGTTTTGATGTTCGATTCCGGTCAATGTTCGTTGGCCAACCTGCCCTTTTTGAGCAAGGTATTGATCTCTTGGGATGCAACCAGCTGTGTTACCCCTTCCACAACGGCCCATTCCTGGGCAAGGACGTTGGCGATGATGCGCTGGAATTCTGCGATTGGGCCAAAAAGCGGCTTATGCCAGCCAAAGGCGGCCAGGTCCCTGACGACCTCGCAATGGGCTATGACCGTCCCTTGTTTTATGCGATCGGCCAGGCTGGCAAGCAGGCCTCGGTCCGGCGTGAGCGTGAGCGGGATGGCTTGTAGCACCTGGCGGCACTGGTCAAGGTCGCTTTTCGCGCTCAACTTGCGCAGGCCGGAGGTGGACAAATCTACCGGCACCCACAGGGTGGTGTCCGGGATTAGAACAACATAGTATGTGCGAGGGGCGTTCGGCTCGAATTGCTTTTCCTCCAGGTTGGCTACGTAACCGACCCCGTGCTGTGGGTGAACTACTTTGTCGCCAATATCGAATTTCATGTTCAAGATGTCATCCATTCGTAATAGCCCGCTTGCCCTTTTCGAGCAGGGCTTGGATTTCAATGGCAGCCTCCAAAGGGGTTATGCCCTCCACGGCGGCCCATTCCTGGCACAAGACATTCTGGATGGTATGCAAAAAAATAGCTATGCCTCCGCTGAGCGGTTTGCGCCAGCCATGGGCGGTCACATCGCGCACAACTTCACAGTGTGCGGTAAGCGTTCCAAGTTTCAAGTGCGTGTCCAGTTCAGCTTGCCTCAAGCGTGGATCGCTGTTGAGCGGCGTCGCAGGTGACTCTAACAGGCGGCGGCACTTGGTGATTTCACTTTTCACGGTCAACTTTCTTATCCCTGAAGTGGATAGGTTCACCGGAACCCACAGGGTACTGCCTGGAAAGGAGATCTCGTAGAAGGGGCGCTTCTCACCCTGAACAAATTGCTTAACAGCCAGGTTGGTCACGCGCCCCAGTCCATGACGTGGATGGATTACCCGGTCGCCAGTTTTGAATGGCATGTCACCTCTAATAGCGGCGCTGTCCCCCGCCTCGTTTTTGATTGCGATAGTTTTGCTGAAAACCGCCGCGTTCTTCGCGCGGACGGGCAAAACTTACAGATAACCGGCGTTCATTGATTTCGAAATCATTGAACATCGTAATTGCTTTCTGCGCATTGGCCTGTGAATCCATTTCCACAAATGCAAATCCTTTCGGCTGACCTGTAGAACGATCCTTGATCAATGCTACTGAGGTAACTGTCCCGGCTTGCATGAACAATCCGCGTAAATCTTCTTCTGTAGTGTTGTACGACATGTTCCCAACGTAAAGCTTTACATCCATTTTTTACTCCTTGAATTTGGCGCTGAACTCAGTCAAAAAAACGCCAACCCCGATAATAGGGGTTGGCGGTAACATGAGCGCGCTTGACCTGTTATAAGATGGTTTGATTATATCACATTCAACACATTTTCCAGTTTGGTGATAGAATCGCTTTATCGTGATAAATGGAACCGCGTGGCATCCTGGCCGTCGTCCCTTTTATGGGGTGGCGGTCTTTTTCTTACCGGCAAGCCCGGAGAAAGCAGCACAAAATGAGTGTCAAAAGGACTTCATATGAACGCATATACCCGCTCTACGCGTGAATGCAAATTTGGGGATCTGCGCCCCGAATTGACGGCCTCCATTTCCAGGCACATCGAGACATATAAACTGGGAGATGTCGAAGCGTCCCTTGTGATTTGTTGCGAGACAACCTCTGTGTGCCAGAAAACAGGTCTTTTCGCAAGCGGCAATGAGACCACCGTCGCAGGAATGTTCGTTACGCCGCAGTTGCTGGTTTGGACGAACGGGGAGGAAAAAAGGAAACCTGTCGTCACGTCTGCCCTGTTACGAAACATTAGTGCGCACGATTTCGAGAATACAGCCATGTACCGGGTCAACCCAGACTCCGGCATCAATATCACCGGTCGCTATACCGACGTAACCAAACAGGGACAATCCTTCATCGGGCTTGGCCCAGATCCCGCTGGAGAGAAATTCCGCCAGGTTTTGCAACTTGCCATACAAAAAGCTCAATCAGGAAGAAAAGAAGGGTGAATGATATCGATTAATGTTAGTATGTTGATCTTGCGCCCTGTCTGGGAGGTGTTTGATTTTATTGTTGCACCGGAGAACAATTCCCAATGGCAATACGGATCCATGGAATCCGCTCAAGTATCCGAAGGAGGTATGAGGGTCGGCGCATTATTCATTAGTTTTGGTCATTTCATGGGACGCCGTATCTTGAGTACCTTTGAAGTAATCGGGCTTGAGGCTAACAAAAATTATAGTTTCAAAACGCTTTCTGGCCCTATCCAATTGCAAACTTCCTATATGTTTGAGGCTGTCAATTTCAGCACGAAGGTGGCTGCATCCACCCAGGCCAATCCGGGTGGGTTCTTCAAACTGGTTGACCCTGTCGTAGCAAGGGTGGCCAAGAAGCAGTTTAAAGAAAACCTGGCAAAATTGAAGGAATTATTGGAGAGCAGGGAGATCAACCGCAAGCAGTAGTTTTAGAAAGGCCTCGTACAGGTTGTCTACAAAGGCTGTGCTGCTTACGGCTACCTTGGAGTCTCGGTGCCTTGAAAAAACTATCCTTGACAGTTCTGTCCTCGTCGGGTATTGTATCAACCTTATTTATTCGTTCAGCAGTCGTTGCCGCTGTTACTCCCTAGAGCTTCCGCTCGATCCCCTTTTGACATCTGCCTGACTTCTGAAGAAAAGGAACATGTATGAACTTCAACCAGTTCAATCTGGATTCTCGCCTGCAGGCAGGTATCGAGCGCGCTGACTATCGTGCGCCAACGCCTATTCAACTGCAAGCCATCCCTGCTGCCCTGGCAGGCCGCGACCTGATCGGCACTGCCCAAACCGGCACTGGCAAGACGGCCGCCTTCGTGCTGCCGATTTTGCATACGCTTCTTCCTGGACCTCGTAATCGTTCCCGCGCCCTGATCGTTACGCCTACCCGCGAACTGGCCGAGCAGACCCACGAGGCGATTCGTACACTGTCCAGCGGGACGAACCTGCGCAGCGCAACCATCTACGGGGGAGTCGGAAGCGCTCCACAACTGCAAGCGTTGCGCAGGGGCGTCGAAATTCTCGTTGCCTGTCCTGGTCGCCTGCTGGACTTGGTCGCCCAGGGACACGCGAATCTGTCCAACGTTGAGATCCTCGTCCTCGATGAGGCTGACCGCATGTTCGATATGGGGTTCCTGCCCGACGTGCGACGTATCATCAAGGCTGTCCCCGCCCGGCGACAGACCATGCTTTTTTCGGCTACCTTCCCAAGCGAAGTGGAACAATTGGCGAAACAAGCGCTCAAAGAACCAAAACGTATTGCAGTAGGTATCAGTCGCCCGGCGCATACTGTCTCGCACGCGCTCTACCCGGTGCCGCAACACCTGAAACGCGACCTCCTGCTGATGTTGCTCAAGCAGACAGAAACCGACTCAGTGTTGATCTTTACCCGCACCAGGCATCGCGCCAGTCGTTTACAGCGCCAAATCAAGAATGCTGGCTATAAGGTCACCAGCCTGCATAGTGACCGTACGCAGGGCCAGCGCCAGGCCGCGCTCAATGGTTTCAAGAATGGAGAGTACCAGATCATGGTCGCTACCGACATCGCCGCGCGTGGTCTGGATGTGGACAGCATCTCGCATGTCATCAACTTCGATATGCCTGATACTGCCGATGCCTACATCCATCGCATTGGGCGTACTGGGCGCGCCGAGCGCAGCGGCGATGCTTTCACCCTGGTTACCCCGGATGACGAAGGCATGATTCGCACACTGGAGAGGATTATGGGGCAAAAAATGGAACGCCTGACCCTGAAGGGGTTCGACTATGCGGCTGCCGCTCCGCCCCGACCTGCCCCCATGCAACCTGGGATAAAACATTCCCTGGCGTCCTCCCCGCGCAAAACTGGACCTTATCATTTGCATGAGCAGTATGCGCAGGCGGGCAATAAGGCAAAGAAACGTTTCTGAGACAACGCATCCCCTTCGAACAGAGGGGATGCGCCAGTTCTACTCTCCTTCGCAGGCTTGTCCATCTCCCTCATTCTCGTGGATGAGATTGGTGAAGGTCTCGACCACTTGGAATGCGCCGACGTAGAAGAAGCAAAGAGGCTGCTGGCTACGCTGCCGCTGGTGCAGGCGGGGTTGATCGCGTTCGAGATCATCCCGCTGATTCCCTATCCCGGTTTCGAGCGCTTGTTTGGGGAATGAAAAGCCGATTCTTTCCGCCATTTTCGCGCTGGTCATCCTATAATCATCCTATATTCATCCTATACTCATCCTATATGCTCCCCGCCAAAGCGCATTTGCGGGTAAAAGCGGTACAATCCGTTATCTGTCGTAGATCCATCCTTCGAGAAAAAGGAGAGCATCCATGCCCTGCAACTTCGATGCCATCACCGACCGCCGCGCCTCCAACTCCATCAAGTGGAGGCGCTATCCAGAAGACGTGCTGCCCATGTGGGTGGCCGACATGGACTTTCCCGCGCCGCCGCCCGTGCTGGAGGCGCTGCGCCGGGCGGTGGAGCATGGCGTCTTTGGCTACGAAATGCCCTCCCGGGAATTGTCGGCTGCCGTCGCCGCGCGCATGGAGGCGCTCTACAATTGGCGCGTGGAGCCGGAGATGGTGGTCGCCATCCCCGGCCTGGTGAGCGGCTTCAACGCCGCCGCCTGGACGGTCTGCGCGCCTGGCGAGGGAGTCCTGATGCAAACGCCGGTCTACTTCCCGTTCCTGAAAGTGCATGAGAATGTCGGGCTGGCGCGCCAGGCGGCCGAACTGGCCTGCGAGCGCCAGGGGAGCGCCGTCCGCTACCGGGTGGATTGGGAGGCCTTCGAAACGGCGGCCAACTCCGGGGGCGTCCCGACGCGCATGTTCCTGCTGTGCAATCCCCACAATCCCACCGGACAGGTCTACACGCCCGCAGACCTGTCCCGCATGGCCGAGGTCTGCGAGAAGCGCGACATCTTCATCTGCTCGGACGAGATCCACAGCGAGTTGCTGCTGGGCGGCGCGCAGCATATCCCGATTGCGACGCTCGCGCCGGAAATTGCCGCGCGGACGATCACGCTGATCGCGCCCAGCAAGACCTTCAACGTAGCCGGGCTGTTCTGCGGATTCGCGCTCATCCCGGACCCCGGCCTGCGTGACCGTTACAAGGGGGTGATTGAGCGCCTGACGCTGCACGTCAACAGCCTGGGGCAGGTCGCGGCGCAGGCGGCGCTTTCGGGCGCATGCGACGGCTGGCTGGCCGACCTGAACGCCTACCTGACCGCCAACCGCGATTTCCTGGCGGCTTACGTGCGCGAGCGACTGCCCGGTGTCCGTGTGACCGTACCCGATGCTACCTACCTGGCCTGGCTGGATTGCAGCGGCCTGGCGGCGGCGGGCAAGATAGAAGGCTCGCCTTACCAGTTCTTCCTGGAAAAGGCTAAGGTGGCGCTCAACGACGGCGCGGACTTCGGCCCCGGCGGCGAGGGGTTTGTGCGCCTGAACTTCGGCTGCCCGCGCAGCGTGCTGGAAGACGGGCTGGAGCGTATCCGCCGGGCGCTGGCGGGATAAGGAGTGACGATGAAAATCCTCTTCATCGGCGGGACCGGCTTGATCAGTTCTGCCTGCTCTGACCTTGCCGTCGGACTTGGGCATAACCTGTACATTCTCAACCGGGGGAAATCTGTAAAATATCCGCTCCCTGGCGGCGCGCGCTTGCTGGTGGGGGATGTCTACCAGGATGAAAACGGCGTTGCCACCCTGTTGGCTGATCACCGCTTCGATGCCGTTGTGGATTGGATCGCTTTCACTCCCGCTGATATCGAGCGCGACCTCCGCCTGTTCACTGGTAAAACGGATCAGTTTGTTTTCATCAGTTCCGCCAGCGCCTA
Organism: Chloroflexota bacterium; assembly: GCA_049324135.1. Taxonomy (GTDB): domain Bacteria; phylum Chloroflexota; class Anaerolineae; order Anaerolineales; family Villigracilaceae; genus JAABUE01. Next base: position 12,791 of record JBMOMO010000189.1, read on the forward strand.
CCAGAAGCCGCCTGCCCATTACCTGATTACCGAAGAGACGCCGTTAGAGAATCCATTTTGGGATTATTCGAGGGGCAAGATCGCTTGCGAGGAACGTCTGATGCGGGCTTATCAGGATGACAATTTCCCCGTCACGATTATCCGTCCCTCGTTGACTTATGGCCCCTCGCAATTGCCGCTCTGCACCAACAGTTGGCAGCATCCTTACACGATCATTGACCGAATGAAACGTGGGCAGAAGATCGTCATCCCCGGCGACGGCGCGTCCTTGTGGGTGTTCACCTGGAACGAGGATTTTGCCAGGGGCTTTTTGCCCCTCC
>JBMOMO010000190.1:0-1697 GCA_049324135.1 Chloroflexota bacterium
GGGGTCGCTGTCGATGCAGGCGTCGGCGTTGTCTTCCACGCCCAGGGGCATGGAAGCGCTCCCGTTCCAGATTACGTTGCCGCGGATGCGCAGTTCCGCATCGGTGGTGGCGGTGGGGATGTTGCTGAAGGCCGGGTTGGAGCGCGCGTCATAGATGGCAAAGTGTGTCCACTGGCTTTGAAAGCCGGCCGGGTTGTAGACCACGTTGTTGTAAATGTATACGCTGCGGTCGGAGATGTGGATGGCGTTTACGCCGTTATCCACCTCGGTGGTGCCCCAGCCGCCCTGGTTCAGGTATTGCTGGCACAACTCGCGGCCCGGCGCCCCGAGCTGGCCGTCGCAAGAGCGCAGGCCGTACACCACTTCGATCACGTGCGAGCGGCTGCCCACGCGGTACAGGGTGTTATAGGCCAGCAGGATGTTGTAGCCGCCATTCACTCCCAGTCCCGCGCCTTCGGTGTCGTGGATGATGTTGTTGACCACCTTCACGTCGTAGGCTTCGTACTGGATCCAGGGTGCGGTCATGTACTGAAAGCCCGTCCCCTGGCCGGCTGAAAACCCGCCTGTGCCGCAATCATAAATGAGATTGGCTTCGACGCGCAGGTAGGCCGACCCGCCTTTGACGTAGGCGCACCAATCGCCGCCATTGTGGATGCGGCTGTTCAGGATGTGCCCGTATTGCACGGACACGTAATCGATCACGTTTTCATATGCGCCGGTGATGTCGCTGTTCTCGACATACAGGTATTGAGACTGGTTGGCCTTGATGGTCTCCTGCGCGGCCCCGCCGCCGTTGAAGGCCACGTTGCGCAGCAGCACATGGTCGCATTGTTCGCAATGGAACACGTCGCCGTTCAGGCTGGCGCTGAGATTCTCGAAATAGATGTGGCGGGTGTCGAAGATGTTCAGCCCGGCTTGCAGGATCACCTGTCCGCGGGAGGTTCCATTTCCACGAATCCAGATGGGCGCGGAATATGTGCCGTATCGGGCTTCCCAATACAGTGGGATGGAAGCCTCGGGATAGGTCCCGGGCTGGAGGTTGATGCGCACGCCCTGGGCCAGGGCCACGCCCGAGGGGATACCCTGCCAGGCCGCGGTCAGAGTGCGCAGGGCGGTGGCTGGAGTGGCTCCGTCGTTGCCGTCGTCGCCGTGGACGGGATCCACCCACAGGTCCCGCAGGGCGGGATTCCCGGTATCGTAGCTCCCAGCCGCAGGGAGAAGCGCCTCCGCCGTGGGGGCAGGCGAATCCTGCAGCCCGGGCAGGGTCGGCATGACCGGCAGCGGCGTCGTCTGGGCCGGGCGGGCGCAGGCGAAGGTCAGCGCCAGCAGGGTGACCATTGCCAGGAGGTGAGGCAGGGGGAAGCGTGTGGGGCTGGAACTTGTGGAAGGGTCGGTATTCATGGGAGCCTCGCTGTCGGGATGGGATACGCGCTTCATCAAAGGGCGGATTGTATCGGAGTATTTTCCTCGAAATTCCCGCCTCTGTACAGGGGAAAACAGAACGCCGCCCCAGCGGGACGGCGTTCTGTGAATGAAACAGGCTGGTGTTTACAGCAATCCAAAGGCGGCTACCAGGAAGACAGCCATTTGGGCGCGGTTGACGATCAGGGTGGGGCAGTAGTTGCCATCGCCGCAGCCGCCGGTGATGCCTTCGGCGGCCAGTTGTTCGATCCAGTCGGCGGCCCAATGGGTGGCGG
>JBMOMO010000191.1:0-12968 GCA_049324135.1 Chloroflexota bacterium
CCCACCAGGATAAAAGTAGTAGCGCGTTTCATCGGTATCACTCTCCTTCATACAGGGATGAATCTTGGTTGGGCGCAATCGAAATCCCGCGCTGCCCGTGCGCCACATCCCGGTGGCAGTCCCAGCAGTTGCGTTCGAACGGTTGCGCGCCCATCAGGATGCCCTCCACCGCGTCTGCATGGCAGCGGATACAGTTGCCCTGCACCCACTCTTTTGTATCTTCATTTGCGCGGATCAAGGCCGGCGTCTGGCCGGTGCTGAACACATATACGTCGTGCATCCCGGTCTTGCCCTTGGCAAAATAATACGCAAAGACGTTCTCGTGCGGCAGGTGGCAATCCACGCACTCGGTCCACTTTTCGTGCGGGGCGTGGTACCAGTTCTCGTAGGCCGCATCCATCACGTGGCAATTGGCGCAGGCCTCGGGCGCGCTGCCCATCATCGCCGGGGTATCGGTGACGACGGCAAAGACCGCCAGCGCGATGGCTGCGGCAGCAATCGAGACGATCAGGGGAAATCTTGTCATGCGCAACCCTTTCCAAAGACGCGATTAATCCGGCATTAATTTAACCGATTTTTACAGATTCTTTTGTGACTTATGTCACATTTGAAATGAGACGCAATCTATCTGAATTATACACGATCTGACAATTCCTGCGCTCCCTTGGCCGAACCTAAGCGCCGGGATACCTGCGTCCCCTCCACGTGACGCCGCGCCCCGAAAGCACCTTCCAGGCCGAGGCCAGCATCATGGCCGCGAAGACGCCAGCCCCCAGCGGCGTGGTAAGCGCATACCAGGCCGGGATGCCCATCCCGCGCGCGGCCTGGACGCGATAGTAGAGCAGGACGCCCCACAACGCCAGCGCCTGGAGCAGGATCGCGCCTCCTTCCCAGCCTGGGCCTGTTACCGTTAAGACGACGCCCGCCGCTGCCCACAGCGGCAACAGCGCCGCCGCCGCGAAGGCCAGGAACGCGCCAAAGGCCCCCAGCCAGAGCAAGCCCGGGTCATCGCGCAGGCCGAGATAAATGTTCTTCGTCCAGCCCTCCCACATGTGCGCCAGCGAGGTGTACATGCGCGTGGAGGCTGCCTGCCGCCCGTCGGCCACCACCAGCCGGTAACCCTGTCCCTTGACCAGGACGGCCAGGTCCTTGTCTTCCACGATGGAACCCTTGATGGCCGCATGTCCGCCCACCGCCTGGTAGACGTTGCGCTTGATAAAAATGAACTGCCCGTTGGCGATGGCGTCCTTGCGGCGCGGGTCGTTGACCTTGCGCGGCGAAAAACCCACCGAAAGCGCGGTCATCACCAGCGGCAGGACAGCCCGCTCCCAAAAGGTGAGCATGACCTGGCGCGTCAGCATGGTGAACAGGTCGGCTTTCGTTTCCAGCGTTTTGGCGTAGACAGCCGAGAGCGCTTCGGGCGCCAACAGCGTATCGGCGTCCACGAAGCACAGCCAGTCGCCGCGCGCCGCGCCCACAGCCTGGGTCAAGGCATGGGGTTTGCCGGCCCAGCCCGGGGGTAGGTCCGAGCCGCTGACGACGCTCATGCGGGAGTCCAACGCCGCAAGGCGGGACAAAATCGCCGGCGTGGAATCCGTCGAACGGTCATCCACCACGATGAGTTCGAAATTGGGGTAGGTCTGCGCCAGGATGGCTTCCACACAGGCGCGGATGTTCTGCTCTTCGTCCCGCGCCGGGACGCACACCGAAACCAGCGGCGCATCGCTGGAGGGCGGCGGGGCCGGCGGGACGGGAATGTCCAGCCAGTGCTGGTTGTGCAGCCAGGCCAGGACCGCCAGCCCGCCCAGGCAGGAGAGGGTGGAAAGGATCAGGAAAGTGTGCATGTCGGTATCCGAATGGGCAAAGTATAGTGCATTTTTCGCCGGGCGGATTTATGAGCCAAATCGCCTGTATAATCAGGGTAATCCAATTCATGAAAAGAGACTCCCTTGACCAGTCCATCTGAAATCCCCGTCCCCACGCCGAACAATCCCCTGCCCGACCTGACCTTCGAAGGGCTGCCTGCGCGGCTGCGCGAGGCGGCCCTGCGCGCAGGCTGGAGCAGCCTGATGCCCGTGCAGGCGCGCGCCATCCCCTACCTTCTCGCCGGGCGTAACATGATGATCCAGGCGCGCACCGGCAGCGGCAAGACCGGCGCGTTCCTGCTGCCCATGCTGGAACGCCTGGACCCGAAAAAAGAGCGCTGCCAGGCGCTGATCCTGGTGCCTACCCGCGAACTGGCGCAACAGGTCTGGCAGGAGGCCGAGACGATCTGCGGCGGGTCGGGCTTCCGCACGGCAGCCGTCTACGGCGGCGTGGGATACGGCCCGCAGGTGGAGGCGCTCAAGGCGGGCGCGCACATCGTGGTCGGCACGCCGGGGCGCGCGCTCGACCACCTGCTCAAGCGCAATCTTTCGCTCGACCGGCTGGAGATGCTCATCTTCGACGAAGCCGACCGGATGCTCTCGATGGGCTTTTATCCCGACATGCTGGAGATGAAGAGTTACCTGCCGGAGCGCCCGGTCAACACCTGCATGTTTTCGGCCACTTTCCCGTACTCGGTCATGCGCGCCGCGCGGGAATTCATCCGCGAGCCGGAGTTCATCAGCCTGAGCAGCGACCATATCCACGTGACCGAGGTGGACCACGTCTACTACAAAGTGCAGGGCATGGACAAGGACCGCGGGCTGGTGCGCCTGATCGAAGTGGAAAACCCCGAAAACGCGCTCATCTTCTGCAACACCAAAGACCGCGTACATTACGTCACAGTGGTGTTGCAGCGCTTCGGCTACGACGCGGACGAGATCAGTTCGGCGCTCGCGCAAGGCCAGCGCGAACAGGTGCTGGAGCGCGTGCGCAAAGGGACGCTGCGCTTCCTGGTGGCGACCGATGTGGCTGCGCGCGGATTGGACATCCCCGAACTCTCGACCGTGATCCAGTACGAGCCGCCCGATGAAGTGGAGAATTACATCCACCGCGCCGGGCGGACGGGGCGCGCCGGGGCGGGCGGCGTGGCTATCACGCTGGTCAACCCGATGGAAAAGGTGACGCTCGACCGCATCGCCCGGCAATACCAGATCGCACTGGAAGAGCGCATCATCCCCAGCGACGAAGACGTGGCGGCAGTGGTCGCCGAGCGCCTGACCGCCCTGCTGGAGGCCCGCCTGCGCGAGCGTGACAAACTGCAGGCTGAACGCAGCCAGCGATTCGAGTCCCTGGCGCGCGAACTGGCCGGGCAGGAAGACGAACTGCCCATCATCACCATGCTGCTGGACGATACTTACCAGAAGATGCTGCATCCCGTTGTGGAGAAACCCGCGAGCCACGCCAAATCCGCCCCAAAAAGTAATTTCAAAAAGCGCAGCAGCAACCGGCGCAGGGGCGGGCGGCGGAGATAACGTCCCTGAAAACTGGATACCGGCCCTATGCTCATCCACTCCTCCACCCAACTGCTGACCCTCAAAGGCGGCCCCCAGCGCGGGCGCGCGCTCGGCGCGCTTGGCATCATCGAGAACGGCGCTGTCCTCGTCCGCGACGAGAAGATCGTTGCGGTCGGGCCCACCGACGAACTGCGCGTCGCCTATCCCGGCGAACCCGGCCTGGACGCCAGCGGTTGCGTGGTCATGCCCGGCTTCGTGGACCCGCACACGCACCTCATCTGGGGCGGCGACCGCGCCCGCGAGTTCGAGATGCGGCTCGAAGGCGCAAAATACCTCGACATCCTGGCGGCCGGCGGCGGCATCATTTCCACCGTCCGCGCCACGCGCACGGCCAGCATCGAGTCGCTCATTGCCCAGGCCCGTCCGCGCCTGCTGCGCATGTTCGCCACCGGCACCACCACCGCCGAAGCCAAGACCGGCTACGGCCTGCAAACCGCCACCGAACTGCGCCTGCTCAAAGCCCTTCTTGCGCTCGACGACGAAGGCCCGCTTGACCTGGCCATCACCTTCCTGGGCGCGCACGCCATCGCCCCCGAATTCAAGGACGACCCGCAAGGCTACACCGACCTGGTCAGCGAGACCATGTTGCCCATCGTCCAGCAATGGTGGGAGACGCACGCCCCGCGCCTGCCCCTGCCCTTCGTGGACGTCTTCTGCGAGAACAAAGCCTTCACGCTGGAACAATCGCGTCAGATCCTGACGAAGGCCTGCTCGCTGGGATTCCCGGTCAAGATCCACGCCGACGAGTTCGACAACCTGGGCGGCGCGTCGCTGGCGGTGGAACTGGGAGCGGCCTCAGCCGACCACCTGGTCAAGACCTCGGATGCGGACATCGCCGCGCTGGGGGCATCGGACACGGTCGCCGTGTCCCTGCCCTGCACGCCGTTCGGGCTGGGAGAATGCCAGTACACCCCGGCGCAAAAGATCCTGGACGCGGGCGGCATCCTGGCGCTGGCCACCGATTGCAACCCCGGCACCGCCTGGAACGAGTCGATGCAATTTGCGATTGCGCTGGCCTGTCGCTTCATGAAACTAACGCCTGCGCAAGCCATTGCCGCTTCCACCATCAACGCCGCGCACGCCATCCGGCGCGCGGACGTCATCGGCTCGCTCGAAGAAGGCAAGCAAGCCGACTTGCTGGTGCTGTCCGTGCCGGATTACCGCCACCTGGGCTACCGCTTTGGCACCAACCTGGTCAAGCAGGTCATCAAGCGCGGACGGGTCTACTCGGTGGACGTGGGCTACTACCGCACTGCCTAGGTGGCCTTGAAGAACAGCCTCCCTGCGCTGGAGGGGACGCGCATCAGCGTGGGCCAGGCATAGGTGTGGTTCTGTTCGATCTCGCCGCGCAGTTGAATGGAACGGCGTTCCGCTTCAGCGCGGATCCAGGTATGGGCTTGTTCCAGCCAGGCGGGGTCATGCCAACGAAGTTGAAATTGCGTGGACATCGTGGGTAGGATGCCAGGTCATTTCGCTGCCGCGCCTGATTTCGCCGCCAGCGCAAGGGCGCCCCTCTAATCGGCAGCCTCCCCCAGGTCAACTTTGCGAGCAGCGTAAGGTTCATAGTCAGGCACCAGGCGGTCGTACTCCCCATCCATCAGCGGGGAGGAGATCATGAAGTCCGCCGAAGCGCGGTTGCAGGCAATCGGGATATTCCAGACCACCGCCATGCGCAAGAGCGCCTTGACATCCGGATCGTGCGGCTGGGGTTCGAGCGGGTCCCAGAAAAAGATGAGGAAATCGATCTCATTGTCCACGATCTTGGCGCCGATCTGCTGGTCGCCGCCCAGGGGCCCGCTCCTGAGTTTTGTGACCGAGAAGCCCAATTCCTGTTCCAGGATGCCCCCGGTCGTGCCGGTAGCAAAGACCTGGTGATGCGCCAGCAGGTCGCGGTTGAACCTGGCCCATTCCAGCAGGTCGCGTTTTTTGTTGTCGTGCGCCACCAGGGCGATCTTCTTGTCATGTTCCATAGGAATTTTTCGATTGGTCGTCATTGTATATCGCTCCTCTCGAACAGCAAATTGTCCAGCAAGTTGCCAGGAAAGGCCGTCGCCAATCCAGACCCAACAAGCAGGAGGAATACGCTTTGCAAAAGTATACCCAACTTACAGGCTTCGGAAATTTTGGAAACGTTCGAGGCCTCGGATGGGCAGGCTAATCGTAGGCCTTGCTTCGATGTCGGATCGCAATAACATCCACCCGCGGCTCATTGTCGTAAATAGCGTAAATTACACGATAATCGCCAATACGGATCCGCCAAAGAGATTTCTCCCCTTTCAATTTACGGCAACCCAATGGCCGCGGCTCTTTTGTCAACGCTTCGATTTTGGGGAAAATACGGCCAACCAGGTTACTGTCCAGCGCTTCTAATTCGTTACGAGCGGAACGCGCAAACGTGATGGCATACTCAGTCATCAATCTTGCCCTGTTTCTTGAGAAGCGCCTTTACCTCTTCAAGCGTCTCCCTCGGCTCGTTTGCCCGCGCACGCGCCGTGAGGATATCATAAAAATCCTCCCATACTTCCCCATACTTTTTCAAGTCGATCAAAACGGCAACTTTTTGCCCTTTGTCATTGGTAACGTATTGGATACCTTCCATGGGATATGGCTCCTGTCGCGTCAAACCTTACTGTCGTCCACGATTTCATCTCACAGTTCAAAACAATGTGGGCTGGAATTTCCAGCCTGTTTTATCATCTTGCCCAATTATACGACACTCCAACCGGAGATTCTTCACGTGAACAGCCATACGTCGCCTTCAAGAATTATTTCCCGGGAGCAAGTATAATCAGCCCCATGCCCGATCTCTTCGACCACGCCCTGCGCGAACGCATGAAAAGTGAAGCCCCGTTGGCCGCGCGTATGCGCCCGCGCACGCTGGAGGAATTCATCGGCCAGGAACACATCGTGGGCGAGGGCAAATTGCTGCGGCGCGCCATCGAAGCCGACAAACTCTTCTCGTCCATCATCCTGTGGGGGCCGCCCGGCACCGGCAAGACCACCCTGGCGCAGATCATCGCCAACCGCACCCAGAGCCACTTCGTCACCATCTCGGCCATCCTGGCCGGCAAGGCCGACCTGCGCCGCATCATCGACGAGGCGCTCGAACGCCGCCGCCTGCACAACGCGCGCACCATCCTGTTCGTGGACGAAGTCCATCGCTGGAACAAAGCCCAACAGGACGCCCTCCTGCCGCACGTCGAGACCGGCGCGGTCACGCTGATCGGCGCGACCACCGAAAACCCCTACTTCGAGGTCATCGGCGCGCTCATCTCGCGCTCGCGCGTCTTCCAACTGCGCTGGCTGAACCAGGACGAGACCCGCATCCTGCTGGAACGCGCCCTGGCAGACAAGGAGCGCGGCTACGGGACGCGCCGCATCCTCCTCGACCCCGAGGCCTGCTCCCATTTCACCGAAGTTTCCGGCGGCGACGCGCGCAACGCCCTCAACGCCCTCGAACTGGCCGTGGAATCAACCTCCCCCGGCGCGGACGGCGTCATCCACATTACGCTGGACGTGGCGCAGGAATCGATCCAACGCCGCGCCGTGCTGTACGACAAGGACGGCGACGCGCACTACGATACGATTAGCGCATTCATAAAATCTGTGCGCGGCTCAGACCCCGACGCCGCCCTGTACTGGCTGGCGAAAATGCTCTACGCCGGCGAAGACCCGCGCTTCATCCTGCGCCGTCTGATCATCCTGGCAGGCGAAGACATCGGCCTGGCCGACCCGATGGGACTGGTAGTAGCGGCTTCAGCCGCTTCTGCCTTCGACTACATCGGCCTGCCGGAAGGCGTCTATCCCATCGTCGAAGCCACCCTGTACCTCGCTACCGCGCCCAAGTCCAACAGCGCCGGAGCCTATTTCAAGGCCATGAAAAAACTGGAAGAAGAGGGCCAGGTCTCCGTGCCTCGCCACCTGCAAGACGCCAACCGCGACGCGATCACCGGCCAAGGCAAAGACTACCTCTACCCACACGATTTCGACGGACATTACATCCCGCAGCAGTACCTCCCCAAACGCTTGCTTGGCGCCTACTTCTACCAGCCGTCCCAGGAGGGCTACGAGGCGCAGGTCAACGCCCGGCTGGAGATGTGGCGCGAGGCGCAGAGGCAGGCCCTGGGCGTAGAAAGACGCGAAGACCTGCCCGACCTGCCGCAAGAAGAGATCAACGCCCTCAAACGAAGCATCAAATAGAGGCGCAAATTCACTCTCCCCGGAAGTTGCATGAAGCCATCCCTATCCTTTCTAAAACGCATCCACCTCGATGAAAAAAGCGTCCCCTGGGCTTTGCTGGCGGCTTGCGTCCTGGCCTTCGGGCTGCTGACGCCGGGACTGGGCTACTACCAGGACGACTGGAACGTGGTCTATTACCACTACCGCTATGGGCCGGGCGGCATCCTGGAACTGATGCAGTACGATGGCCGCCCGTTCGCCTCCTGGATCTACCTGGCCGGGTTCGCCCTGCTGGGTTACAAGCCGCTTGCCTGGCAGGTTGCCGCCCTGCTGGTGCGCTGGTTGAGCGTGGTCACGGCCTGGGGCATCTTCCGTTCACTGTGGCCCAAGGCCGGCTGGCAGAATTTCACGGCCGCGCTGCTGTTCGCGGTCTACCCGTTCTTCGTCCTGCAGCCGCTGGCAACGACATTCATCCATCACTGGACGGGTTACTTCCTGTTTGGGCTGTCCATCTTCTTCATGCTCCAGTCGCTCAAGAAGCGCTACTGGCTGTATACCGTCCTCGCCCTGGCGACCCAATTCCTGCACCTGTTCACGCTCGAATTCTACGCCGGGATCGACCTGCTGCGCCCGATGCTGATCTGGATCGCGCTGGGCGTTTCTGCGCAGGACACGCTCAAGGGAAAACTCAAGACCAGCCTGCGCCTGTGGCTGCCCTACCTGGCAATGTTCGTCGTCTACTTCGTCTGGCGCGGATTCCTCTACCAGGCAGCCGCAGAGGGACGCAACGACCCGGTCGGCTTGACCGCGCTGCTCAATGCCCCCGTCGCAACCGTCGTCTCCACGGCGCTCACTGCCCTGCCCGACCTGGCGCTGGTGCTGGTCTCCTCCTGGAACAAACTCCTCGACCCGTCCGCGCTCGAACTGAGGGTTTCCATCAACCGCTACGCCCTGCTGGTAGGACTGGGAGGCGGCTGCGGCCTGTTCTGGTTCTTCTCGCGCCAAAGCGGTTGGACATCGATTGAGGCAACGCCAGACGCCGCTTCCCCAACCCGGCAAATGCTGGCAGTGGGAGGCGTCGCCCTGCTGCTGGGATTGCTGCCCGTTTACGCGGCCGGCTACGAAATCCACACCAAACTGCCGCCCTGGAACAGCCGTTTCAGTTTGGGGATGTTGTTCGGCGCGGCGCTATCCGTCACGGCGCTGATAGACCTGGTGGTCAAAGTCCCGCGCACGCGCTGGGTCATCATTTCCCTCCTGGCTGGCCTGTTGTTCGGCTGGCACCTGCGCTACACCAACGATTTCCGCTGGGCCTGGGAAAAGCAGGTCAACTTCTACCGGCAGTTGTACCTGCGCGCCCCCTCTATCCAGCCGGGGACGGCCATCCTGTCCGAAGACGAATTCCTGATGTTCATGGGGACGTACCCGATTTCCTTTGGCGTCAACGCCATCTACGACCAGCCTGGGGGAACGGACTCGAAAGAAATGGACCTGTGGTACCTGCCGTTGGTCGAGTTCTACAATGGCCTGGAAGCGCACCTGGGCGGCGAACCCTTCTCCGACCGCCGCGCTTCGGTCACGTTCCAGGGAGAGCCGGGCGGCTCCATTGTCATTTCGTTCGACCCGGGCCTGGATCAATGCCTGTGGGTGATGCGCCCCGAATACGTCCAGGCGAAGTTCCTGTCTCCCACCCTGAGGCAGTTATCCACCCTTTCGCACCTCGAGCGCATCGGGCAAAGCCCCCAAAGCGAAGAGAGTTTCCTGACAAAGTATCTCTATACTCACCCTGAGCAAGATTGGTGTTATTACTACACGAAAGCCGACCTGGCGACGCAGTACCAGCAATGGGACGAAGTGACCCGCCTGTGGGAACTGGCCGGGCAGGATGGCCTGAGGCCCGGTCACGGCTTCGAGTACTTGCCCTTCATCGAAGCCCACGCGCAGCAGGGAGATTGGGAGACAGCCAGGGAGATGACCATCACGGCGCAAAAAACCGTGCAGGGCATCAATCCGATACTCTGCACGCTCTGGAACCGCATCCAGGCCAACACGCCCGATTCCCCCGAAAAGGCGCAGGCGCTCCAAGATGTCCTGGGGAGATTGAAGTGTGACCAGGCAAGCGAGTAATGAGAAAAACGTCCCGCGAAGTACCCGCAGGGTGAAGGTTTCTCCCAACCATCCAAGCGCTTCGAACCAACCTTCGGGACGCTGCCGTTACTCGCCCGGCATGGGGGGATAGGTCCCCTCTTCGAGCGGCCAGTCGCCGATGTGGACGCCAAAGGTGTCCTCCCCCGGGGCCACCGTCACCGGCGCCAGGGAATGGTCGGTGCAGTTCGGCTCTGCGCCGCAGACGATGTACTGGGTGTAGCCGCCAGCCAGCCCGGGTGGAAAACTCTCGCCTCCCAAACTATACGCCACCACCTGGTACTCTCCTGGCGGCAGGTCTTCCAGGCGGAAAATATTCTGGTTGAGGACGGTGTCCACGAAATAGACTCGTTTGGTTTCTACGTTGAAAGCCGTGACGCGCATGGTGGGCAGGCCTTCGGCCGGGTAGCCGAGCGTGCCGGTGATAGAGCCGGAGGCAGAGGATACTGCCTCAGTGACGGCGGGCGCTTGCGCGGTCATGGCCTGGAGGGTGGACTGGACGACCTCCCCTACCTCCTGCGCGGGCGTCGCCGTTGGCGCGCAGGAAACCAGGGATACGACCAGGATCAAGATAAGCGGGATTGTTTTTTGCATGGTTTTCTTCTCCATATCGAAATGACAGTAACATGCCGCCCCGAAGGCCTTGTCGAACGCTTCGGGCATTGTGCCATAGCCTTTGGGACGTTTTTGTTGAAATTATAGCCGGGATAAATTGGCCTGCGCCTCACCAATTTGTCCTAACATCTCCAACAAACTCTGAGGCCAATCGGGGGCGTGGCCAAACGTCAGCCAGTAGGCGCCCTTGCCGCCGCGGATGGCAGGCCCCAGGTCCGGGAGGCGAGGCGCGGAGTCCCGCTGGGCAGAGGGAGGATAGCGCAGGACGATCTGCCCGCCCTCGAGGCTGATGGAGGCCAGTCCGATCTTCTCGGCCAACAGTTTGACGCGCATCTGGTACAGCAGGTTCGCCAGCAGTTCGGGAGGCGGGCCGAAGCGGTCCTGGAATTCGGCGGTCAGGGCTTCGATCTCGCTCTCGTCGCGCAGGTCGGCGATGCGGCGGTAGAGGCGCAGGCGCAGGTCCTGGTCGGGGATGTAACCGGCAGGGATGCCGACCGCCAGCGGCAGGTCCACGTTGACGGGCATGGAGACGGGCTGCAGGTCGAACGTCGGAACAGGAATTTCGAGCGTGGCGAGTTCGGCCGGCAGTTTGTCGCCCGCCAAGGCCCGCAAGCGGCGGACAGAATCGGCCAGCAAGCGGGTGTACAGGTGGAAGCCGACCGCCTGGATGAAACCGTGCTGGCGCGTGCCGAGCAGGTCGCCCGCGCCGCGGATTTCGAGATCGCGCATGGCGATGGAATAGCCCGCGCCCAGTTGGGTGTTCTCGGCGATCACCTCCAGACGCTGCTGGCCTTCGAGCGTGGGCGGCAATTTGCGATGGCGGAAGAAGTAGGCGTAGGCGCGCATGGCGCCGCGTCCCACGCGCCCGCGCAACTGGTAGAGTTGCGCCAGGCCGAAGGTATCGGCGCGGTCCACGATCAGGGTGTTGGCGTTGGGAATGTCGAGGCCGGATTCGATGATGGAGGTGGAGAGCAGGATGTCGATCTCGCCGGCCGTGAAGCGGTGCATGACATCGGCCAGTTGGTTTTCGGGCATCTGCCCATGCCCCACGTCCACGCGCGCTTCAGGAACAAGATTTTTGAGATGAGCGCGCATGGCTTCGATGGTATGCACGCGGTTGTGGACAAAGAAGACCTGCCCGCCGCGTTCCAATTCGCGCAGGATGGCCTGGCGCACCAGTTTCGGCGAGTACGGCCCGACATGCGTGATGACGGGCAGGCGCTCTTCCGGCGGGGTGTTCAGGTTGGAGATGTCGCGCACACCGGTCAGGGCCATGTAGAGCGTGCGCGGAATGGGGGTGGCCGTCAGGGTCAGCACGTCCACTTCGGTGCGCAGTTTCTTGAAATGTTCCTTGTGCGTCACGCCGAAACGCTGTTCCTCGTCGATGACAACCAGTCCCAAATCCTTGAATTGTACGTCCGACGAGATCAGGCGGTGCGTACCGATGACGATGTCCACCTCCCCAAGCGCCAGGCCGAGCAGGATCTCGGCCTGTTCGCGCGGCGTGCGGAAGCGGGAGAGCATCTCCACTTTGACCGGGAAGGCTGCCAGCCGCTGGCAGAACGTCTCGTAGTGCTGCTGGGCCAGCACGGTGGTAGGCACCAGCACGGCCGCCTGGCGGCCATCCATGACGGCCTTGAAGGCTGCCCGCAGCGCCACCTCGGTCTTGCCGTAGCCCACGTCGCCGCACAGCAAGCGATCCATCGGGCGCAGGCGTTCCATGTCGCGCTTGATCTCCTGTAAAGCGCGCGACTGGTCTTCCGTTTCGACGTACGGGAACGAATCTTCGAGTTCCTTCTGCCAGGCGGAATCCGCGGCAAACGCATACCCCTGGACGACCTGCCTGCGCGCGTATAAATCGAGCAGTTCCGCCGCGACTTTTTGGACCGCCTGCTTGACGCGCTCCTTTTTCTCGTGCCAGAACTGGCTGCCGAGGCTGTCGAGGGAGGGCATCCCGCCATCCGGCCCAACGTAGCGGCTCAAGCGGTCAGCCTGGTGGACGGGGACATAGAGCGTGTCGCCGCCCTCGTAGTCCACTGCCAGGAACTCGCGCTCGTATCCGTCCAGGCGTCTTTGCACCAGCCCGGCGTAGCGGCCAATGCCGTGATCGATGTGGACGACGTGGTCGCCCGGCAACAGGTCGGCGTAGAAGGCTTCGGGCGCTTCGGCCACCTGGCGCGGACGCAGGCGCGGCGCAGGGCGCTCCCAGCCGAAGATTTCGGAGTCAGTGATCAGATGAGTAGAGAGCAGAGAGTAGTCATTCGTCAGGATGAAACCCTCCGAAAGGCTTGCTTCAATGAAGGTTGGGCTGCTCCCTGTTCCCTGTTCTCTACTCTCTTTCCACAATTCCTGCAAGCGCGGGGACTGGCGCGACACGACCACCGCCGCTTCTCCCTTGTCCACGATACCGGCCAGGTACTCGATGAAAGGTTTCAGGCGGCCGCCAAAACGCTCGTCATGGTCGAAGTGGGAGGCGAGATTGCCCTCACCCCCAGCCCCTCTCCCTGGGGGAGAGGGGGAAAGACCCTCACCCCTCGCCCCTCTCCCTGAGGGAGAGGGGGAAAGACCCTCACTCCTAGCCCCTCTCCC
>JBMOMO010000192.1:0-12909 GCA_049324135.1 Chloroflexota bacterium
GGCGTTCTACCTGGAATGGAGAGCATTCCAGGTAGAATGAAGGATATTCCAACCCGAATGAAGGGCATTCTGGCTGGAATGGGGAATATTCCAGGTAGAATGGAGAGCATTCCAGGCGGAATGAAGGATATTCCGAGTGGAAAGAATGAATTTCCGATGCGCCTTGCGCTTGCCTGTACGGGATTTGCCAATCCCCTGAAGCAAAATCATGGCAATCCCCAGGGAGCCGGATACTTTGCCCCTGGGAAACGCAACGCGATGCGCGCCCTTTCGTAAAGAATGATATAAAATACGTGAATCCAGCATCCCAAACCCGAGTTCGACCCCAGGAGTTTCCATGTCCAACCTACCCGCCATCGAAGTCCTGAACCTGCACAAATCCTTTGGTGAGACCCAGGCCGTGCAGGGCGTGGATTTCACCGTCCAGCCGGGGGAGATCTTCAGCCTGCTGGGCCCGAACGGCGCCGGGAAGACGACCACCATCTCGATGCTGTCGTGCCTGCTGCGCCCGGACGAGGGCGACGCGCGCGTGATGGGACATTCCATCCGCTCTGACCAGATGGGCGTCAAGTCCGTGTTGGGCGTTGTCCCGCAGGAGATCGCCTTGTACGAAGACCTGACCGCGCGCGAGAACCTGGTCTTCTGGGGCAAGATGTACGGCCTGCGCGGCGGGGCGCTCAAGGCGCGCGTGGACGAGGTGCTGGAGGTGATCGGGTTGCGGGAGCGCGCCCGGGAAAGGGTGGGCAGGTATTCGGGCGGCATGAAGCGGCGCGTCAACATCGGCGCAGCGCTGCTGCACAAACCCCAGGTCATCTACATGGACGAGCCGACCGTCGGAATCGATCCGCAGTCCCGGCGCAATATTCTCGACAGCGTGGTTGCCTTGAAAGACCAGGGCATGACCGTGCTGTACACCACACACTACATGGAAGAGGCGCAAGAACTGTCTGACCACATCGCCATCATGGACCACGGCAAGATGATCGCCAGCGGCGCGCACGAGGAATTGGTGAGGCTGGTCGGCGGGCAGACGCGCATCGACCTGACCCTGAATACTGAAGCCAGCGCAGTGCTGGATGAATGGCGGGCGGTAGAGGGCGTGTCGCAAGTGTCGGCGGAGAACGATCTGGTGACCGTGCTGGTGGATGACAGTAACGCCGCTCTGCCGCGCTTGTTCGATGCGGCCAACCGTCTTGCGGCGCGCATCACCTCTGTAGACATTCTGGAACCCAACCTGGAAGCGGTTTTCCTGCACCTGACCGGCCGCGCCTTGCGTGATTAGGAGCCTTGCATGAAAGTCCTCGACATTGCCCTCAAGGATTTGACCCGCTCCTTCCGCAGTTGGTTTGCGGTTGTCTTCATGTTCGTCATCCCCCTGCTGGTGACGGGCATGTTCTACTTCATGTTCGGCAACATTGCAGAGAATGGCGAATTCAACCTGCCGCGCACCAAAGTGATCGTTGCGGACATGGACGAGGGCGGGCCGAAATTCCAGGTCAACCCCAAGAACATCCCTGGTGGGAAGGAAGCCGACACGATGGGCGAACTGATCGTCAACATCCTGCAAAGTGATGAGATGGCCGACCTGGTCGAGGTCTCGTTCGCACCGGACCCGGGTGCTGCCCGCGCCGCCGTAGACAGCCAACAGGCCCAGGTTGCTATTGTTATCCCTGGAAACTTCTCCAAAGAATTTGCGGACGTTTACGGCGAAGCGGTCATCGAGTTCTACCAGGACCCGACCCTGACCATTGGCCCCGACATCATCCGCGCCATCATGAACCGCTTCATGGACGGCATGTCTGGCGTCAAGATCGCCGTCAAAGTCTTCCTGGATGATGCGCCAACGGAAGAGCAACAATGGACCGGGCAACTCGTCCAGGAATATCTGGATGTCTCCCTGGCCGAAGCCGATGATGTAGAGGCAGAACTGCTGGATGTGCGTCTGCCGTCCAGCGCGCAGGAGAACGCGGAAGAAAAAAACGAGAACATCCTGCTCAGCATCATCAGTCCCATCATGGGCGGGATGCTGATCTTCTACGCTTTCTTCACCGGCGCATCCAGCGCGCAGAGCATCCTGAAAGAAGATGAAGAGCACACTCTCCCGCGCCTGTTCACCACGCCCACCTCGCAAGCGACCATCCTGAGCGGCAAGTTCCTGGCCGTTTTCATGACCGCCGCGGTGCAGGTCACTGTTCTGCTATTGGTTGCACATTTGATCTTTAAAATCTACTGGGGAGACTTGCTTTCCGTGATACTGATGGCAAGTGGGATCGTGCTTAGCGCATCTACGTTTGGCATCTTTCTCAATTCCTTCCTGAAGAGCACCAAGCAGGGCAGCGCACTGTACGGCGGCGTGCTGGCTACGACCGGCATGCTCGGCGTGATCAGCGTTTTCTTCGCCGGTTCTTCCACCGCCGACAAACTCAGCAATTCGGTCTCACTGCTGGTGCCGCAGGGCTGGGCGGTGCGCGGGCTGATGGGTTCCATGACCGGTGAACCGGTTTCCACCCTTTTGGTCAACACCCTGGTCTTGCTGGTCTGGAGTTTGACCTTCTTTGTGATCGGCGTATGGCGATTTAACAAAAGGTACGCATAGGTGCCATCGTGATCCGCATTTTTGACATCGCCCTGAAAGATCTGACCCAATTCCTGCGGGACTTCAAAACCTTCATGTTCCTGCTGCTCATGCCGATCCTGTTCACCCTCCTGCTCGGATATGCCTTCGGCGGATTTGGAGGCAGCGAATCAGACTCGCGCCTGCCAGTCGGATTCCTGAACGAAGACGAGCGCTGGATCAGCGACACGCTCCACGACCTTTTAGCGGACTCGGACTTGATCCGCATCGAAGAAGACGATTCCCTGTCCGCTTCAGACCTGGACCGGATGGTTGCTGAGGGCGACCTGGCAGCGGCTGTCATCATCCCAAGCGGATACAGCAAGGCCGTCCTGGCTGACAAAACCGCCCGGCTGATTGTCATTGCCGACACGGGCACATCCGCCTGGACGACTATCGAAGCCGAGCTCCTGAAACTCACCAACCGCCTGGATGGCGCTGTCCGTACAGCTTCTATCATGGAAGAGTTAGATAGTGAGCGGCTTCCCTTCAAGTACGGATTCGAGCAAACCCTGGACGCGTGGACCGATCCGCCAATCGCCATTCTCGAAACGACCAGCAGCGCAATAAAAGATGTTAGTGACGAGGTAGAAGCCCTGGCGCATACTGCGCCGGGTATGATGCTGCAATTTGCCATTGCTGGCTTGCTGACTTGCGCACAGGTCATCGTCACAGAGCGGAAGTCGCGCACACTGCAACGCATCCTGACCACCAACACGCGCCGAATCCAAATCCTGCTCGGTCACTACCTGGCGATCTTCCTGCTGATCTTTATCCAGTTCGCCATCCTGATCACATTTGGGCAGTTCATCCTCAAGATCGACTACCTGCGCGCTCCCGAAGCGACCTTCCTCGTTGCTTTTAGCGCTGCGCTGTGTATCTCGGCGCTGGGCTTGCTGATCGGTGTGGTTGCACGTAGTGAGGAGCAGGCCGTAACCTTTTCCCTGATCCCGATGTTCGTATTTTCCGGCCTGGGTGGCGCCTGGGTGCCGCTGGAAGTGACCGGCGAAACCTTCGCCGCCATCGGCCATGTCTCGCCGGTGGCCTGGGCGATGGATGGCTTCAAGAATATCGTCATTCGCGGGTTTGGGCTGGAGTCTGTTCTGCTCCCATCTGTTGCGCTGGCGGGATATGCGATCCTCTTTTTCACTCTTGCGGCCTGGCGGTTGTATGCGATAGAAGAGAAGTAAGAATATCACTGCCCGCACAACCATCTTCGCTGTTCGATAGAAGATATCTCTGAGGCTTGGGAAATGGAAAGCAGTAAAGTATCGATTCCTGCCATGACTTCCAGGAATCCCGGTTGAATATTCCTGTAGCGCTTGAAAAAACTTTCATTTTTTTGTATAGTATAGATATGAATTTGGGGTATAGGCAAAAAGAGACTCACAGCAGGATGTGAGTTCGAATTTATTGGTGGATAAGTTTGGGTCTCCTGAACGGTATTTATATATATTCGGAATTGGTATGGTTCGTTTCTGTTAGCCGTGTACAAACTACATCCATTTGGATTGACACGGTAACGTATTGCGATCTGCGTTACTGTTTTCGTCCCCTTTGATCGTATCGATTTTCAATTTCGCTGGTTGGCTAGCGAAAAACTTAAGGCAGTAAGCCGTCCTTAATGTTCCTGTTGGAAGCAATATCGCGTCTGTTCTCTTTTCATTTCTGTCCTTGCAACACCATTTACTACAATTGATCGGACAACACAAACTGTCATAAGGAGAAAACGATGAGCAGAAAAGCCTTCTTTACCCTTGCATTGCTCGTGTTGTTACTCACCTCCAGTTTGCCCGCCAGCGCCACAGCGCGGCAAGGGCCGCCCCCGCCAGAAGACCTGCACTGGGTTTTCACCGGCGGGCCACGAGGCGGGATCGGCTACGACCTGCGCATAAACCCCGAAAACAACGATATCATTTGGGTGACAGATGCCTTTGCCGGTGCGCACCAAAGTATGGATGGCGGAAAAACCTGGACTGCCAAAAACGAGGGTATCGATGCGCGCTCAGGATTGTCCGGCGATGATATCCCGGTTTTCAGCCTGACCATCGACCAGCATAACCCGGATGTCATCTGGGCGGGCGTGCAAGGCATGAAGGGTGTTTACAAAAGCGTGGATGGCGGTCAAACCTGGGTCAAGAAGGATAACGGCATCCAGAATCAGCCTGGTATGGAAGTACGCGGCTTTACGATTGACCCCAGTGATTCAAATATCGTGTATTGCAGTGGAAACTACCCGCCAGACCCAAGTAACGAAGTCCGGGTACGCGGTTTCATTTATAAGACAACCGATGGTGGCGAAACCTGGGAGCTATTGGTTGAACCGGATGCCTTGGTACGTTGGGTATTTGTTGATCCCACCGACGCCAATATTGTCTATGCATCCACCGGTCTATTTGACCGTTTTGCGATCAAAGCCACCGGCGTACTCAAAAGTACTGACGGGGGCCAAACCTGGCGGCAGATCAACAATGGGTTCAACAACCTGGTCGTGGCGGCCCTTGCCATGCATCCTACCGATCCCATGACACTAATTGCCGGAACAGGAAAGGCAAGCATGTTCACAGATGAACCGCATGAAATCAACGGCGGCGTATTCATAACCCATGACGGCGGTGAAAACTGGGAACAGGTTGACCCGATCAAGGCCAGCGGTGATGAGGAAATTCGGTTTTCAGCGGTGGTCTTCGCCCCCAGCAATCCTGATATCGTCTATGCGGATGCAGGTTATTATTTCCTCCGCAGCCAGGACGGCGGCCAGAGTTGGGAAATTTTCGATGTTGGACCTGGGTTGGCGCAGAAATTTTTGGAAAACCGGGGGCAGCCGATTGCCCTGGTCGTCCATCCATCAAACCCAGATATCCTTTATATGAATGCCTACGACGGTGGGATGTTCCTCAGCACAGACGGCGGTAAAACCTGGCGCGATTCCAGCGTTGGGTATACGGGGTTGGAAACCTGGGGGCTGGCGCTCGACCCGGCAGAACCGGCTTATATTGTCAGCGCTTCAAAGAACGGGATCCACCTCAGTTTTGATGCAGGTGGAAGATGGGACGGCCGGATAGATAGCGGCCATATTAATAATATGGAAGCAGCGGCGATCGACCCATCAGATCGAAACCACATTCTCGTTGGCCGATCCATAGATGCACAATTGTTTCTCTCAGCGGATGGAGGATTTTCCTGGACGCGGGTTCTTGGCCCATTGGGCAAAGATGAATGGGATGAGCGACGAGCCATCCATGATATCGTTTTTACTCCATCCAACTCCAACATTGTATACGCCGCAACCGGTATCGAAACAAAAAAACTCGGTGTATCCAAGGACCGGACAGGCCCAGGCATGTTCAAAAGCATGGACGGTGGAGAAACCTGGGAGGCCCTCAATAACGGTTTAGAGAACACTACTTTAAGTTTTAATACCGTTGCAGTAAATCCACAGGATCCGAATATCGTATACGTTGGTGAGATCAACAGCGGCGTGTATAAGAGCACAAATGGCGGTGGATCCTGGTCGCCAGTCAGCAACGGATTGAAAATAAAGGATATCCGCGCGCTTGCTATCGATCCACACAACCCTGAAACCCTTTACGCTGGCGTCGAAGGTGGAGGGATATGGAAAAGTGAAGGCGGCGGTAGTTCCTGGAAGAATGTTTCTGGCGGCATGCCAGCAGAAGCCGCTGTGCGCGCGATCGTGATTGATCCCATCCAGCCAAATGTAGTGTATGCGTCAGATGTACGCTCAGGGGTGTACCGTTCCGTAGATAATGGCGAGACTTGGCTCCAGATCAACAATGGTCTGAATGTACGATTTATTCATGACTTGGTCATCTCCAGCGACGGCCGAATTTTGTATGCTGCGTCCGATGGAAGGGGAGTATATCGTCTGGATATCGATGGTGAACCGCCTAAGGCTGTACCTGAGATCACGATTGAGCAATACCTTGGAATTGAAAATAGCCCCATACAAGTGAATGGTCAAGCGGATGATTGGGCAGATCGAGTGGTTCTGCACGAAGATCCATCTGGAGATGCGCCAGAAGGTCTATTGGATTTGACCACGGGGTATGCCTTTGTTGATGAAAGTGCCCTGTATTTTTTGATTGATGTGGTTGACGCCAAAACAGTATACGAACAGATCGATATCATTCTAAATGCGGGTACAAAGAGATTTAATTGCACCATTGTCCTTGGAAACAATACAGCGCACTGCGGCGATATGATGGGATTTGAGACAGAGGTCCCCCCGGCAGTTTTCTCGAGCTTTTCGATTGGAGCATCATTCGAAGGCCGCTTGGATCTGCGTGATCTCGGTTTACCTGAAACAGTCCAACTTGAAGAGATTATCGTTTGGACGGGTGAATGCTGCGAAGCGGATTGGATACAAGCAGACAGCTGGAGACCGACCAAACCAACGCCTTCCGAAGAAGAGTCGCTTATTACTCTAGAAGCAGATACCCAGGTCGAAAATCAAAGTACGGCAACAGAGCCTGTAGCAGAGGAAACACCTGCCGAACAGCAAACCTCTCAAATGCCCATTCTATGGATCGGCGGGGCTGTACTATTGGTAGTCTTGTTGGTTGGGGCCTGGGCAATGGGGAGGAGATCAAAGGGATAACACAATGGTAAAGGTAAAGAGATGAGCAAATTCAAGTGCATCTGCTTGGTATTCATTCTCCCAATCCTGGCAAGTTGCGCTGCAAAGGAAACCGCTACGCCCGGACACGGCGCGGTCGTGCCAATCGAGGTCGAACAGGAGGTGGACGAGCCCGGCGACAGTAGTATCCCGTTGGACGTAGTTGCCGGGCGCGTGCTGGACGAATCTGGAATGCCGTTGGAAGGCGCGGTCGTACGCCTGCAAGCCACCAGCGTTCACACAGTCACCGACGCCAATGGCAATTTCATACTACAAGGTGCGCCTTTGGAAGAACCCTTCCGCATCACTGCCTATGTCCCCGGATATTTCATCAAAGAAGCCGATACGCGCGCAGGCGCGTCGGGAGTGATAATTGTTCTCCATGCCCATGGCAACCAGGATCATGCCGACTACCCCTTTCTGACGGCTGGTTTTACAGGCGAAGGAGAAGGCGAGAATACCGGTTGCGCAGAGTGCCATTCGGCTACCGCCGAAGAATCCGCCCAGGGAATTACCCTGCCCTACGATGAGTGGTTGCTGGACGCGCATGCACAATCGGCGCAAAATCCGCGCTTTTTGAGCATGTACCACGGGACAGACCTGAATGGCAACCAAAGTCCGGCCACGGTCTATGTTTCGCAAAAAGACTACGGCGCTGTCCCCCTGCCGCCTACATTGGATGAAAGTTACTTTGGCCCAGGCTTCCGCCTGGATTTCCCGGATAACCCCGGCAATTGCGCTGCCTGTCACTTGCCGGTATTGGCGATCAATGAACCTTATGGCAGCGATCCCAACCTGGCAGAAGGCGTAGCGCTGGAAGGTGTGACCTGCGACTTCTGCCATAAGGTTTGGGATGTAAAGTTGAACCCCAGCAACGGCATGCCTTACCCAAACATGCCCGGCGTGTTGTCCTTCGAGTTCCGCCGCCCGGCCGAGGGTCACCAATTCTTTGCCGGGCCTTTCGACGATGTTGCCCCCGGTGAAGATACCTACTCTGCATTGCAAAACCAGAGCGAGTTCTGCGCCCCCTGTCATTTTGGCGATTTCTGGAATACGCGCGCTTACAATTCTTTCGGGGAATGGCTCGCCAGTCCTTACGCCGAAACCGGCTCGGATTCTTTCAAGACCTGCCAGGACTGTCACATGCCGGCGCTTGGCATGGATTACTTCGCTCGCACCGATAAGGGCGGTTTGCAGAGGAATCCCAATACAATTTTTAGCCACCGGATGCCTGGAGCGGTAGACGAGGAACTCTTGCAAAATACCGCCCAACTCGAACTCAAGGCTTACCGACAGGGTAATCAAATTGTTGTGGAAACCAGCGTATTCAACGATCAAGCCGGGCATCACATCCCGACCGATTCGCCGCTCAGGCAGATATTCTTGATTGTCCAGGCCAGTAACCCAGACGGCAGCGAGCTGCCCTTAGCAGAAGGGCCAGTCCTGCCAACTTGGGCCGGCGACCTGGAAAACCTTCCCGGCATCTATTTTGCCAAGATCCTCGAACAACTTTGGACAGAAGTCGTTCCCACAGGCGCCTATTGGACACAGACCCGCCTGGTCGAAGACACCCGCCTGCCCGCCCTGGAAACGAGAGAAACCAGGTTCATCTTTGACACCCTCGACGATGCCGCTGTCTCTATCGATGCCAGGCTGGTCTTCCGCCGGGCGTTCTACGATCTGATGCAGCAAAAGGACTGGGAGACGCCAGATATCTTGATGGAGCAGAGTGAGGTAGTCATCCCGTGAGGAAGACAAATTTGCAAGTTATGGCCTGCTGCTTATGATAGTTTTGGAAGAAGGAGAGTAGACTATGAAGTACATAAAACTACCGTTCGTGGGGATGGGATATTACAAGGCTCCAAATGAGGCCTCCCACCCAGCAATGATGGAAGTTAATTTCAACCTTACTTCTGAATCTGAAAGACCAGATGACCTTTTTCCCGGTGGCCTGCAAATAATGCTGGGTGAAAATAAGGATTTCCGGAGCGAACGTAACGAAGGTGACGACAACTATGGTACTCGCGCGGAGAGTATCATTTATATCAAGATCGAAGAAGCGATCTCTTTGGCAGAATGGATACTTGAAACGATAGACCAATGGAAAAAGATTGGCACATACGGCTAAAGTAGCCTGCCTGTTTTTCCCGGAACAATCACCTGGACAATTTACATTCTCTCAAGAATCGTTGCCGTGGCCTCGCCGTGAGCGGCGCAATGGTCTGCAGGCTATAACCTACAACCGCATCAACCGGGCCGCTATCGCGGTTGACAGTCGCCGCGGGACGAGGCGATTGCTCCAGGCCATAAGGGAAACCGTCCAACCGGGGACCAGGCTGGGGCGTCCGGCAAGAAGCGCTTCGATCCCCTTTCGGGCGACGGTCATGCTGTCCAGTTTGGTCAGGCGATAGTACAGGCTGCCTTCTTTTTGCCCGGCAACCTGGTGGAATTCTGTCACGGTGATGCCGGGGGAGAGGGTGGCGCATTTGACGTTCGTGTCGCGCAACTCGTAGTTGAGCGCTTCACTGAAACTGAGCACGAAACTTTTGCTGGCGGAATAGGCAGCGTATAAGGGGGAAGGCTGGTAAGCGCCGTTGGAGGCGATTTGCAGGATGTACCCAAAGTTCCTGGACACCATATCCTGCGCGAACAGCCAGGTCAGGTGCGCGAGCGTGAGCATGTTCAGTTGCAGCATTTGGCGGGTGCGTTCCCAATCCGTATGCAGGAATTCCCCATAGACGCCGAAACCGGCGTTGTTGACCAGTACATCTACTTGCAGGCCTTCGGCTTTGAGTTGGTCGTAGAGCCGTTGGGGCGACTCCGGCAGGGACAGATCGAGCGGGACGATTTTCACCGTCGCGGCGGATCGGGCGTTGATCTCCTCCTTGAGCGCTTCCAGGCGCTCCTGGCGGCGGGCGACCAGGATGAGGTGACAGCCCGCAGCCGCCAGCAGGCGGGCAAAGTCTGCGCCCAGGCCGGAAGAGGCGCCGGTGACCAGCGCCCATTTGTCTTTGAGGATTTCAGTTTTCATGGCAACCTCCTGATGGTTGGTTGGCAGGTGTTTGTAAAAAGGCTTGCAGGATTGCGACGCCCTGCGGCAGGCGCTCCATCACGACCCGCCCCAGGTTGTCTGTGGGACGATGAAAGCCGGTCTCTCCCAGTTTGGCATCGAGCGCGCCCACGCTTGCGGCCGGGATGCCCGCAAACAGGAACGAACTCCCGTCGCTGTTGACGGGGCCGGCCGCTTGGGCAGGAGCGCCGGTCACTTTCTCGACCGCAGCCGAATACGCCTCATTCAGCGATGAGGTGGTGGCAAGGGAGCGGAAGGCATCCCCATCTTTTTCCCAGTAGATGTAGGCCCCGTCCTGCGCCATGATCTCCAGGTTCAACACAGTTGCGGGCAAGGGCCAACCGCGGCTTTTGACGTAAGCGCGCGATCCCTGCATGTTGACCTCTTCACCTGTGAACAGCGCCAGGGTGACTTTCGTCCCCGGCGGCAGCGACTCTCCTTTGGCCAACCTGTCTGCCAGGCCGAGCAGGATGGCGCAGGCCGCGCCGTTGTCCACCGCGCCCTGGCTGGGTTCCAGGAATCGTCCCACGGAGAGATGCAGTCCCATCCCCCAGGCCAGCAGCAGCATCGGCAGGGTCAGGATGACCCCAACCCAATGGATGGGTTCGCTCACCATCCAGGCGTCCAGCGGCCCCCACAGCCCCAGCAGCACGGTCAACAGGATGCCGAAATTCATGCGCCGGAACAGGAGGGTGCGCTGTTGGTGGTCGAGCAGTTCGGTCTTGCTGTCGTAGTGTGCGGACAGGATAACCTCCCGCCTGGCCAGCGGCGGCTCGAACTCGATCAGGAGGTTCTCCCCGCGCCGCGCCCCCGGCCAGGTCACCAGCGGCCAATGCAGGGCCACGTCCAATGCGCCGCCCAGCAGGCCGATCAGCGCAATGGGCAGCGTCGGCCAGCCCCAGTTTGCCCAGACCGCCAGGGCCAGCAGTGAGCGCGAGAGGATCAGCCACAGGCCAACGCATTCGAAAAAATACGGGTAGAGGCGGAAGGTATGCGCGCAGTAAGGGATTCCGCGCCGGTCGAGCCACTCTTTCAGCGCGCGCGCCGTTGCCCGTTCTGCGGCGCTGCCGTTGGGGCGCGGGACAGACAGGATGCCCATCAATTCGCGGTAATCAATCATGGTTCAGGATGCGCTCCTCGAAGGCGAACAAGGCCGGCAGGCCGCCGGTGTGCAGGAAGATGACCGCTTCATCCCGCCCCCCGAGGCTGCCACGCTCCATCAGGTCCAGGAGGCCGCCGAAGGCTTTCCCGGTATACACCGGGTCGAGCAGGATGCCCTCCGTCCGCGCCAGGGTGTGGATGGCCTGCACGCAGCCCGGCGAGGGCTGTCCGTACTTCGGGGCGGCGTAGACATTTTCGAGCAGGGGAATATCCTCGGCCTTGAAGTCGCGCTCTTCCCCGAGCCGACGGCAGATTTCTGTGGTCAGGCGCGCCAAAGAGACAGGGAAGCCTTTCCACAACTTGCCGACGTCGATGCCCAGCGGGCGCAGGGACGAGCCGGTTAAACGGAGGCCGGCCAAAAGTCCGGCCAGCGTACCGCCCGTGCCGGCGGCTGTCACCAGGCGCGCGTTCCCGATCCCCAGCGCATCCGCCTGGGCCTGGATTTCGAGCGCGGCGCGCGCGTATCCCAGGCAGCCCAGCCACGTGTGCCCGCCGACGGGAATGAAATAGTGCCGTCCAACAAAAAGCAAAGCAACCAGGTGCGCCAGCCGGTTGGAGGCTTCCAGGCTCATGCCGCCGCCCCCGCCAAAGGGGATGAAGTATATATGCGCGCCGCAGACCTGGTTCAAAAGCAGGTTGCCCGTCATCTCGCGCGGGCGCGGCTCGAAGTAAAGGAGATGCGGTTCGAATCCCAGTTTGCAGGCCGCCGCAGCCGTGAGGCGGGCGTGGTTGGATTGCAGCCCGCCGAACGTGACCACCTTTCGGAATCCACGCTGGCGCGCTTCCGCCAGCAGGTATTCCAATTTGCGGGTCTTGTTGCCTCCCATTCCGGGACCGATGCCGTCGTCGCGCTTGATGTAGATTTCCCGCCCCAGGTGGGCGCCCAGGCGCGGCAGGCGCTCCAGCGGCGTCGGGTATTCGGCCAGGGGGATGCGGGCGTAACGATTCAGGCTTTCCTGTACCTGAAGGATGGAGGACATGGCTTGTGTGCGGGTTAGCGATTCAACAGTTTGGCGAGGCGCTTCCCCAGCCCGATGATGGTCAACACGGTCGGGCGCGCCAGGGCTTCGGGGAAAACGCTGGCGTCACAGGCGTACAGTCCCTGCGTTTCGGTTTGCAGGTTTTCATCCACCAGCGTACCGATGCGCACCGTCCCGCTGGGATGCGTGCCGCGCAGGGGCGTGGTGAAGATGCTGCCCGCCTTTGCCCCGGCTTCGAGCAGGATCTTGCGGCAGACTTCCTCGGCGGCGCGCATACGCGGGCGGTCGTTTTCGGTCAGTGGTTTGCTGATCTTGCCGTTCGGGAAGACGCCGCCGGAGATTTCATCTTTGAGTTTGATCATCACGCCCAGCGTGTTGTTCCAGCGCGGCCAGGTGAGGGCGTATTGCGGGCCTTTGAGGGCGTTGATGAGCGGGTAGAGCAGCCAGG
>JBMOMO010000193.1:0-4792 GCA_049324135.1 Chloroflexota bacterium
GGCGCGCTGCGGTTGTACGAAAAGGCCGGGATGCGCGTCCAGAGGCAGTTCGACCTGTTCGAGAAAGAAATACGCCCCGGCAGGGAAATCAGTGTACAATCGCTGGGAGATTAGTTCGAGAAACCCCTGGGACACGGAGGCGCGGAGGATACGGTTCGGCCTGGAACGAACGGCAGGAACCGCTCCCCCGCCCTCCGCGCCCTGGAAAAGGAGAGCGCCATGAACCTGCGTTGTATGTATTGCCAGACCATGTTCGGGATCAGCCGTGAAGCCATGCTGATCGGCTTGCAAGCGATGGAGGCCGAGTCCCTGTCGCATTACGACTTCCACTGCCCGAAGTGCCGCCGCGCCAACCGCGTGGAGCGCGTCAAACTGGAGCGCGCCAACCCGAACTGGCAGGAGGCGGTCAAAGCCATATCACTTCGTGACACTTCGACAGCAGAGGCCGCAAGCGCGGATAAAGAGGCTGCCCCGGCCAAGGAAGAACCCAAGTTGGCCGCCCCAAAGAAGGCCAAGACCGTGACAGAAAAGAAACCCGCCGCAAAGGGCAAAACGAAATGACGGTCCGCGCGGTGTTCTTCGACCTGGGCGGCGTGATCGTGCGCACCGAATACCAGGCCCCGCGCCAGCGCCTGGCAGGGCGCCTGGGCATGGAATACGAAGACCTGGAAAAACTGGTCTTTGCCAGTTCGAGCAGCCGGCAGGCCTCGGTGGGACAGATCAGCGCCGAGCAGCACTGGGAAGCGGTCACGAAACGGCTGGGACGGCCGGTCGCCGAGGCGCAAGCCATCCGCGAGGAATTCTTCGCCGGGGACATCGTGGACCGCGAGTTGCTGGCCTTCATCCGCGCGCTGCGCCCGCGCATCTACACCGGAGTCATCTCCAATGCCTGGCCCGACCTGCGGGAATACATGGTCAAGCGGAAATTCGACGACGCCTTCGACCATATCGTCATCTCGGCGGAGGTGGGAGTGATGAAGCCCGAAGCGCGCATCTACCAGGTTGCGCTGGAGCAGGCCGGGGTGAGTCCGAGCGAGGCGGTCTTTGTGGACGATATGCCCGCCAACATCGAGGGCTGCCAGGCGGTGGGCATGCGCGGCGTCCATTTCCGCGCGCCGCAGCAGGCGCTGGAAGAGTTGAAGGAAATGCTGAATAAATGATGGTGTAAAATAATCCTATGAACAGGAAAGTGCCCCCGCAGATCCGGAAATTGATGCAAGAGTTGAAGGCCGGGCTGCTCCGCATTTACGGGGAGCAGTTGAAAGGCGTGTACCTGCTGACAGATTATAAAAACTATTGGCAGGAGCACCGGCGTTCATCCCAACTGGCAAGCGACCTATCCCTGGAATATGAGGTCACGATCAGCCGTTTGCTCGTCAAGGAATCCCAGTGGCAGGAGTCGATGATGCCTGTCATCCGAAACATCCACCAAGATGGCATACCTGCATGAACGAGTACACGCGCAAATTGAAGTAGATTTTGTTGCAGATATGATCAACCAGGCGCGCGAATTCCTCAAGCCGCAAAAGTGTATTTGGAAAGACCAAATGGGTAAGGCACGAGTTAATTACGTGTGATTGTTCAAAGCGATAGGTGGTACGAAATGATTGCGCGGAAGGGCAAAAAACGGTAAGATACATCCATGCCAGACAATATTCGCACGGTCTTGAAGGAACTAAAGAGAGGCCTGCGCCAGTTATATGGCAAACGGCTAAAGGGGTTATACCTGTATGGCTCTTACGCGCGCGGGGATTACAGGGACGGCTCCGACCTGGATGTTCTTGTCATCCTGGATACCTTCGAACGCGCTCCCCTGGAATTGAAACGTACAGATACCCTGGTTGGGAATCTTTCCCTTGAATATTTGATCACCATCAGCCCCTTGTTCATGCGGGAGGCAGATTGGCTTTCAGCCGACAAACCCCTGCTGCGGAACGTGCGCGCGGAGGGTGTTCCGATATGAAAGAATCCACCCAGCAGTTGATATTCAACGCCGAGGAAACTTTGAACGCAGCGGAAGTTCTATTCAAGGAGCATTATCTTCGGGATGCGATCAATCGCGCGTATTATGCGGTTTTTTATATCACGGAAGCATTGCTCAACGAAAAAGATTTACGCTTTAGCAAACACGGAACTGTACATGGCGCATTTGCCCAGCATTACATCAAGACGAAAATTTTCGACGAAAAATATCACAAGTTGTTGACAGGCGCGTTTCGTCGCCGCATGTTGGGTGATTATGACGAGGTGACACGTTTTTCAGAGGATGAGGTTGTAGATACGCTTCGACAAGCATGGGATTTCCTTCGCGCAGCAAAAGAATATTTTGAATCATGAGTACCATCAGGCCTGCTTGCGTCAAAACAGGTAAGGACACATGGAAACTCCAAAAGATTTAGACGGAAACTGCCAAGTGACTGGATATCCTACTGCATGATAGTTACAGAGGACATAACAATGACTTCAAAAAGGTCCAAAGAACAACCCTCAGTAGCGCCAACTTCCGACAAAAAAGAAAGTAGTACAACTATCATTGTTGCCGTAATTGGCTTAATTGGAGTTATTATTACTGCTATCTTCGGATATATGGGAACGCTAGCTATTAGCACCAAAGAAGAAGTATCATATTCTGCAGCACAATCCGATTGGCTAGCATTAATTGATTTTCGATTTGGATGGAATGAGGCTTCATGTAATAGAGGGGCTGCTTCTGTAGTTCCAGATTATATAACCTTGATTGAAGATGACCCATTATCGCTTCAGGAGATGGAAGGCATCTCCGACAAATCACCTGTTGCTCCTTGGCCTGATTTTGGTCAGGAAATGATATGGGGAATTACAATTTCAAATAATTCTTCGAATACTGGAGACTGGATTCGCATTAACAAAAATATGACCATAAAACTGGACATTATTTCTACAAATACTCCTAAACATGTTAGCGTTTGGAGAACTGACGGTGCAGGATGTGGGGGGGAAAATTACAAAAAATTTTCACTTATAAAATTAAATCACGATAGAAGTTCTCTATATCAAACAATCGCATCTGACAAATATGACTATTTTTCATTTCAACCTGGCGAGTTTGATACATTTGAGTTCGATTTTGTTTGTGCTGCTCCAGGTTTATACCGCCCAATTATTGAGATGGAAATAAGCTATAAAGGTCAAAGCAAGACAGTTGCCCTAATGGGGAATGATATTATTTTATGTCCAGAAACGTTTTCTCTTTGGTTTACAGATCTTAGTTATTATCTCGATGTACAAATTGCAAAGACAAGAGGGAATTACCAAATACAACACTCACCTATGTCATATTCCGGTGAATTTTTTTGGAATGGTACAGAGTATGAAGAAATAAATCCATAACACGGCTTGCAGTTGTAACCAAGTCGAGAGTTCTACTCGTAAATTGCATTCATCCCTTAACAGGTGACTCCATGACCTTCTCCCTCATCAACTACTCCCAGCAAGATCCACAATGGAAAGCCGTCAAGATCGGCGCCAGCAGTGAGACCATCGGCCACGTGGGCTGCGCGCTCACCAGCCTCGCCATGCTGGTCAGCGGGCACGGCTACGCCGAGACGCCCAAGTCGCTCAACGCCAAACTCAAGGCCAAAGGCGGCTTCGTGGACGCCTCCATCATCTGGGGCGCGGTCACCGGGCTGTACCCGCCCATCGTCTACAAGACGCTCGCGCTGTGCCGCGATACCGCCGCGCCGCTCGCGCAGATCGACGCCTCCCTGGCCGCCGGGCAGCCGGTGGTGGTGGAAGTGGACAGTTCGCCCAAAGCCGGCCTGCAAACGCACTGGGTGGTGCTGTACGCTCGCCAGGGCGACGACTACCTGATGCTCGATCCCTGGCCGCACCCAACCGAGAGCGGGCAGGAAGCGCTGCTCACGCCCCGCTACAGTCACGGCAAACCGCTCAAGACGACCATCACGGCGGTCGTCTTCTACGAGTGCAAGCAGGGTGGATCGGGAACGGAAACGACGACCACCGGCGAGACGCCGTCCGAGGCCGGGACGTACGTCCACATCCCCGTCACGGTGGAGGCCGGCCTGCGCCTCAGGACCCAGCCGACGGTTGCTTCCGATACCCTGGCCATCCAGCCGCCCGGGGCCGACCTGCGCATCGTCGAGCCGCTGGAGGTGGCGCTGCCCAAGATCGGCGTCTACGACCAGTGGATGCGCGTGCGCGACCGGCAGGGACGTGAAGGCTACGTGGCCGCCTGGTACGTGGAGCAGGGGCCGGTCGTGGCGGGACAGACTGGGGATGCCGCCAAACCTCCCATAACGGAAGCAGGACCGGGGCAGCCCGAAGCGGCGCCTGTCCCCGAACCCCAGCCGGAGGAACTGGTCGTCTACGTCTCCCAGACGGTGGGCGCGTCCGGCCTGCGCATCCGCAAGACCGCCAGCAAGGGCGGGGCGCTGGTGGCGGTCGCAAAGGCCGGCGCGGCGCTGACTGCCCTGGAAAAGCCGCACAAGGCCAGGCCCAAGATTGGCGCGGCGGGCAAGTGGCTGCACGTAGCCAACGCCAGGCGGCAGCGCGGTTACGTGGCGGCCTGGTTCGTGACCGCCGAGCCCGGCGCGCCGGTCTCGTTCGAAGTGACGGCGGCGGAGGAACTGACCGTGTACGTCTCCGGGCTGGCAGCCGCCGGGCTGTGGCTGCGCGGCGCGCCTGCGATGGATGCGCCCACGCTCAAGGTGCTGCCTGCCGGCGCGGCGCTGACGGTTCTGGAAGGGACGGCGGAGAGCGTCGGCGTCTACGGCCAGTGGCTGAAGGTGCGCGA
>JBMOMO010000193.1:4892-10561 GCA_049324135.1 Chloroflexota bacterium
GGCTGCGCGGCGCGCCTGCGATGGATGCGCCCACGCTCAAGGTGCTGCCTGCCGGCGCGGCGCTGACGGTTCTGGAAGGGACGGCGGAGAGCGTCGGCGTCTACGGCCAGTGGCTGAAGGTGCGCGATGCGCAAGGCGACGAAGGCTACGTGGCGGCATGGTTCGTGCGCCCATGAGGGTCGCCCGGCGCGCGCTCCTGGCCTGGTGCGCCCTGACGCTGCTCCTGCTGGTCAGCCTGGCGGGGCTGTGGCTCTGGCGCGCAGGGGACGGCTTCGAACTCGCCATCCAGCGCGGGCCGATCAGCAACCTGCCGGTCACGCTGGCGGCGGCCGCCATGACCTGGCTGCTGGGCGGCTCTTTCCTCTTGCTTCTTTCTTCCGGGAAACTGGACGCCCAAAATGCCCTGGCCTGGACGGGCTTCTTCCTCGTAGCAATGGTCTACCTCAACCTGCTGCGCGAGCGCCCCGAATACGGCGACATCGAATACTACACGCGCGCCGCCTTCGACCTGGCGGCCGGCAACCCGCTGCCGCCGCAGTATTTCTACCCGCCGCTGTGGGCCGCGCTGCTGGCCTGGCTGACGCCGCTGGGCGAGGACGGCCTGTTCCTGGCCGTATGGCTGTTCAACCTGCTGGGGCTGCTCACGTTCTACTTCCTGCTCGGCCGGCTGCTGGAACGCTATGGCTTTCCATCCTCGCTGGCCGCGCTGGCGACGACCGTTTTCATGCTGGCTAACGCGCCGCTCCTGCGGACGATGGTCTACATGCAGGTCAACCTGCATGTGCTGAACGCGGTCTTTCTCAGCCTGCTCTTGTTCCGGCGTTCCCCGGCGTTGTCCGCGCTGGCGATGGCGATGGCGGTGCATCTCAAGGCCTCGCCGGCCGCGCTGGTGCTGGCCTTCCTGCTGGCCTGGGACCTGCGCTGGCTGGCCTGGGCGGCGCTCTGGATGCTCGTGGTGGGACTGCTCCCGGCGGCTGGCTTCGGTTTTTCCCCCTACCTGGACTTCTTCCACAACGCGCTCGGGCTGGCGGCCGGGCACGGACTCAGTTTCCGCGAGACCTCCTTCGACGGGCTGTTTACCGCATTGGGCGAGTTCCTGAATCTTGCCCCGGCGCTCGTCCGCATCGGAGTCTATACCTGCAAGGCGGCGCTGCTGGCGGCGGCGCTGTGGGTGATGCGGCGGAACGTCCAGCGCGAGACGTTTGTCTCCGGTTCGGACGCGCGCCCCTACAACGCCTTCCCGTCGCTGCTCATCCTGATGACGCTGGCCTCGCCCATCGTCTGGGAGCATCACGGCGTCTTCGTCGGGCTGTCGTTCCTTCTTCTGTTGAAGAAACTGGACTCTCCCTCCGAATGGGCGCTTTTCGGCTTCGCCTACTTCTTCGAGTTCCTGCTGCCGACCTTCGATCTCTTCCCCTGGTCGTACGGTCGGCTGGTCGCGCCGCTGGTCGTGTTGGGCTTGACCTGGAAGGTTGCCGGGCGAGGGGACGATTCGCCCCTCTTCGAACGCGCCAGGCGGTGGCTTGCGAAAATTCCCAGATTCTGATATTATCACCAACAGTATTGGTTATATAACCAAATTCGATGGTGAATAAATGCTTGTTCCCTTGCTTGGCTCTGAAACAGTTGAACGCGCACTGATTTTTATCCTTGCGCGTGAAAAGGGCTATGCAACCGAAATTGCCCAATTCTTTGCCATTAACCTATACGCCGTTCAAAAACAACTCGAAAAACTGGAAGCAGGCAGCGTTTTAGTCAGCCACACGGCGGGGCGAACACGTCTGTACCAGTTCAACCCTCGCTACGCTTTCCTGAATGAACTCAAAGGCTTGTTGTCTAAAGCGCTCTCTTTTTATCCCGAAGAAATCCGGGAAGGCCTCACCATGAACCGGCGCAGGCCCAGGCGTAGTGGAAAGCCGCTATGAAACCAATCCAAGAAATGTCACAGGGGGAACTCGGCGCATATGTCCAGTCGCACCTGCGGGCGAAAGGGATACATGTCATACTGTCCGGCGGCGCATCAGTGGCCATTTACACTAACAATCTGTACGTTTCCCGCGATCTGGATTTTGTAAACACTCATTTCACAAAAAGATCCGTGCTCCAGGCTGCCATGCAAGAAATCGGCTTTCAAGAAAACGGGCGTTATTTCGAGCATTCTGAAACCAGTTTCCTGGTCGAATTTCCTCCTGGTCCTCTTACGGTAGGAGAGGAACCTATAAGACACATCAACGAAATCCCTTTCGCCACAGGGATGTTACAAGTGATCTCTCCCACCGACTGCGTCAAAGATAGGTTATCGGCTTTCTACCATTGGGGCGACCGGCAATGCCTTGCTCAGGCTATCCTGGTAGCAAATTCACAAACCACCGACATCGAGGATATCCGTCAGTGGTCGCTGGGCGAAGGCAAGCTTGAAGAATTCAAAGAATTCTTTGCCAGACTGGCTCACAAATGACTACACACTAAACCGCATTTAACGCCCTCACAAACGCATCCACCATCTTCTCCAGGTTGATCTCCTGCGCAACGATCCGGTACGATTCTGCCCCCATCTTTCGCAAACGCCTCGCATCCGACAGCGCCTCGCGCAGCATGCTGACCAGCGCGGATTCATCCTCCGGCGGGATCTGCCAGCCGTTGCCCGCGCGCACCAGGTCATCCTGTGTGCCGTCCCCTTTTGCGACGATGACCGGAAGTCCGTGACTCATGGCCTGCTGCACCGCCAGCCCGCCGGTTCCGGGCAGGACGAACAGGTCTGCTTCCGCGAAATAGGGTTCCAACTCGTCCCCGTGCTTTGCCCCCACGAACTGCGCGGACGGGTAGACCTGCGCCGCGACCTGCTGCAAGCGTCCGCGCTCCGGCCCGTCGCCGACGATGACCAGGCGAGGGGAGTTGGGCATCTGGGCGCAGGCGCGCAGCAAGGCATCGACTCGCTTGCGGGCCTGGAGACGACCGACGAACAAGATCACGGGGCTGCCGTCAAACGTCGCAGGCTTGGGTTTTGGAACGACTGCAGGCGCCGGCGAGACCGCGTTATGGGCAACGAAAATCTTCCCGCGCGGGAAACCGAGCGCAGCGTATTCGTCTGCGCCGCGCTGGCTGTAGGCGATCAGGCCATCGAACTGGTTCAAGAAAGCCCCCCTCTTTCCCTCCCCCCATTTTCCAAGAAAATGGGAGGAGCCGGAGGGGGGACTCTCCCCCGATTTTCCAAGAAAATGGGGGGAGCCGGAGGGGGGTGGCGCACCCAGCCCCCAGCCAAGGACGGGACGCCCGCGCCGTTTCATCCAGCGCACAGCAGACGGCGTGGACAGGTAGCGCGGGTTGGCCTCCACGATGAGCGCGTCGGGGTTCCAATCCGCGAGCCAGCCCAGGAACCCGGCCTGGTAGCACAGGTAGAGAGCGCCGTCGAAGAGGTGGAGGTTGCGGGCGGCTGCGTATCCGGCAACGCGCAAGGAGGTCGTCGTGGCAATGCTTTCCTGGGGACGCGGCTGCCCGGCAAACAGCGACAGCCCGCCTGCGCAAGATCCCGCCAGCAAGTCGAAGAATGGGGCGCGGTAGGAGGGCAGCACGCGCTGTTGAAGACCCAACCGGCCAGGGAAATTCATGCCACCCACCGACGACTGCCCACTGATAACCGATAACTGGTCACTGATCACCGACATGCGGCGCTGGCCAGGCCGGCGACTTATGGCAATGCACCACCTTCCACTGGCCGTCTATTTTGACGATGACGCGGCTCTCGTTATGGGATGCCACGCGCACGCCCTCGGGCAGGGCCGTGCTGACCAGCAGGGTGTAACTGGCAATGGCCGCGTCGCCGTAGCGCTGGATGCGCAGGTTGGACAGGTCGAAACGGGTCTTGGCTTTTTGCCCGCCGTCTTCCGCGCCAAAGACCGAGCCGCGCGCGGCGTTGGCTTCCATCATAAAGTCGTGGAAGGGCAGCCCGTCGATGCGGTGCGGCGTAACCCACCACTCGTACAGCGTCAGGTCGGCGGCGGTGGTTTCGTAATAACCGGCCGTATCGTTTTCCTGGATGGCCTGCAGATGTCGCAGCAGGAAGGTTTTGATCTCTTCGTCCATGATTTCTCCATTTGGTTTTGGAGTCAGCCAGCTTGCTGGCGGCAGGAGCAAGCTCCTGCACTCCATAATTTTCTCTCTTGACCATCATCTAATTATAAACTCACTGAAGCGTCCATGTGGCAATTATGCCTTCTCACGCCCGGCCTTGCGGGTTTCCCATCATGGTATCACCGCTCCACATTTACATTTCCGCCAGGCCTCGCCGCGTTTATCGAACCAAATCCTTTTTATCTGTGGTTATCTGTGGTTTGCATTCTCGTGGTTATCATCCCAACAATACCTCCAGGTACGCCTCCACCATCTCATCCAACCCAAACACGGATGCGGCCCGCTCGCGCGCCGCGGCCCGAAACTTCTCCTGCTCGCCCAGCACTTCCTTCGCCGCCCCCGCCAGCGCGGACACGTCCGGCGGCGCCAGTTTCCATTCGTCCGCGCCATACGGGACCAGGCGCCCGGCCTGGTCGCCGACCAGTTCGCGCAGGGAACCGGTCTCGAAGCCGATCACAGGCAAGCCGCAGGCCAGCGCCTCGATGACCGAGTTCGGGCAGGGCGGGTTGATCTCAGCCGAAAACAGCAGGTGCGCGGAACGCATCAGCGCCGGCACCTGCTCGCGCGGCAACGCGCCCAGCATCCGCGCCGGCGCGCGGCCCCCCTCCGCCAGCCGGCTGGCAGCGCGCGCGTCCACCTTGCCCGCTGCCAGCAACTCCACCGGCATGGACGCGGACAAGGCCTCGGCCAGTTGGACGGCGGCGCGCAGGCCGGTATCCAGCCCGCCCGCCAGGCTGCCTTCCACCACCAGCAAGCGGTAGGGCGGGTGGGACAAAATGGCATTTTGTCCTACTGGCGAATATGTTTCCAAATCCACGCCGTTCCAGATGACCAGCCCCGGCGCGTCCACCGCCCCGTACCAATCCTGCCACCAGCGGCGGACGAAGTGACTCTGGTAGATCACCCGCCCCGCCAGGCGCTTGCGGATGAAGGCCAGCAAGGCATTGCCGTATTCGGCGCGCAGGGTATAGCGCAGGCCGCTCCAGCGCGCGCGCTGCACCCAGTTGACGCCGTCCAGCCGCTGGACGAGGCGCAGGCCGCGCCGCTTCGCCCTCCATAACGGGAGCAGGCGGCGGGTCCCGCCCAGAACGAGAACGGCCTCCGCCGCCTGGTCGGGGTCGTAGGTCACGTCTATCCCGCGCTTGCGCAGGCCGGCTTCGAATTTCATCCGAAAGGAGGCCACGCCGCCGCTCTCGGCGCGCGGGGTGATGCAGATACAAGTCATGGCCGTATTATAACGTCCCGAAGGGTTTCGCAGCCTTCACCCTGCGGGTACTTCGCGAGATGTTCAAGCGTGTACGCGCAGAGGGTGTCAAACCATCCATAAATAACGCAGAAAACATCTGCGTTATCTGCGAAATCTGTGGATTGGTTATGCACACATCGTTGGAGCATTCAACCTTACTTTGTGGTATCCTTAGGCATCCCACCCGCCGGAGCCTGTCCATGTACGTAGCCATCGAAGGGGTGATCGGCGTAGGCAAGACCACCCTGGCCCGTTTGTTGCAATCCCGTTTCGACGCCGAACTGCTGCTCGA
>JBMOMO010000193.1:10661-12766 GCA_049324135.1 Chloroflexota bacterium
GTATCCTTAGGCATCCCACCCGCCGGAGCCTGTCCATGTACGTAGCCATCGAAGGGGTGATCGGCGTAGGCAAGACCACCCTGGCCCGTTTGTTGCAATCCCGTTTCGACGCCGAACTGCTGCTCGAAATCTTCGAGGAAAACCCGTTCCTGTCCGACTTCTACGCTGACCGGGCGCGCTATGCTTTCCAGACGCAGATCTTCTTCCTGCTCAGCCGTTACCGCCAGCAGAACAGCACCGTGCCGCAGATCCTTTTGGCCGGCAAGAGCCTGTTGTCCGATTACACCTTTGCCAAAGATGCGCTCTTTGCGGGCATCAACCTGACCGGCGACGAACTCGACATGTACCACAAAGTCCACGAGGCGCTGGGAGAGAAAATCCCCAAGCCCAACTTGATCGTCTTCCTGCAAGCCAGCACCGACGCGCTGATGGGGCGCATCGCCCTGCGCGACCGTCCCTACGAGCGGCAGATGGAACGCGCCTACATCGACGAACTGAACCAGGCCTATGAAGCGTTTTTCTCCAAGCCGTATGACCATACGCCGGTCTTGAAAATCGACACCGACCACCTGAATATCGTGCAGAATACCGAACACCTGGCGCTGATCGAACACCGCATCAAACAAAGCCTGGGCCTGCCTCCGTTCCAACCGGGGCTGCCCCTGCCCGAACATTCCCCACCAACCGCCCCGCAAGGGGAGCAATCCACACAACCAGCATAGGGAGGAGTCCACATGCGCGTCACACGAGAAACCCTGATCCGCCTTGCCAAAGAGACCGCCCAGGAGCGCGCCTTCAACGACAAGGCCATCATCGCCGCCTACCTGACCGGCTCGCTGCTGACCGAGGAGCCCTTCCTGGGCGGCGTGACCGACATCGACCTGGTGCTGGTGATGAACGGCAAGCCGCCCATGTCGCGCGAGATCCTCAAGTTGACGCCCGACTTCCACGTAGACATCTCCTATCGTTCCAAGTCCGAGTACAGCCCGCCGCGCGAGTTGCGCGCCAACCCCTGGCTGGGATACGAGATATACGATCCCATGCTGCTGCTCGAAAGCCAGCACTTCTTCGAGTTCACGCAGGCGGCGGTGCGGGCGGGCTTCGAGTTCCACGAACCGGCGCTGGCGCTGACGCGCTGCCGCAAACTGCTCGAGCATGGCCGCCAGATCTGGTTCGACCTGATGGACGTGGGCGAGCAGGCCGGGCCAAAGGAGGTAGCCAAGTACCTCAAGTCGCTGTACCACGCCGCCAACGCCATCGCCGAATTGAACGGGCCGCCGCTGCCGGAGCGCCGCCTGCTGCTGCTGTTCCCGGGGTTGGCCGGGCAGGCCGGTCGTCCGGGGATGAGCGCGGGGCTGCTGGGGCTGCTGGGCGGCGTCGTGGAGGCGTCCACGCTGGAGGGCTGGCTGCCCGCCTGGAAGGCCGACTTCCTGGCCGCCTACCTGACCGGCAAAGCCGACGCCCGCATCCACAGCGCGCGCCTGAACTACTATGACAAATGTTTCCAGGCCATGCTGGGCGGGGACGATCCGACCGTGATGCTGTGGCCGCTGCTCAACACCTGGACGTTTGCCGCTTTAGCCCTGCCCGCCGACGAAACGCCAGCCTGGGGGGCCGCCTGCGCGCGCCTGGGCCTGGCGGGGGAACGCTTTGCCGAGCGCGTGCAGGGACTGGACCATTTCCTGGACGAGATCGAAATCCTGCTGGACGAGATCGCCGCCGCCAACGGGCTGGAGACTTCGAACAGCCTGCCTTAGTCTTACGGTTCGCCTTGTTCGCCCGCAGTTGAATGTGGGCGGAACAAAAAAGTGGGTAGTACTTAAGAGCCATATATGGGGCAGCGATACAGGCGGAGACTGCCTTACTGCGCGCGCAAAGTGTGGATAAGTGGCAGGAAACTGTGGATAAGTGCGCTTGCCTGTGGAGAACCTGCTCAATTGTTCGATGATCGCCGGGAATCAGCGCCCCCATATATGGGGGGATGCCTGGGAACATGCCAAAATATAGATTTCGGAACAAGAGGCCTTTTCCGGCAAGGGATTTGTTCCCTTTTTTTCCACAAGCCTTGCCTATCCCCGCACGGTGGAAACCGGCATATAAGGCCT
>JBMOMO010000194.1:0-1657 GCA_049324135.1 Chloroflexota bacterium
CCTGGATATTGCAGATCCAGCAGATACAGATTCGTATAGGGCCCAATGGCGACGATGGTCGCGCCCTGTTCGATGCTTTGTT
Organism: Chloroflexota bacterium; assembly: GCA_049324135.1. Lineage (GTDB taxonomy): Bacteria > Chloroflexota > Anaerolineae > Anaerolineales > Villigracilaceae > JAABUE01. The sequence goes on from JBMOMO010000194.1 coordinate 83, forward strand.
TCAACAGCGCAAGCGCCGTTTCAATATCGTTGACGCGGCGTGGAATGGGCTGCGCCCAATAACGTTGTTCGTCCGGGTAGCCCATCTCAGGGTAGCGATAAAATCCCTGAGAAACATCGGCTCCCGCAGCGACGGGGACTTCGTTTCTACCTTCGAGGTTCAGCACATGCTGGACACAGCCCGCCCGCCTTCCGCCTGCTTCGGCCACGGTGGTGATGCCTGAGAGCTGTAAATCGTCTGACCAATGCAGGAGCATGGCCAGCGCGCACAAGTCATCGATGTCGCCGCCCAGATCGGTATCCAGATGAATTTTATTTTTCACTGAGGGAAATTCCATAGCGGATAAGCTCCATGGTTTGGTCCAATTCAACAGGGTCGACAGGCATGCCTGCGTTCAGCCGTCCGACCAGGGCGCGCTCGATGAGCGGAGTCCAGCGCGGGTCGAGGGCTTGCATGGCCCATTCCGCGGCCCGGGGTTTGGTTGCAACCTCGCCCAATTGAACGGTATACAGCACGCGGCAGACGGTCAGCACGATGTAGGATTGATAGCCGTTATGCGTGACGGGTTCCGCGGTCAGGTACGGAAGCCAATCCTTCAACAGCGGACGTATGGCCTCGCGCAGTTCGTCGGGGGAAACGGGATCGATCAAATCTTTGGGCAACGGCCCCTCGATGGCGATACCATTTTCGCGCGCGAGGTGGCGCTGCACGACCCAGTCGCTTTCGTGTGATAACCAATGCAGCTGCTCGCCGCGTCCACGGTCCAGGCGCGGATACAGTTTATCGTTCGGGTCAAAGCGGCGCAGCGCCTTTTGCGGGATGTAGGAGACCTCAAGCTGCGTCGCCCACCATACATCCATTTCGGCGATGCGCGCGTGCATGGACTTGAGCGCCCCGAAGGTTTCGTCCGAGACGGGGCCTTGCGTGACGAACAGCACGTCCACGTCGCTGGCCTCGTCGAACGCGCCCGTGGTCAGCGAGCCGAATAGGATCATGCCGACGAATTGCCCGCCGAGCACAGACTTCGCGCCCGAGTACAGTTTATTCAGCACCAGATTGACTTCGGGATAAGGCGTTGGATTTACCATTTTTCGATGCTCCCGTCCTTGACAGTCCACACTTCGGAGGCGAACTGTTCGATGAAATAACGATCATGCACGACCGCCAGGATGGCCCCGTTGAATTGACCGAGCGCCTGCTCGAAGCGCGCCCGCGAGGGGATGTCCAGGTGGTTGATGGGTTCGTCCAGGATCAGGAAGGTGCAGCCCTGCGCCACCAGCAGTCCCAGTTGCAGGCGCGCGCGTTCGCCGAAGGACAGCTCGCGCGTGGGGCGCAGCGGGTCGTCGCCGCTGAAGAGGAAGAAGTGCAGAAAGTGGCGTGCCTCGGTCTCGTTGAAGGGCGCGATCCTTTGCACGGTCTGCATGGCATTCAGGGATGGGTCGAGAAGTTCCTGCTCCTGGGCCATGTAGCCGAGCTTGACCGTCTGCCCGAGCTTGAGCGTTCCGCCCAGCGGATTCAGCTTGCCCGTGATGGTGCGGATGAGCGTGGTCTTGCCCGAGCCGTTCGGCCCCGTCA
>JBMOMO010000195.1:0-12752 GCA_049324135.1 Chloroflexota bacterium
TCTTTTCACCACAAAGGCACAGAGCGCACAAAGGTTTTTCTTTGTGACCACAAAGGGATTCTCTGTGAACTTTGTGCCTTTGTGGTGAGATCAATTCAGTTTGGTTGCGGCTGGAAGTCGCGCTATGAAATCGCCGTCTCCAAAATCCTGTGGGAACTTGCTTTGCCTCTAGTCATTCTCGCCCGGCTATGGCAAAATAACCCCATGCCCCGTTGGTTATCCGCTTTGATCGCTGCTGCGCTGGGAATTGCGCTTGGACTGGCCTATGGCTGGTTCATCGACCCGGTGCAATACACCGACATCACCCCCGACGCCCTGCGCCTCGATTACCAGGGCGACTACACGCTCATGGTCGCCGAGGCGTACCGGGTCGAACAGGACCCCGCCGCCGCCGCCCGCCGCCTGGCCGTTCTTGGCAGCGATCCGCCCGCGCGCATCGCCGGGGAGGCCTACGAGTACGCGCGCCAGTCCGGCTACCCGGCCGACGACCTGGCCCTGATGCAGGGGCTGGCAATTGCCCTGCAAACCTGGCAACCCGCCCCGGGGACGAGCCTGCCATGAAGGTCGAGCGCCTGCCCTGGCTTCCCCTGCTGGCCCTGGCGCTTGGGTTCAGTCTCGGCCTGGCCTACGCCTGGCTGGTCTCTCCCCTCGGCGCTGTGGATGCCAGCCCGCGCGCCTTGCGGGCCGACTTCAAGGACGCCTTCCGTTCGGCCATTGCCGCCGCCTACGCCGCCACCGGCGACCTGGAACGCGCCCGCGCGCGCCTGGAACTGCTTGGCGACCCGGATACCGCCCAGGCGCTGACCGCCCAGGCGCAGCGCATGTTGGCCGCCGGGCAGCCGTTCGAAGACGTGCGCCAGGTGGCGCTGCTGGCCTCCATCCTGCAAGGACAGGAAGTGACCGTTTCGCCGCCCGCCCCCCTCCCGACCCACACCGGCCTTGCCAGCCAGCCAGCCAGCCAGGGCGCTGCCACACCCGAAGAAACCATCCCTCCCACCGAAACGCAGCCAGCGGGCGCGTCCATCCCGGCGTCGACGCCCACACCCCGGCCAACCCGCACCCCCACGCCGACGCTGGGCGCGCCCTACCAGTTGGTCGGGCAAGACACCACCTGCGAACCCGAACTGGCCGAGGGACTGCTGCAGGTCAACGTCATCAACGCGGCGCGCAGGCCGATCCCAGGCGCGGAGATCATCATCGCCTGGAGCAGCGGCGAAGAGCACATCTTTACCGGTTTGAAACCCGAACTGGGGAATGGATACGCCGATTTCGTCATGGCCCCCGGCGCGGTATACTCTGCCCGCATGGCAGACGGCGGCACGCCCGCCCCGGACCTGTCTGCGCCCGCCTGCACGGCCGCGGACGGCAGCGAATACTACGGCGGGTTGCGGATCACCTTCCAACAACCCTGAGCGATTTAGCAGAATTCCGAAGTCTCCAGGACTTCGGAATTCTCGGCTTCTCTATGGGATTGCTCTTGAGAATCTATCCTGGACATTCGCCAGGACATTCACAACCGCGAAGATTTGTAGCGCGAAATTTATTTCGCTTTTGGTTGCCTGCCTGTCGGCAGACAGGCGGAAAAGTCCCCAGTATGGGGAAAGTCCCCAGTATGGGGAAAGTCCCCAGTATGGGGATGAATTCCGCGCTACGACAGTGTAAAACTACTCAGCCGCTGCGTCATTTGCTCAACCTGCGCTTGCGCCGCAATGAGTCTATCCTCAATACCGTTTTCTGCCAGTTGTTCGGGGATGAGGGTTTCAAACGACTCGCTCAGTTCAAGTTTTTCAATGCTGACCTTGATGGCAATCTCCCATAAACTTGCAACGCTCAGATAGCGGTTATTGCTGACGTCTTCAATGGCGGAGCGCGCCGCCGCGCTTAAGTTTGTTTCCCTGCTATGAACCATAGCGCGACTTCCAGCCGCAACCAAACTGAATTGATCTCACCACAAAGGCACAAAGTTCACAGAGAATCCCTTTGTGGTCACAAAGAAAAACCTTTGTGCGCTCTGTGCCTTTGTGGTGAAAAGATTTGCGCGGACGATGCAAATGTTACACGGTAATACTATAGGAACGTATGCGTGTCGAGCAGCAAATTCATGGCATGTACTCGTGGAAATCAGCCAGCGGCGCGTCGAAATCGGGCGCAAATTTGATCTTCCCTTTTGCGCTGCCAAACTTGGGTTTGCGCGCGGGCTTCATCGGCGCCAGTTGAATAATTTGCCTGCCGTTCTTTGTGATGACAACCTTGTCGCCGCGCATGGCGGCTTCGGTCAAATCTGTAATCTGCGTCTTAACGTCGTCATAATTTACGTTGACTACCATTTTCTGCCTGCCTTTCTTTCAATCTACAAATTAATTGTAATCCACTTTTGACTGACAGACCGACTACGCAACTAACCAACTATTCGACTATTTGACTAACTTATCCCACGCCTCGAGTACGAGACGCCTCGTCCGACTGCGGAGCGTCCCCAAACTGCTTGACTTCCTTCTCCTTCAGCACGCGGAAGGTTTCGCCAGGGAAACGCCGCCCTGAGCCTGCCTGCCCCAGTAAGGGGGGCGAAGGGTCTTCGCCGTGGACTTCTTTGGGGTCGACGCGAAGCGTGTAGCGCAGTTCGTCGCGGGTGAGTCCGTAGAGACGGGCGTAGTAGGCTGTCAATTCGGCGCGGAGTTGGGCGCGGCGGACTTCGTCCCAGCGGAAGGGTTCGCCGTGATAGCCCATGTCTTCGGCGAAGGGACACAGGTCGTTGGCGGTGTAGACGAGTTCGAGCACGCGCGGGGCGATGAAGTCAATATCGGCGGGGGTGTATGCGCTTGGTGGCAGAACGGGAAGTTGAGAAAGTAACGTCCAATTGAAATGAATGCCACCAACCTTTTGGCGGGCAATATAATCAAAAACAATTGAGTTTAGGTTTGCCAGCAATAATGCAGGGTTGAGATTTGGTGATAAGCCAAGGGCGGGACAAGTTCGTGACGCAGCCACTTTAGGGATAATTGTTGCAATACAAGTGCGCTCATTAGTCGCGTTCGACACATCTCTCCATACCAAAAAATAGTTATATTGGTAATCTGGATATTTCAAGAAAAGATCTTTTACCAAAGAGTTGTTTATATAATATCTTGGTGTAACCAAGAATTCGCAATTTGCCTTTTCATCGGGATCCACAGTTCTTGGTTTTCCACCAGAATAATCTTCTTTACTAACATTTTCAAATGTATTAAATCGATGATCGTAAAGCCATAAGAGTTTGGATTCGTATAAAGGAATATCCCATTGTTCTTTTTCATCCCACGGAAATCGCAAATATGATGAGTGGTCACCTAAATCAACCAAACGCATATAATACGCTCCCCAAAAATTCTCTCGCTTACCTTCATTGATTAATACAGGGGTCTGAGAATATATTTTCAGAGTTAACTTAGCATCTGATTTGGTTCTAAAAATTGGCAAGGTTAGTGTGTTTGGATTAACTAATAAATTCTCTTGTGCGGTAAGGCTGAAATGTCGTTGGGTTTCTCGCAAATGCTCAACACGGGTTGCAAAAAAAACATAGTCACCCTTTGTCACGGGGGAACTACTAACAGTCAGAAGGCAGAATTTATAACTCCTATGTACGCCAGGGAAAATTGCTTCACGATTTTCAAAATCAAACAATGAGACTACGGCATGATTTTTAATCAAATCACCAAAAAAATCTTTTGTAGTATCGTCAGTCGCGATACCTGTGGGTACTATGATTCCTGTTCGACCAACAGCGGAGAGCAAGGAGCGGAAATTTTCTGCAAATAAAGCATAAGTATTTATATCGCCAGTTGCTGATAGCGCAAAGCGTCCACTACTCCGCACAAATTTAGAAGTTGCATCTGCTGCATGTTTTGCATCTTCAAAAACCTTGGCTAAGTTTGGATTGGACTGGGTAAGAGAATTAATCAATCTTTGTCGAGCGGCTTTGTTTGGTGCAGCAGCAATTTCAGGGTCAAGTGTTGCAAAAAATTCTTCTTCCTGTAACTTGATTCGTTCCCACGGCGGATTACCCAACACACAATCGAAACCTGGGTTATCACCAGAAAAGACTTTCGGGAATGCCAGTTCCCAGTGGAAGAAGTTCAGTCGTTCTGACAGTTCCTTCACACGTTCCACCAGACGCGAGTCCAACTCGCCGCCGTTGCGCAGTTGGATGAGTTCCTGCTGGGTCGGCGCGAGCATGGTTTCTCCATCAGCCTTGGAAAACTTCCAGAAAAACGCAGCAGTCCACAGGTCAAGTTCGAAGCGGTTCTTCAGATATTCACTCGTGGCGTGGTAGTCGTCGAATGCTTTCGCTTTGGCTTGCACCTGAGTCGAGTCATCCTCTGGCATGGCATCCACCTGCTCGGCTCGTTCTGCCAGCCAGCGCGCAAGGTCATCCATGCTGGTCATGTGCGTCACTTCAAAACGGAATCCCAACTGACCCGCTTTATCGGCGTGGCTTCCGCCGCGTTCGCGCTTGTTGCGTTTCTTCAGTGCAGAGGACGTGGCTTTATCGTCGCCAAAGGCGGGGCTGAAGGCTTCGTCGGGGATTTCGGAAATATCCAGGTTCGGCGAAACGCCCACGAGACTGTCGCCGCACTGGATGTGCGCATCCAAAAACGAGAGCGGCTTGCCTGGCTCAAGGGCTTCCATCCACAGGCTCACCTTGCACAGTTCCACCGACATCGGATTGATATCCACGCCATAGATACAGTTCGAGATGACCGACCGCAGGGCGGAGCGCATCGCCTCGGGGGCAGGCTCGCCCTCGCCCGTGCGCACGGTTGCCAGCCGACGCGCCAAACGGTGCGCCGCCGCCACCAGAAAGTGTCCCGAACCGCAAGCGGGGTCAACCACTTTTAGATTGAGGATTGCCTGTTCTTGACGTTGGACGACGGACGATGGACTGCGGTCTACGGTCTGTGGTCTATCGTCTGCCGCCGCGCGCTTCAACGCCTCGCTGATAACTGGTTCCAGCGCCGAATCGATCAGCGCCTGGATCAGACTGCTCGGCGTGTAATAACTGCCCGTGGTCTTGCGCTCGCTCCCGCTCACCGCCGTCAACTCGAACGTCGCCGCATCCGTATTCACCAGCGGGTGCAGTTCGAGCAGGCTTTCGTAAATACTGCCCAGTTCCTCAGAACCGAGATTCTTATAATCCACCGCGCGGCGCACACGCCCATCCTGTGAGAACGCCAGCGAACGCACCGCCTCCAGCAGCGCCGCATTCGACAGTTCGCAATCAGCCAATGCGCTCATCGCCGCACGCGAAAACAGGAACCCGCCCAGCGCGGGCAGACCCAACTCAGGCGCGCCCCCGCTCCCCAATTTATCCATCACCAGTTTCAGCGCCGCGTACAAATCCGCATGACGCGACCCGCGGGCACGTTCCGCCATCCTTCGCAAACGGGCAGTGGAATAATAATCCGCGTAGCGTTTGCGCGCCTCAGCATCCGACGCGGGGTCATACAACAACTGGCGGTCTTCGGCAACGAATAGGAAGATGAGACGATAGACCAGCCGCAGCAACTGACGATACAACTCCAGGGTGGATACCGCGCCCGAACTTAAAGCGCTTCGCAACGACCCGTTAGCGGGGTGCCCGATAAAACCTTTTCCCAACGCCTCGATCGCTTTCTCCACCCCAACCCGCAACCCATCCAACGCCCTCGTCCCCCGCTCCTGCGCCGCCTTCGACCAGACTTCCAACCAGCACTCTGCCCCTACTCTCTGCTCTCTACTCTCTACTCTCGATTCATGACACACCAACCACAACACGACGAAGTCCGCATACACCTCGCCATTCATCATCGCTTCCAGATCGAATTCCAAATACGCCTGACGAGTCAAACTGGCGTTATCGCGCAGCACACGCAGCCGCAACCCGTTCGACACAAATCCCCACAACCGCTCAGGACTACGGTTGAGCAACTCCTGCACCAAACTATGCGGACTCGCCTTCGCCGCACCCGTCACACCTGCCATGCGCTTATCCAACTCCGCGCCGCACCCCACCAAATGGATCGGCACATCCCCCCATCCATGCGAAATCGCATACGACTTCCCCTCGATGTCAATCGCCCGCGTCGTCTGCAAGCGACCATAATCCAACTCATCGAACAACGGCAGCAGCCACTTCTCGCGCGTCACAGAAGTCCCAGCGTCACCCTCAGGCAACCTCTCCCGCGCAACCCGAAACGCCGCCCACGCCCCAAGCAGACGATTCCACGAACGGTTAATCGCCTCATTCAACTTCTCCCCCGAAAGATGATAACTCTCAGGCGTCAGCCCGCCGAGGTCGCGGTCATTCTCCACGATGCGTTGAAGCAAGTCAACGGGGAGAAGCGCGCCTTCGGCGCGGATGGTGAGGAAGGGGGTGCGGTTAGAAGCCATAAATACTGCCTGAAGAAAACTTGAAAATGCCGTTTGACTGTGCTAAAATACAGTTAAGCGGTATCGTAAAACCTGGAGACTTTGGCTGTTCGTAGAACAGCCTAGCCTTTCCTGAAACGGAACGGGACAGAATGAAATCGAAGCCCAGGGTGAGCCGCTCCCGACTTCCCCCCGCAAGGGGGGAATTTGTTTTTCATTTCCAGTTCCTTCTTTCGATCAACTCCTCCGCGATCACCTTCGACGCGACCACATCATAGAATCGCGCGTCGCCGCGTTCATATTTTTGAAAGAACGCCCACGCCACGGCATCCGCGGCTTGCAATTCCTTGCGCGCCTGTGAACTCTCCTGACGGATCAGCACAAACTGGCGGGAAATATCAACCAGGTCTTCACGAATATGTCTTTCCAGTTCATAACGTAAAGGCTCGTGGGTGTAACGTTTATCCAAACAAATCTCCACTTGTGGGAAACGCTCTGCCAAAATGTGAATGGCGCGCGCGACCGCCTGCCTGTAAATCTGTTCCAGGTCATCGGGCGGGCGCGTAATTGCCTGTTGGTTGACAATGACAGCAACGATGCTGACATCCCGCCCTGCAATCGCCTCAAGCATTCGCAGATTCATCTTTTCCGAAGCGTGCGTCGCCTTAATCTCGCCCTGGGTTAAACTGCGCCCATATTTCTTAAGCGCCCTGCGAACTGGCAATTCCAAATCACGCGGTTGGGTGGAAGTCAACACTGCCACGACCAGAAAATGCGCGCCATTGGGAACGCCTACTGTGCCAGATTCGTCAATGAAAGCATAGTGAAAAACAGGATCAATCATGGCGTGATTCTATCGTGAAAAATATCAGACCTTCGGCAAATACACATAAATCCCAAGCACATCGGGCGGGAGGTTGGGCTCCACGTGGGTCTGCACGCCTTTTTGCCGTGAAGCCAACCGCACTCGCTGGTGGGCATTCAGCAATTGCTCGCCCAATTGCTTTGCCGTCTCATCCAAATGTGGGCGCAAAGCGTCAAAGCCGTCAATCACCTTTTGCACAAAGTCCCGCGCCTGGTCAGGGTTCACGTTTTGGTCAGGAGCGGCCTGCAAGAGATTCTCGGCTTGCTTTTTGTCCAGCCATACTGCATTTTCTGGCGAACCAGTGAAAGCCAACAGTCCGCACTCTTCCGCCAGCAACGGTCTGCTTTCTTCGCCCTTCTTTTCCTTGATGATGTGATAACGGAAACGCACCAGCAAGACCGTTGTGCGTTTGTCCACCGCCTTCGTGCGAATTACGCCGCATCTGCGGGCAGGATCTCTTTGACATCTTTGCCTTCCCGGTGCAGCACCGCCAGGCGCAGGAAGGTGCTCACGTAGCGTTTGATCGCCTGCGGCGAGTGATGCACCCAGCGGGCGATCTCATCGTACCCTTCCCGATCGAGCCACAACTCGATGATTTTGACCTTGTGGGTCTGCCCGCGCGTATGCAGCAGTTGACCGTCGTTTTTCAATGCTTGCACGTCCCGGCACACCGTGCACACATCCACGCCCAGCGCCTGGGCCAGGTCTTCCTGGGTCAGCACCCCGCCTTGATCCAGGGCTTCATCAATCAGCCGCAGAATCCGCCCCCGACGCAGTGCTTCCCGGCCTTGCCCGGCCAACACTTCGGCATCTTCCGGCCCGGCATCCACCGTCAGGGTGATTCCCAGCTTGGCCGTCTCGGAAAGCGGCGGCCCGAACAGCGCCTTCAGGCTGGCCACCACCCGCCGCGGACCTGTCCGCGCCCGCCTGCACGGCCGCGGACGGCAGCGAATACTACGGCGGGTTGCGGATCACCTTCCAACAACCCTGACCGATTTAGCAGAATTCCGAAGTCTCCAGGACTTCGGAATTCTCGGCTTTTCTATGGGATGAGACCGACCGCATCCGCGCCCACGCGCAACTCGAGATCGTAGGGAGAAGACGGGTCTGGCGAGAAAATGATCTGATTGTTGGCGTTGACGCCAAAGACAGCGATCAGGTATTTCAAGGTATATAGTTTAGGACCATAGACCACGATGGTGGTGCGGTCGTATTGCCGTTCGGCGTAGGCGCTGGCTTCCAACACCTGCATGCCCTGGGCAAGCAGGTAGTTGCCGGTGCGCTCCGAAAGGCCGGCGGTGAAGGTGCCGTTGGTGACCCGCACGCGCGCGCCGTCCGCCTGCATCAGCGCCGTGGCGTCGCCGGTAGCCAGCGGACTGAGCGGGCCGCCGGTGGTGAAGATCTCGTCCCGCAGCACGCGGATCTTGTCCGGGATGGGCTTGAAGATGCTGGCATCCTGCCCGCCTAAAACGACGTTATCGAACGTCACCATGCTGTAATCGATCACGCCGCGCTTGATGTTCTCCCTCGGGATCTGGGAGAGCAGGACGCCCAGTTTCATGGCGTCGTCGAAGGACAGGTTGGTGCGCAGGCCTTCTTGGACCTCGGCGTAAATTTCGGGCGCCTTGGCAAACATGGTGGGGAAATTCTGCGGCGAGAAGACCTGGTCTACCAGCGCCATGACCACCTGCTGCTGGCGGTTGGCGCGATCCACATCGCCGCCGGAGGTGTAGCGGTTGCGCGCATAGCCCAGCACCTGGAAACCGGCCAGCGTCTGGCAGCCTTTCTGGATGACCTGGTGGCGCTTTTCCCCGATCGGGTCGATCCTGATCTTTTCGGGGACGCACAGGTAGAGGCCGCCCATCTTGTCGATGGCTTCTTCGAAGGATTTGAAGTCCACCTGGGCGTAATATTGGACGGGGACGCCGATGAACTGCTCCACGGTCTTGACCGCCAGGCCGGGCCCGCCGCCGGGCAATTTGTTGCCTTCGCCGCTGGAATACGCCGTGTTGATGCGGCTGTACCCAAAGCCGGGGACGTTGACCCACATATCGCGCGGGATGGACAACATGCCGGCCGTTTTGCTGACCGGATCGATGGTGAACAAGATCATCGTATCGGAGCGCGGCGCGCCCTCGCCCGCCACCCAGTCGCGCTCATCCAGGCCGACGAACAGCATGGTGACGCGGCTGCCGCCGTCCCAGGAGGGCGGGGCAAACTCTTCCGGCGCGGCAACTTCCGGCGCAGGCGTATCCACCGCGACCGGCGCGCCTTCTTCATCGAGGATGACCGGCCCCGCCAGGACGTCGCCGGATGCGCCGCAACTGGCCGGGGCCGCGCCGGGCAAGGCTGTGACCGTCCAGCACGTGACCAGGTTGCGCACCACGATGAAGCCAGCAACCGCCAGCGCCGCGGCCACCGCCCAGAGGATGATGCGACCGATGGGCAGGCGTTTTATCTTTGGGAATTTCAAACTCGGGAACTTCGAACGCAAATTTTTCATTCTTCCTACTCAGGCTTGAGGTAGACCATGTCCAGCCCCAGGCGCTCCAGGCCTTCTTCCGCCCAATGCTGCACCATGACCGATTCGTCCTCCACGGCGGCCATGAGGGCCGGGATGGCGCGCGGGTCGGCGATCTCTGCCAGGGCGCGCGTGGCGTTGATGCGCGCCAACTGCGGCGCGCCCCTGGGCATCTCCAAAATGAATGGGACGCAAGCGGACCCGATGGCGACCAGCGCGTTACAGGCCAGCGTGGAGACGAGTGAATCCGCATCGCCCAGGGCCTGGACGAGCGGGCGGATGGCCGCTTCGTCAGCATGATTCCCCAACCCAAGCGCGGCCGCCTGGCGTATTTCAGGGGCGGGATCGTCCAAAAACGGGAGCAGGTCCTCGGTCCGGGTGTGAGGCGATTGCGCCAGCGCGCACAACGCCCACCAGCGATGGTCCTCGTCGCCGGAATCCAACAGGCGGCGCAACGCAGGCAAGGCGGCCTCCCCCATCCCCGCCAGGTCATGCGCGGCCGCTTCGGCGCGCGTTTCGTCGCCGCTGGTCAGGTCGGCCAGCAGATCGTCCAGGGCAGGCACACGGACCTCTTAGCGGGCGGGAGGCGGAACAGGCAGGCTATTGGCCGCCGTTTCGATCCATTTGTCCCCTTCTTCGATCAACATGACCGGGATGTCGTCCACAATGGGGTATTTGCGCCCGCAGTCCTGGCAGATGAGCCAGGCATCCTTGTGCAGCGTCAGCAGGCCGTCTTTTTCGCGCACGCAATTTGGGCAGCGCAGGATTTCGAGCAAATCTTGACTGATCATGGGCTCTCCAGTTTCAACAGGGGGATATTCTACCATATCGCCAGGCCGGCGCATCAATCGGGCGAAAGGCACACGCCTTTGCGCTTGGCTAGTTTTTCGGGTTCTTCGGTGCCGGGCCCGATCTGGCAGACAGCCTGCCAGGGTTCGTAGTGGGTCTTGAACTGGTCGGTGAAGTAGACCGCGCCGTTCTTCGAGACCGTGCGGGTGACGAGCACATCCGCGCCGCTGGCGGCCCAATCCACTTGCTTGATCTGGCCTTCATTCAATTCGTCATTGACTTCGAACAGCGGCTTGGGCGGCAGGACGACGTTCTGCGGGCCGCTGGTCTCCCACGCGACGCTGCGACCGTCGCGGGTGGAATACATCTTCCAGGTGATGGTGCGCGCTTCGGCGCTGACGTACGTCTCCATCAAGATCCAGTAGGGCGTATCGTTGGTAAATTTGAAGTCCACCAGCGGGAAGTAGACGGTGGCGTCCAACCCGGCCAGGCCGGGGTCCACCGCGCCGCCGGCGGTCTGCTCGTAATAGGAGACGCGGTAGGCGTGCGGGATGCGCTCGACCACCGGGAAGCCATACCGGAAGACCGTGCGGAACAGCGTAGTGCTGACCTGGCACACGCCGCCGCCCACGCCCTTGATGGTGCGCCCGCCGTAGATGATGAGCGCCTCGGCAAAACCGTTGTCCAGGCTGACATCGCCCATGGCGCTGCCCATCGAAAAGGTCTCGCCGGGCGCCACCAGCAGGCCGTGAAACTGTTTGGCGGCCGCCTGGATGTTCTGGATGCGCTCGGCGCTGGAACCGTAGAAATAGGATGTTTCGGCGATCAGCAACTCGGTAATGCCCAACTGCTCGCCGGTGGCCGTATCCGGCGCGGCCGGCTGGGTCTCGGCGATCTGCAAGGGGATGTTGTGTTCGCCCCGCAGCAAGGCTTCATTGATAGCCACGATGCTGGCGCTCACGTCCACCGCCCGGCCCACCTTGGAATACTCGATCAACGCCAGTTGCCGGGTGGCGTCATCAAAATAGAAACGCGCATTTTCCGGCTTGCGGTCTACGTACGCGGCGATATTCACCAACACTTCGCGCAACTGGTTCGGGTCCAGCCCCACCTGCACTTCGGCCGTCCCGCCGTTTTCGACGCGGCGCACGGTCAGCATCTTGGCCAGCACCTGCACGTCGTAGGTCCACGGGCCGGGATCGCCCTCGCCCGCGTTGGGGACGTACAACCGCAGCGGCTGGCTCAACACCCGGCGCGCCATCTCGGCCTGCGCCGACACGTCCACCACCTGCGGCGGCTGCTCGCGCACCACCAGCGGGACTTCGCCGTCGCGGAAAGTCTGCATCTGGGCGCTCAGGAAGACCAGGGTGCCGTCCACGTCCAGGATGCGTCCCGCCTGGCCGGGCTGGGCGACCACTTCCGTTCCGACCAGGGCCAGGCTTGCTTCCGTTACCGGTTGGTTGATCTCGGCGGACAGCGCCTGCAGGTACTGGTAGGCCACGCGCTGGTCGAACAGGATGACGGGCGCCGCTTCCGCGCCCTGGCTGCGGGCGCGCACCTGGGCGTCCAGGCTGGCAAGCAGGCCGCCGCTGCGTCCGAGGCGGTAGGCCGCCTGCGCGCTGGCCGAGGCGTCGAACGCCATCCCCATCTGCGCGGGAGAGACCAGCCACACCCTGGCCCCATCCCGCAGCACGATCTTGCCCGTGTAGGGATAGGACAGCCGCTGGCTGAGTTCGAGCGAGGCCTCAGCCGGCGCCAGCCCGGAAAGGTCCACGCCGGCCACCGACACGCCGGGAAAGATACGCCCAGCGTAGAACAACTGGAAACCGAGCGTCCACAGGATGACAGCGCCCAGGAAGAGCGCCAATCCGCCCAGCAGGGCCGCCAGGATCTGCGCCCAGAGCAGGTTCTGGCGCGGCGCAGGGAAAGAAAGGGATGCCATAGGCTCGATTATACCCAATCGCGCTTGCGCCCGAAGCGCGGACTCATCCCACGCTCATCTTGCCGCCTGCGTGGGCGCGACAACGCGAGGCTGCGAAACGTTTCATCTACCGAGGCCGGGTTTTACCAGTGTTCGTAGCGCACCAGTTCATTCAATGGTTTGCGGACCTTGGGGCCGGGCTGGTCCGCGGGATATCCAAGCGGCGTGAAGATGACCGGCTCGGCCTCCTGCGGGAGTTGCAACACCCTGCG
>JBMOMO010000196.1:0-12708 GCA_049324135.1 Chloroflexota bacterium
CGAGCCGGGTTCAGCCCGCGACCATGCACAACGCAGGGCAATGGGGGCAGGCCTTGCGTTGTGCCTTTCATGCCAGGTAGGAGAAATGGGGCTGTCGATAGTGTCTGTATTGCCGTTTTTTTTTGCTACAATTCAGGCGGGCGCTTTATCGGTTTGCCCCCGCCCACCAGGCTCTTCCCAAGCCGCCAGGGAAGCGATCCTATCGGTACTGTCAGCTGTGAAGATACGAAGTGGGAAGATGCGCGTTTTGATTCAGGACCAGGCCTCATGACCCTATTCATCCACCTGCTCGGCAAACCACAACTTTTGCTCGACGGCGCAGCGCTCAAATTCAACGCGCCGCCCAAAACCCTGCCGCTTCTCGCCTACCTTCTGCTTCACCGCAAACAAACCCTCGAACGGCAGAATGTCTCTTTTGCCCTCTGGCCTGACGACTCGGAGAGCGACGCGCGCGCCAACCTGCGCCGTCACATTCATCAACTTCAACGCGTCCTGCCGCCCGCCGACCGTCCGTGGCTGGTCGGCGACACGCGCACTGTCGGCTGGAATCCCGACTCCGATTTCTGGCTGGACCTGGCCGAGTTCGAACGTCTCGCCGCCCAACCCGACCAACTCGAAGCAGCCGCGGCCTGCTACACGGGCGACCTGCTCGAAACCATCTACGATGACTGGGTCTTCTTCGAGCGCGAGCGCCTGCTCAACCAATTCTACGACCTGCTCACCCGCCTCACCTTTCATCACCGCGCCCAGCGCGATTTTCCCAAAGCCATCGGCTTCGCGCGCCAACTACTCAACCGCGACCCGTTCCGCGAGGATGCGCTGCGTCAACTCATTTCCATCCGCTACGAAGCGGGCGACCGCGCCGGCGCCATCCAGGAATTCAAAACCTTCGAGCGCAAACTGCGAGACGAGATGGGCGTGACGCCCATGCCCGAGACGCTCTCTCTTTACGAGCTGGTGACGCGCAATGAGCGCCTGCCCGCCCTCCACACGCCCAGCGCCCCCGCGCCCGGGGCGGACCGCGGCCATCGAGACGCGTCCCTGCCCTTTGTGGGACGCGAGCGCGAGATGGAGCGCCTCTCCGCCTGGTGGAGCCGCGCCGCGCGCGGCCGCGGCGGACTCGGACTGGTCGGCGGGGAAGCGGGCGTGGGCAAGTCGCGGCTGGCGCGGCAGGTGTCGCTGCTGGTCGAGAGCCAGGGCGGACGCGTGCTGGTTGGGCGCACGTCGCCGCAGGAGACGCGCCCGTATCAGGCGGTGGTCGAGGCGCTGGCGTCCGTCCTGCCATTGCTGGCCGCTCAAAACGCGGACTTGATGCACCTGGCCGCGCTCGGCCTCCTGATTCCCGAACTCAAATCGCGCCTGAAGCTGCCCGACCTGCCGCCGCTGGATGCCGAGCGCGAACGCCTGCGCCTGTTCAACGCGGTGGCAAAGGCGCTGGAGGGATTGGCCGCGCCGCGTCCGTTGCTGTTGCTGCTCGAAGACCTGCATTGGGCCGGCGAGGCCACTGCCGCGCTGGTGGAATTTCTGGCGCGCCACGCCGCCCGCTTCCCGATCCTGATCCTGGGCACCTACCGCGATGAAGAGACGCCGCGCTCCCACCCGCTGCGCCAAATGCGGCGCAAACTGCAAGCCGACGTGACCGTGGAGCATTTGGCCTTGAGCCGTCTCTCGCGCGAGGCGGTGGATGATTTGGTTGGGCGGATTGCCAATCCGCCCCACTCCTCGGAGCGCTTATTTTCCGAAAGCGAAGGCAACCCGCTCTTCATCGAAATGCTGGTGCAAAGTTGGCGGGACGGGAATCTGTCTGAGGTGGTGCCTGGCGGAATCCGCGCCGTGATTGGCGGGCAACTGGAGCGGCTGTCCGAGTCGGCGCGGGCGTTTGCCGAGGCAGCCGCGGTGCTGGGGCCCGCCTTCGACGCAGAGGCCGCCCGCGAAATCGGCGGCTGGGACGAAGTCCACGCGCACGAGGCCTTGCGCGGCCTGCTCGACCGTCGTCTCATCTGGGAGACCGAGGGGCGCAGTCGCTTCGATTATTTCTTTGCGCACCATCTCATTCATTCGGTGCTGTACGATGAAATCCCGCTCGCCAAGCGCAAGCGACGTCACCTGCGCGCGGCGGAGGTGCTGGAGGAACTGTATCCCGATCAGCACAGTCAGATGGCGGGCGAACTGGCTTCGCACTACGACCTGGGTGAGTCACCCGCGCAGGCCATTCCGCTCTACCTTGAAGCGGCGCGTGGACACCTGGCGGTTTTCGCGGACGCGGAGGCGTTAACCGTCAGCGGCCGCGCGCTCCATTTGGCGGAGCGCCAGCCCGAGGTCTGCGAGGATCGTACCGTCTTCGAGCTGATCCGCCTGCGGGAGGGAATCCACCATCGCCGCGGCGAACGCGACGAGCAGCGCATCGCACTGGAGAGGATGGAAAAACTCGTGGGCGGGTTGGGCGATCCCGCATTAGCCTGCGAAGTGACGAAGCGTCATATTTTGTTCCATCGGGCTGTGGATGACCGCGCCCAGCAACGGGCAAAAACCGACCTGCTGCATGTACAGGCCGGGCAGACAGGCTCAAAACACTGGCAGGCCGAGGCGTGGTTTGCAGAGGGGAACTATCAAAAGATCGCCGTGAATCACTCCGAGGCGATCCACTTCCTGGAACAGGCCCTGGCCGCCTACCATGAGGATGGGAATATCGACGGCCAGATGCAATGCTGCTGCCAGTTGGCGGAAATTTCCATAATTCTGCGGCGAACCGCGGAAGCCGATGCCTGGGCCAATCAGGCGCTGGCGCTCAGCCAGGATTCTTCCCCGACCTATGCGCTTCTCTACACCCTTTGGCATCTGGCGGCCGGCGGACTGGTTGCCAGGGACTTCGACCGCTGCTTGAAACATGCCTGGCAGTTGCTGGGTTTGGCGCAGCAGGCCCACGACCTGCACTGGCAGGCTCACGCCGAGCGCATGATCGCCATGTCCTTCCACCTTCAGTTTCGGATTGCAGAAGCGCGCACACATGCCCTGGCCGCCCTCGACCTGTTTCAGAAGATGCAAACGCGCAAGGGGCACGCCCTGATCCTGCAGACCCTTGGGCACATCGACTTTAGCGTGGGGAATTTTGCCTCAGCCATACACAGCTACGAGCAGGCATTCAAAATTTTAGAGCAGGTCAATGACCAGGATGGGATGGCGGGCGAGGCGATCAACATCAGTTGTGCGGCTTCATTCGAGGGAAAATACAAACTGGAAAAGGAGTATGCGGCGCGCGCGGTGGCGCTTTCCCGCGCGTGTGAGAATCGATTTCTCGAAGGGGTGGCGCTGCAAAGCCTGGGAGAAGCCGAACGCGAACTGGGCAACCTGGAATTAGCCCGCGGGCATTTGACCGAAGCCCTGTCCCTGTTGGAGGATGAGGCCCTGTTCATGGAACGTGTCAGTGTGCAAATCGACCTGGCCTTGACGTATTGGAAGGCAGGGAAGATGTCCCTGGCCCTGCAAGCCGCCGAAACAGTCCTGGCCGCCTATCCTGATGTCGAGGGCAAGGATGATAACGTCCACCGCTTCCTGTGGGCGGCGGCCCAAGTCCTGCACGCCGACGGTCAGACCGAGCGCGCAAAACAGGTTGTCGCGCAAGCTTATGCTACATTTCAAAGAGACCTGTCGGTCATCCCCGAAGCCGAGTCGCAGCGGAGTTTTGCTGCCATGCGCCACAACCGCGAGATCGTCGCCGCACACGAACGGGGGGAGTGGCCGTAAAGAGTGACAAAGGAATCCGCAAGTTCTACTTGCGGAAGCGCGCCATTCCCGAAGTAGAACTTCGGGATTCCAGGTTTCAGACCCTAAAGGTTTCCAAAAACCTTTAGGGTCTTTTATTTTGGACGCTTTCTGGACGCCCCTTGCCTACAATGAGTGCAATGGACAAGAAATTCTCCCCCGGCCAACAACTTTTCGTCGTCCGCCTGTGGACGGAAACGACGCAAATATCCCAGGTTCCCCTGCGCGGCTCGGTGGAACACGTCCCCAGCGGGCAGAAGCTCTATTTCACATCCCTGGACGCCTTGAGCGACTTCATTGCGCTCAAGGCCAGCGTCCAGTTTCAACCCACTTTGAAAGGAAAGGATATCGACCCATGAAACACAAACTCTTCACCCTGTTCGTTTTGCTCACCCTCCTGCTGGCGGGGATGCCCGTCCAGCCCGCCCGCGCGGCAGGCACGACCCGCTACGTGGATGTGGACGTGCATTGTTCCTTTGATTGCGGAGGCTCGTGGGCCACCGCCTATCACGACCTGCAAGATGCGCTCACCGCCGCAGTGAGCGGCGACCAGATCTGGGTGGCGGAAGGAGTCTATTACCCTGGAGCCAAAGGCGACCGCGATGCCACCTTTACCCTCAAGGACGGCGTGAAGATCTATGGCGGGTTCGACGGCACGGAAGGACGCCTCACCGACCGGGACTTCTCCACGAACCTGACCATCCTGAGCGGCGACCTCGACAAGAACGATGTCAATACCGACGGCAACTTCATCGCCGAGACCACGGCGGATATCGTTGGCGAAAACGCCTACCACCTCGTCACCGCCGGTGGGACGGATACCAACACCGTGCTGGATGGTTTCATCATTACGGCCGGGTCAGCCGACAGCGCTGACGATTGGAGAAAATATGGCGGCGGAATACTAAATCAATCCTTTTCGCCGCTTTTGAAGAACCTGGTCATTAGCGGCAACTACGCCCTCGAAAGGGGCGGCGGGATGCTCAATCACTCCAATGGCAATCCCACCCTCGAAAACGTCACATTTACCGGGAATCACGCTAATACAGGCGGAGGAATCCACAACTGGTCAGACGGGCTTGTACTGACCAATATCATCTTCGACAGCAACGCAGCAACGGACAGCGGCGGCGGGATGGACAATTATTCCGGCTCACCGTCCCTGACTGGTGTTACCTTCAGCAATAATACCGCTGAATTTGGCGGTGGATTGTTTAACGCAGGGGGCGGAAATCCTGCGCTTTCACAGGTATCCTTTAGCGGGAACATCGCCAACTACGGCGGCGGGATGTCCAACCGCAATGGCAGCGCTCCCAGCCTCTCGGATGTCACGTTCACAAACAACCAGGCCACCATAAACGGCGGCGGATTGGAGAATTCGGAGGGTAACCCCACCCTCACGAACGTCACCTTCGATGGCAACCATGCAGGATTTGCAGGCGGCGGGATGTCCAATTCCTCCGAGTCGAATCCCATCCTGACCCATGTCAGTTTTCGCAATAACGTGGCGGATTCATACGGCGGCGGAATGTCCAACTGGACAGACTGCACTCCGCTGCTGGAAGATGTTACGTTCAATGACAATGAAGCGGGTGAAAGCGGGGGTGGCATGTACAATGATGCCGCCAGCCCTGTGATAAAGAACGTTACACTCAGCAATAACAGCGCCAATATCGGTGGCGGCATAACAAACATGGACAGCGCACCCACTTTGTTGTACGTAACCATCAGCCACAATCACGCATACTTGGGCGGCGGGATTTACAACAATGATGCCAGCCATCCCATCCTGCATGGCGTCCTGATCGCCAACAACACTATTGGTGACTGCTACCTCAGCGCCAGCGGCTACGTGGACGCCACCTCCTCCCATAACCTGATCGAAGACGGCGCCAACGCCTGCGGGCTGACAAACGGCGTGAGCGGAAATATCGTCGGCCTGGATCCGCAATTGGGCGTTCTGGCCGACAACGGCGGCGATACCCTGACCCATGCCCTGCTGGTGGACTCCCCCGCCATCGACACAGGCGAGAACAGCTTCTGCCCCGCCGCCGACCAACGCGGCGAGGCGCGGCCCAACGGCCTGTACTGCGACATCGGCGCGTACGAAAGCAACGAGCCGCATCCCTACATCGTCTCCATCACCCGCGCCGACCCGAATGCGGTCAACGCCGCCAGCGTCGATTTCAACATCACCTTCTCGGAACCGGTCGACAATGTCCACGACTATGACTTCCAGGTAACTGCCACGGGCACGATCAGCGGCGCTGCAGTCACAAACATCGCAGGCGACACCACCAACGGCGTGGTCACGGTTTCCACCGGTACAGGCAGCGGCACGATCCGCCTGGACATCCCCGCGGGCGTCGGCATCGTGGACGCGGACGACAACCCGCTCTCAGGCCTGCCCTACACGAGCGGCGAGACCTATTCCGTGCGCCCCCAGACCTTCAATGACGTGCCCATGAATTACTGGGCCTGGAACTTCATCGAGCGCCTGTCCCTGGCTGGCATTACCGGCGGCTGCGGTGGAGGCAACTACTGTCCCACCAACCCGGTCACCCGCGGACAGATGGCCGTCTTCCTGCTCAAGGCCATGTACGGCTCGGCCTACGTCCCAGCCGATGCCACCGGCACAGTCTTCAACGATGTCCCAGTTGACAACATATTCGCCAAATGGATCGAGCAACTGGCGGCCGAAGGCATCACCGGCGGCTGCGGCGGCGGCAACTATTGCCCCGATAAACCGGTTACGCGCCAGGAGATGGCCGTCTTCCTGCTGGTCGCCAAGCATGGAACGGGCTACACCCCGCCCGCCGCGACCGGCGTCTTCAACGATGTGCCCGCCGACAATCCCTTCGCCAAGTGGATCGAGGCCCTGGCCGCCGAAGGCATCACCGGCGGCTGCGGCGGCGGCAATTTCTGCCCCACCGGAACCGTTACCCGCGCCGAAATGGCCGTCTTCCTCGTCACGGCCTTCAACCTGCCGTAGACGCATCCAATTCGGCGCTTCGTTATTGCGACGAAGCGCCGAATTTCCCAATACCCCTCCAAGGAGAAAAACATGTCTACTCGTTTGAATTCATTCGTATCCCGTTGGTTCAATGTCCTATTGCTGCTGGCCCTGTTGATGGGCGCGGTGGGGATCACACCCGCACAAGCCGGCGGAGGCACCCTCTACGCCAAGCCGACGGCCACTGGAACCGGCGACTGCTTTAGCTGGGCCAATGCCTGCGCACTGCAAACCGCGCTGGGAATGTCAGGTCCCGCCAACCCGGTCTGGGTCATGGCTGGAACGTATAAGACAGCGCCTCTCCCCGTCCGCACGGCCACGTTCCAACTCCGGGAAAATGCGGCTGTGTATGGGGGGTTTGCAGGCACAGAAACCTCCCTCGACCAGCGCGACTTCGAGACCAATGTCACCATCCTAAGCGGTTTTCTCAACTCAGCCCAGGGCGACTCCTATCATGTGGTCAAAGGAGCCAACGGCGCCATTCTGGATGGATTTACCATCACATCCGGCCAGGCGGATGGTGAATATCCAAACTACCGCGGCGGCGGCATGTATAACGACTCCGTCAGCCTGACCTTGAGAAATATCATCTTTCTGGATAACACCGCCACCTACGGGGGTGGCCTGTACAACTATGCCAGCAACCCCATCCTGGAGAATGTCACCTTTATCGACAACTCGGCACTCACCTACGGCGGCGGGATCGCCAACAACGAGAGCAACCCGACCTTGACGAATGTCACTTTCACCAACAACGAGGCACGCGGGGATGCCATCGAGACACTGGGCGGCGGCATGTACAGCCGCGGCGAGAGCGAACCCATGCTGACCGATGTCACCTTCGATGGAAACTCGGCGGATTACGGCGGCGGCATGTTCAACGAAAACAGCCATCCCTCCCTCACGCAGGTCGATTTCAACGGGAATTCAGCGCTCTTTAACGGCGGCGGAATGTACAACTCCGACCTGAGCAACCCGGTCTTGATGAACGTCACCTTTGTGGAAAATTCGGCTGGCAGCTACGGGGGCGGCATGAGCAACTTCAATGACAGCAGTCCGACCCTGACCAATGTCTCCTTCACCGGCAACACCGCCATCAACGCAGGCGGGGGAATGTACAACAATGACGGACACCCAACCATCTCATCGGCTGGATTCAGCGGCAACTCGGCTGCGGGCGGCGGCGGGCTGTACAACCAATCCAGCCACCCGGTGCTGACCGATGTAACCTTCAGCGCCAACACGGCCACCTACGGCGGCGGGATGAACAACCGTGACAGCAACCCGACCCTGACCAATGTCACCTTCAACGGCAACACAGCCGTGGATTATGGCGGCGGCATGTACAACACGCTGGGCAGCACTCCCACGCTGGTCAACGCCACTTTCAGCGGAAACAAAGCCACCAATGGCGGCGGCGGGGGCATGTACAACACCACCAGCAGCCCGACCCTGACCAACGTCACCTTCAGCGCCAATTCGGCCCAGGGCGGCGGCGGAATCTATAACTGGAGCAGCAACTCCATCATTCGCAACACGATCCTGTGGGGCAACACCGCTCCCAATGGGCCGCAGATCTACAACAACTCCAGTTCTCCCACCGTGAGCGACAGCGTGATTCAGAATGGGTATGCGGGCGGCACGAATATCTTTACCGCCGATCCCCTGCTCGGCGCGCTGGGCAACAATGGCGGCCATACCCAAACCATCCCGCTGACCGCCGGGTCATCGGCCATCGACAAGGGCAATGACGCCGTCTGCCCCGCCACCGACCAACGCGACGTCGCACGTCCGCAGGGCGACCATTGCGACATCGGTGCGCTCGAATACAACGGGCCCACCTTTGCAGACGTGCCCTTCGACTACTGGGCCTATTCATTTATCGAAAAGCTCTACGATAACGGCATCACCGGCGGATGCTCATCATCTCCCTTCAATTACTGCCCCACACAAAAAATCAACCGCGGACAGATGGCTGTCTTCCTGCTCAAAGGCATGTACGG
Source organism: Chloroflexota bacterium (assembly GCA_049324135.1). GTDB lineage: Bacteria > Chloroflexota > Anaerolineae > Anaerolineales > Villigracilaceae > JAABUE01. The sequence goes on from JBMOMO010000196.1 coordinate 8,779, forward strand.
GAAGGACTATGTTCCAGGCGATGCGACGGGCACGGTCTTCAATGATGTCCCTGCCGATCACATGTTCGCCAGGTTTATCGAGCAACTCTATGCCGAAGGTATCACCGGCGGCTGCGGCGGCGGCAACTACTGTCCGAACAATCTGGTTACGCGCCAAGAGATGGCAGTCTTCCTGCTGGTCGCCAAGCATGGCACGGGCTACACCCCGCCCGCCGCGACCGGCGTCTTTGCAGATGTGCCAGCCGACAATCCCTTCGCCCGCTGGATCGAACAGCTGGCCGCCGAAGGCATCACCGGCGGCTGCGGCGGCGGCAACTTCTGCCCTCAGGGAACTGTCACCCGCGCCGAAATGGCTGTCTTCCTGGCCACGACTTTCAACCTGCCGTAAGTCAAAGCCCCAAGGTCCCCACCCAGGCGGGTGGGGACCTTTTGATTCCGGCTTGACCGTTTTCAACGGGGAACCCAAAATGCCAGCCCATTCTGTCAACAAAAAACGGCTCATTGGGAATCGGCGTGATTAAAACCCTTTTGTACACGGATACTTCGACAGGCTCAGTACAGGTTTCACGGAAAACACGTTTTTTCTCTACCATGCATCTTCTCAACGCGAATGTCGCGAATGAGCGAATGATGCGAATTTTGACAATTTTCATTCGCGAAATTCGCCTATTCGCGGTATTCGCGATGGAAAATGTGTCAGATTTTCCGCATGTACGGTAGAGATTTTTTAAGGCTTTTTCGGCATAATTCCGTGAAACCTGTGTGATCCGTGTACAGAATCACGGCAAATCCCAAAGAGCCTAAATTTCTCCTGATTCAAAAGCATCCCATCGGTTTGGCGCGCTAATACAAAACTCCATAATTCATCCAGTTGGCATTCGGCCACATGCAATTGATTCCAAAAGTACAAAACCACTGAGCGGCAATGTAGGCTTGCTCGAATGAGCCAATCGCACACTGTATCTTTGTCGATTTCAAAGATACGCCCCGCTGCCCGAATTGAATTTCCTTCTGCTAATGCGCGAACTGCGGTCTCGAAAATCACCGCATCGCTCTCCAGACCATAGTAAGCTGTTGCGTAATTCAAGACCACACTGCTCCCACACCCTTTGCAAAGTGCCTGTGGTTGACCATGACAGGTTCCATTTTTGACCATTTTGCCTGATTGAAACGGCATTCCATAGTATTTGCAGCTTTTGTTCGGGCAATAAAGCATTTTCCAGTCCATTTAGGTATCCTATTCAGCGGTTTGTTTGCTGCATAAGATACGCGATTTTTTTGAATTTCACACCCTCATCAAGTCAAACGAGGGACAACACCCAAAAAAGAGCCTCCCGACTTTAAAAAAAGCCCTGGATTATGATGTCCCATCGGTTGACAGACCCTCCCAAGTTTTCCATCCGTCGCTGTGTGTGACCATCACAGAGTTGGACGTGACTTGCAATGTGACCGTTGACACCCCTCCTGCGAAAAGAATGTCGCTATCCTGGGAGTGGCAAGAAAAAACTGTATGTTGGGAAGAAGAGATGTTGAAGTGACCGCCCAGGGGTTACTTATAAAAACCGCCACCCCGGCTGCAAAAGCCAATTCCAGTCGCTTCTGGACGGTCTCGATGATCCTGTTTTTGCGTCATTTGATTAGGAGAAAATCCCATGAAAACCGTTCGCAAGACCCTGTCCATTTTGTTCATTCTGGCCTTCATCCTGGGTGGTATGCCAGCCTGGACTGTCCAGGCGAGCCAGACCTCCATCCCGCCCGGCCTGGACGCGGCCGACTGGGATCAGATCCAATCCCTGCTGCCGGAAACGCCCGTTCCTTCGGCCACGCTCAGGGCAAGCGCCGTCCCGAACAGCCAGCAAGCTTACCTGAAAGCCTCCAATACCGACGCGTACGATTATTTTAGTTACTCTGTCGCCCTCTCCGGCGATACCGTAGTGATTGGGGCCTACCGCGAAGACAGCAGCACCACTGGGGTGAATGGAAACCAGGACGACGACTCGGCTGAAGATGCCGGCGCAGCCTACGTTTTCGTGCGTGACGGTGAAACCTGGAGCCAGCAGGCTTACCTGAAAGCCTCCAACACCGACCCCACCGATCGCTTCGGGTACTCCGTCGCCATCTCCGACGATACCATTGTGATCGGGGCGCCTTTCGAAGACAGCAACACTACCGGGGTGAACGGACCACCAAACAATGGCTACCCCGACTCCGGGGCGGCTTACGTCTTCGTCCGCAACGGCGAAACCTGGAGCCAGCAGGCCTACGTCAAAGCCTCCAACACCGACATCTGGGACTACTTCGGCAACTCCGTTTCCATCTCCGGCGACACCCTTGTGGTTGGGGCAAATGGGGAGGATAGCAACTCCACCGGGGTGAATGGATTCCAGGGCAACAATACGGCCACCGATGCCGGGGCGGCTTACGTCTTCACCCGTAGCGGCGAAACCTGGAGCCAGCAGGCCTACCTGAAAGCCTCCAACACCGAGGATTTCGACAACTTCGGCATTGTGTCCATCTCCGGCGACACTATTGTTGTCAGCGCCTATCGGGAATCCAGCAACGCCACCGGGGTGAACGGGAACCAGGACAACAACCTGGCGGCCGATTCGGGCGCGGCGTACGTCTTCGCGCGCGACGGCGGGATATGGAGCCAGCAGGCCTACCTGAAAGCCTCCAACACCGGGGCGAGCGATTATTTCGGCTGGTCCACATCCATCTCCGGCGACACCATCCTCGTCGGCGCCTATGGGGAAGACAGCAGCGCCACTGGGGTGGACGGGAATCAGGCCGATAACTCAGCCTACAACGCCGGCGCGGCGTACGTCTTCACACGCGAGGGCGCGGTCTGGAGCCAACAAGCTTACTTCAAGGCTTCCAACACCGGGGCGAGCGATTATTTCGGATACTCCACATCCATCTCCGGCGATACGCTCATGGTCGGCGCGTATGGGGAGGATAGCAGCGCCGCCGGGACAAACGGAGACCAAGGCGATAACTCAGCCAACAATGCCGGGGCGGTCTACGCCTTCATGCGCAACGGCGCAGCCTGGAGCCAGGGTGCCTATCTCAAGGCTTCCAATCCCGATGTCTACGATTGGTTCGGCTATTCCGTTTCCATCTCCAGCAATACCGCTGTAGTTGGGGCGTACTGCGAAGGCAGCAACGCCACCGGGGTTGACGGAAACCAGGGCGATAACTCCGCCTACAACGCCGGCGCGGCTTACGTGTATGCCTCCGACACCACTCCCCCAACCGTCGTTGCCATCACCCGCGCGAATCCCAACCCCACCAGCGCGGCGAGCGTGGATTTCACCGTCACCTTCTCTGAATCTGTAACCGGGGTGGACGTTGAGGATTTCATCCTGGACAAGACGGGAACCATCCTCGAAGAAACCGTCGATTCCGTAACCGGCGGACCGACTGTTTACGCCGTCCGCGCGGGGACCGGCGCGGGCAGCGGTGCCCTGCGCCTGGACATTCCCGTAACGGCGTCCATCACCGACCTGGCCGGTAACCCGTTCTCGGGCCTGCCCTACACGAGTGGCGAGACCTATTCCGTGCGCCCCCAGACCTTCAACGACGTGCCCATGGCCTACTGGGCCTGGAACTTCATCGAGCGCCTGTACCTGGCCGGCGTCACCGGTGGATGTTCCACTTCCCCGCTGATGTACTGCCCGGAGGCCAATGTCACCCGCGCACAGATGGCCGTCTTCCTGCTGATTGCTGAACATGGCACGGGTTACACCCCGCCCCCAGCAACCGGCCTCTTCAACGATGTCCCCGCCGACAATGGCTTTGCCAAATGGATCGAACAACTGGTCGCGGAAGGCATCACCGGCGGCTGCGGCGGCGGCAACTTCTGCCCCGATGCCCCGGTCACGCGTGAACAAATGGCCGTCTTCCTGCTGATTGCCAAATACGGGTTGGGCT
>JBMOMO010000197.1:0-1639 GCA_049324135.1 Chloroflexota bacterium
AAAATTCTCCCTGCTTCTTTCTGGCTGATATGTTTCTCGTCTAGCTTTTGCATCACTGCCAGCCGGCTGATTTCTTTGCTGCTCATCTGCATTGTCTCCATTTTCTCGTCCTCCGATGGGGACATTTCTACTTTGGAGAAAAGGGACATTTCTACTTTGGGCTAACACTCTAAATTTTATATATTGACAAATTGTCTATAGTGTATTAAACTATAGACAATTTGATTTAAGGAGACCACATGCCCGGTGGAAGAGGTTTCGGTGGTGGCCGCGGAGGCGGTCGGCGCAAGATGTTTTTCCTCGAATCGTGCCTGCTGGTGCTTCTGCACCGCGAGGCAGGCTACGGTTACAGCCTGATGGACGGCTTGAGGGAGTTCGGCTTCCAGGCTGAGCAGATGGACATCAGCATCCTGTACCGCGCCCTGCGCGACCTGGAAAGCGCGGGGCTGGTGGCCAGTTCGTGGAGCGAAGAGAGCCTCGGCCCCCAGCGGCGCGTCTACACCATCACCCCACAGGGCGAAGCGGCGCTCTCCGAATGGATCGCATCCCTGCGCCAGCGGCGCAAGGAGATCGAAGCGCTTGAAGCGGCGTACGACGCTGTCAAGAAAAAGTAACTGATAAGGCAACTGAAAGGAGTACGAAATGCCATTCCAAGACGGAACAGGTCCGCAAGGACAAGGATCCCGCACAGGACGCGGGATGGGTAACTGCGCCGGTCAGGGCGGGACGGGACGCGGGCGCGGCCTCGGTCGCGGACGCGGCGCCGGTCGCGGCTTCGGACGCGGCCTCGGCGGCGTCAACGCCACCCAGGGAAATTCCTGGCTGGAGACTCAACTCACCAACCTGCAAACTGCCATCGAAACACTGGCCGAGCGGTTGGAGAAAGATAAATAGAGAAAAGATGAGCAGAGAGTAGTTGATGCAACACTACTCTCTGCTCTCTGGTCTCTGCTCTCTACCTATGAAACTCATCATCTCCATCTCTGGTAACAAACTCGAATCCCCCTTCGACCCGCGCTTCGGGCGCGCGGCCGCCTTCTGCCTCGTGGACAGCGAGACGGGCGAATGGACCGTCCACGAGAATCCCGCGCTGTTCGCTTCGGGCGGGGCGGGCGTGCAGGCGGCGCAGTTCATCGCCAAGTTGGGCGCGCAGGCCGTCATCAGCGGGGCGTATGGACCGAACGCCTTCGACGCCCTCTCCCCTGCTGGCATCGAAATGTACCTCGCACCGACGGGCGAATCCCTGACCGCCGCCGATGTTCTGGCGTTGTTCAAGGCTGGTAAATTGCAAAAAGCCGAAGCCGCCACCCACGCGGGTCATCACGGAGGCCAGCACTAATGCGGATCGTCGTCGCCAGCGGCAAGGGCGGGACGGGCAAAACGACCGTCGCCACCAGTCTCGCCCTGGCCGCCGCGGAACGGGGGGCGGTGCGCGTCCTCGATTGCGACGTGGAAGCGCCGAATGCCGCGCTGTTCCTCCATCCCAAGTTGAGTCAACGCAAGGAGGTGGGTATCCTGCTCCCCGTCGTGGACGAGGCGAAGTGTACCTATTGCGGCAAGTGCGCTGAAGTGTGCGAGTTCCACGCCATCGCGGTCATCGGCAAAAAAATGCTGATCTTCCCCGAGTTGTGTCACGGCT
>JBMOMO010000198.1:0-12629 GCA_049324135.1 Chloroflexota bacterium
GGGTAGGACGTGCAGGATGTAGGTGCGCTCCAATCCGTCCACGGTCATGGAGAGATTGTGATTGCCAGATGAAAGCGAGGCGACAAGGTTAATAACATCCTGTGTCATTATTATAGGTAGTGTAGGCTCAACCTGCGCTTGGATTTCCTGCAAATGGGCAGGGTGTGAGCAGGAGGTAACAAATAATATCAAGACGAGCAAGGAGAGATGTGCGCGGGGTTTCACGAGCTGAGCCTCCTATTCAGGCAGTCTCTTTATGACCAAAGCAGAAGTATATACACGACTTGTAATCCTACTATGTTGGGATTGTAAACTTGAAGTAAATTCCACGTTCCTCTTCCCCAACTTTCCGAAATGCTCCGCGCGCACCGATACAGCAACTCTACTCTCGCAAGTAACGCCCCATTAACACTTCGCTAGACTTTTGTACATCATGAGATCATGGCACATAATTGCACATCTCCCAGGGTCGCCCATCACGACTTCATTGAGTTATTACCTGCGGTTGAGAAACATTACTTGCAATCTGTCGATTCCCACTGCGGGTGCATGGATTTCCACGCATCAACCGCCCTCGCCATTTCTTTAACCGCTACATCCCAAGCCTGTGCGGGGTCATTTCCGCTTGCCACGTCTTGCAACATGGTATCCACAATGCCAGGGGTGCCAAAGACTTCCCACGCCCAGGGGGGGGCAATTCTTGAACGTTTGAATTGCCCATTGCTGACCGAGCCCATATTCATGGCAGGATGATTGGTGAAGGCAGACCAATCGTAGAAGGATTGAATCCAATCGGCGTGCTGTTGTGTGTATGTGGATGGGTAGATCAATGTTTCTTCGCGAACCGAATTTAACGGCGGAATCATGTGCCCAGGCAAAACACTGTCGTAACGCAACAACCTGTCTCCGCTTACCAACCATTGCAGGAAGGCTATGGATTCGGCTTGATTCTTGGTGCCAGAGGCAATGGCAAAACGACTCCACACACCGAGAGTCACTTTTTGTTCGCCCCAAGGGGGAAAAATGACTGTGACTTTATCAGCCAGTTCGGGGTGCATCTCTTCGATCTGTACTCCCAGGCGACCCGCGTACATTGCCATTGCCACACGCCCATTGACAAAGGCATCTATTTGTTCGGGAAAACCCCAGGTGGTGAAACCGGGCGGGGCATATTGAGTCAATGCTTGCCATCGGCGGACTGCTTCCAGGGCTTGTGGTTCGCCAAACACGACTCTCCCATCGCAGGTAAAATAGTCGCCACCGTTCTGCCAAAGGAAAGTAGAGAAGTAATTAACAGTGGCGATATTGTGTCCTGCGGGTAGGGCTATGCCATAGGTTTGGTTATTCGTAAAAATCTTTGCGGCTGATAGAACTTCATCATAAGTTGTTGGCAGAGGAAGCCCAACTTGCTCAAACAAATCCTTGCGAACCCATAGACCGTACACACTGACAGCATACGGCACAGCATAAATCGTTTCCTTTTGACGAAAGAGACTACCTTCCACAAAATCGTCTGCTCCAATGTTTGCGACCACGTCATCGAGCGGGAGGAGATAACCCGCGTCGGCCCACTGGGACATGAGAGCAGGCTCGATTTCGAAGATGCCGAGGTCTGCGCCTGAGGCAAGGGACGTGAGAAGCCTCGTTCCACGCGATGCTGGCGAAGCAATGACGATATCCACTTCAATGCCTGGGTTGAGACCCTGATATTCCGCGATGAGGGATTGCAAAACCGCCAGTTGACCAGGGTCGCTTTCGGTAGTGAAGAAGGGAATAATTTTTGGGAAGGAATCCGAAGATACGGTAGCGGGCGCAGTTGGAGTCAGAAGCGAAGAGGTCACAACAGGCGCACAAGACGCCATCAGAGTCAACAATAGGACAAACAATGTGGCCTTGCTTACCTTAAACGACAGAAAAGAGTGTTGCATACTTTTGATTCTATCTGCTGATTGCTCTGCTCTGTTGTTAATTTGATACGAATCGATATCGCATGAAAACCAACACCAGTAAAACTGCCTCCAATCGCGAGACGCGTCCCGAACCGCTTCTTGTCAAGATGACTGCCCTGGGATCAGTCCTCCTGTCCATCTCCGAAGATCACGCGGCCAGCCTCGACCGGTTTCCGCTTGAGCCGCGCAATCAGCGCCGGGATGTAAGGCAGGATGACGGCCCCTGCGGCTGCCAACAAAAGTCCCAATGACAGAGGGCGAGTAAAGAAAACAATCGGGTCGCCCTGACTAATCGAGAGAGCGCGACGAAATTGCGCTTCGGCCATCGGCAGGAGGATCACGCCAAGGATGGTCGGCCCGACCGGGAACCCGTACCGGCGCATGAAAAATCCCACGATGCCAATCGCGTACATGATCATCACGTCGACAAAACTGTTGGAGATACTGTACACGCCCAGGGTACCAAACACAAGAATCCCTGCATAAAGCACTGAACGCGGGATTGCCAAAATTTTGATCCATATACGGATCAGCGGCAGGTTCAAGACTAACAGCATCACATTCCCGATGTACAAGCTAGCGATCAACGCCCAAACCAACTCCGGCGATTTTTGGAACAGCAACGGACCGGGTTGTAAATTATAAATCTGGAACGCCACCAGCAGGATGGCGGCGGTGGCCGAAGTGGGAAGCCCCAACGTAAGCAATGGGACAAGCACGCCGGAGAACGCCGCATTGTTAGCCGCTTCCGGTCCGGCCACACCCTCAATGGCGCCATGCCCCCATTCTTCTTTGTGCTTCGATAACCGTTTCTCGGTCGTATAACTCAAGAAGGTTGGAATTTCAGCGCCACCGGCCGGCAAGGCCCCAAATGGAAACCCAAACAGGGTACCACGCAACCAAGCAGGCCAGGAACGCCGCCACTCTTCGCGAGTCATCCCGACGCGGCTTTTTACGGGTATGATTTCTTCCTCGGTGTGGCGCATCTGAGAAGCCACGTACAGAGCCTCGCCCACAGCAAAAAGACCTACCGCCACTACGACGACGTCAATGCCATCCAACAATTCTGGCAGGCCAAAAACCAAGCGCGGCTGGCCTGTTAGCACATCGATGCCGATAAGACCAATGAACAGACCGATGAACAGACTGATCATGCCCCGCAACAGCGATTTTCCCACCAGCGCCGTGACGCTCATAAAAGCCAGCACCGTCAATGAAAAATAATCGGCAGGCTGGAACAGCAGGGCGAGCCTGGCAATGATTGGGGCCACAAATGTCAACAGCAAAGTGGAGATGGTCCCAGCCACAAATGAGCCAACCGCAGCAGTAGCCAAGGCCGCCCCACCGCGCCCAGACTTAGCCATGGCAAAGCCTTCGAATGTGGTCGCCACCGAAGCAGATTCGCCAGGTGTATTCAACAAGATGGAAGTTGTGGAGCCGCCGTACATCCCGCCATAGTAGATGCCCGCAAACAAGATCAGCGCACCGGTGGGGTCGAAGTTGTAAGTGAGCGGCAACAGTAACGCCACAGTCAACGCCGGACCGATGCCCGGCAAAACGCCAATGGCGGTTCCTAGCGTAACGCCGATTGCCGCCAGCAGCAGGTATTGAGGGGTCAGCGCGCTGGCAAAGCCGTGGAACAGGTTAATCAAGACATCCATGAGAAGATCCTTATAAGATGCCTGTGAGTAAGCCCGCCGGGAGGCGTACTCCGAGGGCGCGAGTGAATGCCAGATAGATGACAAGCCCAAGCGCCACGCCTACAATGATATCGCGCCTCAGTCGTGTACTGCCCAGAATGCGTCCAACAACCGGGAAGAAGAGAGCAGTTGCAATGGTATAACCCAGCGGATGAAGCAGGGATGCGTACACTACTAACGATAGCAGGCACAGGATAGTCGTGGACCAATCTGTGATCCCTTCCTCAGAAGCAACCTCCGCCACGAGATCGTTATCCAACAGCACTGTCGTTCTCAGTAAAAACAAGAAACCGAGAATCAGGATACCGACCCCAACCACCTTTGGGAAAACACGTGGTCCCACTACTATGAAGCCTGCCCCGGTACCAATCTGTGATGCCTGGGTGAGAATAATCCCACCCAGGCTGATCACAATCAGTGCAGCCAGACGCAGGCCAAACAGCGCACGGGCTGAGTATATCGGTTTAGGGTTATGGTCGTCCGTCGTCATTCGATCAGGCCAATGTCACGTAGCACACCTTCGATGCGCGCGATCTCATCATTGAGGAATGTCCCGAACTCATCGCCTGACTTGAAGAAATCGGACCAGCCGTTCGCCTCCAGGGCTTGCTGCCATTCCGGGCTGTCGTGCATCTTTTCGATGACCGCCACGACCGCATCACGCTGCGCGGTGGTTAGATCCGGGGCGCCAAAGATTGCACGCCAGTTCATGAGCGCAACATTCACGCCCGCCTCTTTGATGGTTGGCGCATCCACGCCTTCCAATCGCTCCTCGCTGGACACAGCCAGAAGGCGCATCGTTCCCGCTTCCACTTGATCCGCAAATTCAGAGACGCCGGACACGCCCGCGGTAACTGCGCCAGAAAGGATGGCCGCTGTGGCCTCGCCGCCGCCAGAATGGGCAATGTAGTTGATCTTGGTCGGGTCGACGCCAACTTCCTTCGCGATCAGACCGATGAGGATATGGTCTGTGCCGCCAGCGGAGCCGCCGCCCCAACTGACGGACGTGGGATCGGCTTTGAAGTCGTCAATGAGTTGTTGAAGGGTTTCATATTCCGAAGCGGCTGGCACAACGATAGCCTCTGCCTCAGCGGTCAAAAGCGCAATGGGTGTGACTTGCGTCAGGTTCACCGGCGATTTGTTGGTCTGAATTGCTCCAACCATCACCAGGCCGCCCACTATCAACTCATGGGGATTGCCCTTCGCGTCACTGACAAATTGCGCCAGGCCAACGGTGCCGCCCGCGCCAGGAACATTATAGACCTGGACGGTCTGTCCTGTAATGTTTGCAATGATGGGTTGCATGGCCCTGGCTGTACCATCCCAGCCACCGCCCGGGGAGGCAGGCGCCATGATATTGATTGCCTCGGTTGGATATTCGTAGGCCGCCTCCGTGGGAGCCTCGGTCGCGACGGGAGCCTCTGCCGGCGCCTCTGTGGCGACGGGTTCAGGGGCGGGCGCCTCGGTCGGGGTCGAAGCGGGGACGCAGGCGGCAAGCGCAAAGGCGAGCGCGAGCGTCAGGGTCAGGAACACGTTTAACTTCCGTTTCATCATTCTTCTCCTTTAGTAAATTGGATTTCTTGAATCCGCTATTTCGAAGCGGCTCAATTCGGTGTCGAGCGATTCCCACTCGGGCAGGCGCACCAAACGCTGGGGTTCATTCCATTCGAGCATGGAGGGGATAAGTAAGTCACTACGGCGGGTTTTTTGCAGTACAGCTAGCGCACTTTGCACGGCACGCGCCGCCACCCGCATGGCAAGGTTGGGATGGATCACAATGCGATAACCCATCTCTTGAAGTTCGTCGTGTGAAACGGGGGGAGTCTTCACGCCTTCGGTCATATTGAAAAGCAGGGGGGCGTTGACTTGTTTTGGCAGCCCGGCAATCTGGTCTTTTTGTGTGGGCGCTTCGATAAAAATGATGTCTGCGCCCGCGCGTACATACAAGTTCGCACGACGGATTGCATCATCTACTCCATGTGTGGCAAGACTGCCGGTGCGAGCGATAATGAGCAGTTCCTTGCGCGCTTGCACCGCAGCATGAATTTTCTGCGCCATTTCATCGGCGGAAACAACCTCCTTACCGCTAAAGTGGCCGCTCTTGCTGGGCGTCGCCTGGTCTTCGAGTTGCATGGCAGCAACGCCTGCTTCTTCATAGACCTGGGTTGTGCGCGTCACAGAAACAGCATTGCCATACCCAGTATCTGCATCTGCAATGACAGGAATGTTTACCGCTTTGACAATACGGCGAATCGACTCGATCATTTCAGTCATCGTAAGCAAGCCGATATCTGGCAAAGCAAACTGCACATTTGCAATCCCTGCCCTACTGGCATATACCGCGCTGAAACCGACATCCTCGACAAGGCGAGCAGATATTGCATCCGCCGCACCAGGCGCAACCAGAATTTCTGGTCGGGAAAGTAAATTGCGAAGTGTATTAGCCGTCATTCTAGATAAAGAATACAAGTTGGAACTTAAAACCAAAACTCCCAAACGGCTGGATTTTGCCCCTCCATTTGGGAGTGAGAGATTAATGGTGGTCAAGTAGTACTAAGCAATCTTTGCGAAGAGCATACCGAGATCGCAAGTTACATGTAAAAAAGAGATTACTTGAAAACATGGTGGTTTCAATACACCCTGCTAAAATCATGCGGGGCTACTCGAACACCAGATGTCACTTCACCAACCCCATCCGTATCGCCTTCACCGCCGCTTGCGTGCGGTCATTCGTCCCCAATTTGTGCATCACCGTCTGCGCGTATCCCTTGACCGTTCCCGCGCTCAAGCCAAGTACATCGCCAATCGCCTGATTGGTCAATCCTTCCACCATCAAACGCAGAATATCCATTTCACGCGCAGTCAACTGCTCAACCACACCTTCCGGGGCTTCAGTCGTCTTCTCGGCGCTCTCAAGATTTCGCAAGACATCCTGCAAAAACAGGCCGTCCACCAGCGATGTTCCCTGTGCAATGGAATATACCGCCGCGAGCAATTCTTCTCGCGAAATATCCTTCAACACGAATCCCGACGCCCCCGCTGAAAGGGAACGTAACAAGTATGACGTGCTGCGGTACGTTGTCACCATGATAACGCGCGTATCCAATTTTGCCGCCTTGATCGCTTCGAGCGCCTGGATGCCATCCATGTCAGGCATACGGATATCCATCAGAACCACTTCGGGTTTAAGTTTCATAACCATCTCGATCGCCTCGCGTCCGGTTCTCGCCTCGCCCAAAATCTGTACCCGCGAGTCGCTCAACATGCTTCGCAGGCCTGCGCGCACCATCGGATGATCATCTGCAATGACCAATCTGACCTCACTTGCCATCTTGACTCCTTTGTGAAAGAGACGCGAGCGGAATGCTCACTTCCACGCGCGTTCCCCTGCCAGGTTGACTCTGGATCTCGCAGGCACCGTTGATCATTTGTGCCCGTTCCTGCATGCTGACCAATCCCAAATGTTCAACTTCATCTTTTTGGATCAACAACGCATCAAATCCCTGACCCCAATCCTGTACACGCAAAACCAGTCTTTGATCATCAACTGACAGTTCAACTCGCACCCTTTGAGTCTGCGCGTGTTTTCGGACATTGGTCAACGCCTCCTGCGCAATGCGGAAGATGGATGATTCCATAGAATGTGCAATTTGCAGTCCCCGGGTATCGATGACGATCTCCGATACCCAGTTTTGTTCTGCACAAACCTCGGTCACGTATTGACGAAGGCCCTGCTCCAACCCCAAGTCTTCCACCATCATCGGGCGCAGTTCAGAGATCACCCTGCGGGCTTCGTCAATAGACTGTTTGATCAGGATCCTGCTGACATCCAGGGCTTGAAGCGTCCGTGCGTTCAATTGAGAACCGATCTGCGCATTGAGCGTATTCAGGTGCATGTTGGCAGAGATAATCAGTTGGGTCAGACCATCATGCAGATCCAAACCAATGAGGCGGCGCTCTTCATCCTGTATTTGCGCCATCCTACCAACCATGGAACGCAGGCGATCTTCACGGTTGGCGAGTTCGCACATCATTGTGTTGAAGGATGACGCCAAAAGTCCGAATTCGTCCTCGCCAGTGATCGCAACTGGCTCTTCGAGATTTCCATGTGTCACACGTTCCGCGCCATCCAATAGAGCAGACACGCGCGTGTTGATCTGCCGCGATAATTGAAGCATAAACAGGATCGCAAAGCCCGATATCAAGGCAACAGCAAAGATGCTCGCTACACTGGCAGTGTCAACCGCTTTCAACAAGGATTGTTGTTCCTGCGAGAATTTTTCGGTCTCATATGGCTCGATCTGCCCAACGATGACCTGTTGCCCCGCGTTGAAGATAATTGAAATAAAATTGGCATACAATGACTGCTGCAAATCGCGCCCGCCAATCAATTGGGTACCCAACGATTTCAATTGGTTGAAGACAGTAAAAGTCTCCTCCGCCCACCGTTTTTCATCATCAGACTGCGCAATGTTGCTAAAGTCATTCACCGCTTGCTGAAATGCAATCACCGCATCGGTAAATTGCACGCGTTTGTTTTCTTCCGGCGACGCCAAATATCCCGTCACGGCAGACAACATGGCGCGCGACGAATCCTGCATGGCTGTAACGATGGTATGATATTGGACATCATCCGAACGGGCTGGCATCACGTGATTTGACAGGAAAGCAGAAAACACCAACTGCGCCGCCAGGAATTCGTCGAGACGATCCGTTTGGTTGTCGCGCAGCGCGATCAGTTCATTGCCTGCGTCCAACGCCTGCTGATAGGATGCATCCAAAGCCGCCGCCCATTGTTGTTCATCTAAATCGACCGCCAATTGGCGATATTGCCCAAGGTCATTGGAGAAATTATCCAATTGTTCCATGAATTGGAATTTAAACCCAATCTCACCGTTGATCTGGTACCGATACAATGCCGCCTCCGCATCCCGCAAATGAGCGTTCATTTGCACAGCCACCAGTTGGCGCTGGCGAATCTTCTCGATTGCATCCAGCGAGTTAGAGATCGAGCCCGCCAGATACACCAACGCGAAGATATTGGTGAATACTGTCGAACTAAAAAGTAGGATAAAAATAATCAGCCGTGTTCGCAAAGACATGGGGCAAATATAATCGATATTCCGATGACATGAAGAAGCAAATAAGCAAACACAATGGCCTCCCCTGTCCGCTCAAACAGGGGAGGCCTGACCCAAACAGGAGATACGCAATAGAAACTCAGGGACCGTTCAAAGTGCTGCTCTGTTTATGCATCTGGTCGGCCAACACCTTCCGCACCAGGTCGCACACTTCGCCGATGTTGTCATCTGCCAACTGGTACAGCATCTCATTTGCCCGCCGTTCACAGAAAACGACGCCGACAGAACGCAATACAGCCAACTGGCGCGAGACGGTGGGTTGCCCGAAGCCGGTCCGCACAACGATCTCACTGACCGTCATGGGGCGCTCACGCAAGATGTGCATGATCCGCAAGCGCGTCGCGTTGCCCATGGCTTTGCAAAAATCTGCTTGAATATCGAAGATAGAGCGTTCCATCAATCAATCAATCCGTTTTAGAAAAAGGCAAGGCGCTCATCCTGGCATGAAGCGGTACGCCCTACGCGAGGGGGAAATGACGCTCCGCTGGCTGGTCGCGTTCATCCAATGGGCACAAGACCAGGAGGATGCGCGCCGGCGCGGAATCGACGTTTTCCCACCGGTGAGGCAAATAGGCTTCGAAAAGCAGGCTGTCGCCAGGTTCCAACCAATACGTTTCCGCATCTACCGTATAAGAAAGTCGTCCTTCCAGGCAATAGACGAATTCGCGCCCGGTATGCACGATCGGGTTGCGTCCGCTATCCGAATGCGGTTCGAGCGTGACAATGACCGGTTCGGCGCCGAAGCGCGGCATCCCAGCCGCCAGGTCTTCCATCGTCCCGTGTGAAAACATGGCGCGCGGGCGTTCCCCCGCCCGCTGGTAGACCACCTTTTGCGTACCGAGATGGGTTTCGAAGAACCTGGTCACTGGCTGCTGCAAGGCCTGGGCCAACTGCTGTAAGGTGCTAACGCTTGGCGAGGTGCGGCCATTTTCGATCAGGCTGAGGGTATTTACATTCAGGCCGCTCATTTCAGCCAGGGCGCGGATGGACAACCCAGCATTTGCGCGCAAGAAACGCAAACGCGCGCCTACGTCAATCGCTTCGGCGCCCGCAACCGGGGAAAAAGGGCTGGCATCCTCCGACCCTGCAACAGAGGCCTGGATCTCGTCTTTCTCTTTCGCACGCAACCGGTTCGCCATACTCGAACTCCATATACGCAACCGAACAACTAATATTATAGTTGATTAGTCGAAATAAAGCAACGAAAAAACCAAACGATTGGGTATTTTGTGCGCAGCGGAAGATCCCCTATCCGCGCCTGCGCAGCCAGGCAACCAACTGCGCCACCCCCAAAACTGTCACCAGTGTAAGCAACACGACCCATTCGAACGTGAATTCCACCCGCGCGAGCATTGCAACGCTGGCCAGGAGCAAGCCAGCCAGCGCAACCACCGTCAGGCGCGCCAGGTGACGGCGTTCGAGGCTTTTCATTTCTTCGTACTGTTTCGGCGTACCCTGCCCGGCAGCAAAGCGCAGGCGGCGCATGAAATCGGACAGGTCCCAGGCCAGCAATCCGCCCAAAGCGCCGGAGATCATCCAGCCGGGAGGAAGTTCGATCCACAAGCCAAAGCCTGCCAACGCCACCAGGGACAAGATGCCCAGCGACGAAAACCACGTCCAACGCCGCCAGCCTGTGAATATCCATAATACGCCGAAGAGCAGCAAAATGCGCGCGATTTGCGCGAAACCAGCGCCCGCATAAGCGTACGATAACGAACCGGCGCCCAACAAGACGCTGACGATAAAAACGGCAAACGTCATGGGCGCACCCCGATGGTATGCAGCAAGGCCGGCGGCGGGCCGAGGCGACGCTTGACGACCAGGTCGAAGGGCTGCGCCACATCCCAATCCAATACCTGGACGCCGGCGCGTTGCAATCTCGCCAACGACAGGCTGCGTTCCATGCGGACGATGCGCGCCGCCAGTTGTACGGAAGGCTGCATCGGCAGGAAGCCCAACTCGAAGGCGGCCGGGTCGGGGCTGACCACCATCACCTGGTAGCCGCGCGCGCGCAATTGGATCAGCACTTCCAGGTCGTCTACCTCCAGCGGGCTGACCAACACCACCTGGGAATGCGCCGGGAAGAAGCGCACCGGGATATGCTCCAGCCCAGAAAAGACCGGGGAGCCGCCCGGCTGGGCGTGCGCCAGGGCCTGCAAGATACGCTCGCGCTGCACCTTGCCATAACCGGGCAGGGTCCAGTCAATGTAGCGCCCGTAATGCAGCAGCCCGACGCGATTGCCCTGCGCCAGGAAAGAGTCGGCCAGCGAAGCGACCGCCAGCACAGAATATTCGAACAGGGAACGCCCATCGCGGAAGGAGTTCGTCTTCTCGCGCCCGTCCAGCACAATGCCCACGTCGGCCACGCGCTCCTGCTGGAATTCGTTGGCATACAGTTCATCGCCAAAGCGGGCGCTGGCGCGCCAATTGATCCAGCGCGGAGGGTCGCCCGGCTGGTATTCGCGCAGGCCGAAAAATTCCACGCCCGGCCCGCCCACCCGCGCGGGGATAGTCCCGGAGAAGACGCGCGTGCTGCGCGTGCGGATGGGGACGTATTTCAAGCGAATCAAGGGAGGAAAGACAAACAACTCGCTTCTTACCCTGACCTCCTGCCTGCTGCGCCGCAAACCGAACGCATCCGCAGCCTCGGCCTTGACCGGCCCGAAGGGATAGCCGCCGCGCGGGCCATGCACGGTATACGTCCAGGAGCAGGAAGCGCCCTTCTTCAACGGGAGCAGGCGGCGGGGAGTCCCGAAGCGGAGGGCCAGCCGGGCAGGCAGTATGTCCTCGAGCAGCAGTTCGTCGATGTCCGCGCCGCGATTGGTCACTTCCAGCATCACAGACACGTCCTCATCCGGCATGGCGCGTTCCCTGGATAGGACGCGGCGCACTTCCAGGTCGAGTGTTTCCGGCGCCCGCCACAGGCCTGCCAGCAAGTAGATGAAGAACGGCATAGACAGGCCGAGCAGATCGCCGCGCAGGCTGGCAAGCCCCGCCAGCAGGAGGGCGTACAGGATGAGAACAAGGAAAATGGCGCGAGACAAGGCTTGGAAGCGTTCCTTCCCGGCCGGCTAAGGACGCCCAGCGGGCGCAGTGATCACCGGCACCGGCGCTTTATCCAACGCATCGCGGATGACTTCGCCCGCAACCTGGTGCGACATCCAATATTCGGGCTGGAGGAGGATGCGATGACTGAGGACGGCCAGGGCGAAGCGCTTGACATCGTCTGGCAGGATGTAATCGCGGCCTTCGAGGGCGGCGTGGGCGCGCGCCAATTTGAGGAAGGCCAGCGAACCGCGCGGACTGGCGCCAACGGCCACGCGCCGGTCGGCGCGGGTGGCGTGCACCAGGGCCGCAATGTACTCCTCCAGGTCGGCCTCCACGTAGACGCTTTCGACGGCCGCGCGCATGTCGAGCAGTTGCCCGGCGTCGGTCACGTTGCCCAACGAGAGTTCGTCCTGCCGGCGCTCGCGGCGGCGGCGCAGGATCTCCTTTTCCTCGTCCAGGCTGGGATACCCAACGGACAACTTGAGCATGAAGCGGTCCAGTTGCGCCTCGGGCAGCGGGAAGGTGCCCTCGTACTCGATGGGGTTCTGGGTCGCCAACACGATGAACGGTTCGGGCAGGCGCAGGGTCTCGCCTTCGAGCGTCACCTGTCCCTCCTGCATGGCCTCCAAGAGCGCAGACTGCGTTTTGGGCGAAGCGCGGTTGATTTCATCGGCCAGGATGATGTTGGCAAAGATCGGGCCCTGGCGCAATTCGAAGCGGTTCTTCTCACGGTTGTACACGTACCCGCCAGTAATGTCGCCGGGCAGCAGGTCGGGCGTGAACTGGATGCG